>NZ_JBQQCA010000023.1:0-101083 GCF_052246635.1 Streptomyces sp. 6N223 | reverse complement strand
GGGCGGGTGGGCGGGAGAAAAGCGCACGCGGACCGGGGGCCAGTGCGTGGGCCCCCGGGCCGCGTGGCTGGTCCGCCGTCAGCCGCAGTGCGGTGCCGCCGCCCCCGCCCGGAGGGCCGTCTGCAGCGCGAACGGCGCCGCCGCCGCCCACGCCTGCGGCGAGCATGCGTGGGGGTAGGGCACGGGCTCGGCGTGCTCCTCGCGCCCGTACCCGGCGATCACCTCCGGCAGGTGGAACTCCCCGCTCGCCGCCAGGTCCAGCAGCCCGCGGCAGACGGCGCGCGCCTGCTCGTGCAGCCCGTACCGCGCCAGCCCCAACGCCGCGATCGCGCTGTCGTGCGGCCAGACGCACCCCTGGTGGTAGGACAGCGGGTGGTACGCCTCCTGGCCCGCCGCCAGGGTGCGGATGCCCCAGCCGGAGAAGAACTCCGGCGCCAGCAGCCGCCGCCCGACCGCCTCGCCGTGCTCCTGGTCGAGGATGCCGGTCCACAGCAGGTGCCCGGCGTCCGAGGCCAGCGCGTCCACCCGCCGCCCCTCGCCGTCCAGCGCCAGTGCCGGGAAGTCCTGCCCGGGTCCGTCCAGCCAGAAGTCGGCCAGGAAGCGGTCCCGCAGCCGCTGCGCCTCCTCCTCCATGCGGTCGGCGTACGCCGCGTCGTCCCAGCAGCCGCGGGCCAGCCGCGCGGCCTGCCGCAGCGCCTCGTAGGCGTACCCCTGGGCGGCCGCCGCCGTGATGAGGCCCTTGGCGGGCGTGCCGTCGGCGAAGCAGATCGCGCCGGGGGAGTCCTTCCAGCTCTGGTTGGCCAGGCCGCCCTGGTCGGCGCGGTACCGCAGGTACCCGGAGTCGGCGAGCCCGCCGTGGGCGAACATCCACTCCACGGCCGCGCGGGCGTGCCGCTCCAGCCGGTGCGCCAGCTTCACCTCGCCCGTGGCGGCGGCGTGCGCGCCGAGCAGCGCGACGAAGAGCGGGGTCGAGTCGACCGAGCCGAAGTACCGCCCGTAGGGCACCTGGTCGAAGTACGCCAGCTCGCCGTGGCGCAGCTCGTGAACGATCTTGCCGGGCTGGGCGATCCGCGCCGGGTCCTCGGCGGTGGCCTGCGAGGCGGCCAGGGCCAGCAGCGTGGCGGTGGCCAGCTCGGGGCGGCTGGGCAGCGTGAAGAGGGAGGTGATCACCGCGTGCCGGGCCAGCAGCGTGAGGAACCAGGGAACGCCGGCGGCCGGGACGCGCAGCGCCTCGCCGTCGGGCCCGGTGGCCGCCACCCGCAGCGACGCCAGCTCGGCCAGGCCCTGCGCGCAGGCGTGGGACAGCTCCGGCCAGTGCCCGTCGTGCCCGTCGGCGGGCGAGACCGGGGCCACCCGCAGGAAGGGGTCGGGCCCGGCGTCGGCGCCGGCCTCGGGCGCGCCGTGCGGGTGGGCCTCGACGCGCAGCGTCACCTCGGCCGCGCCGTGCGGCTCCAGCTCCAGCACCCACACCAGGCGCCGCGCCCCGCTGCCGGTCTCCTCCACCGCATCGGGCGCGGGCGCGGCCGTCACCACGGTCCGCGAGTGCCACTCCCGCCGCCGGTACCCGAACTCGACGCCGTTGGGCAGCGCCGCCCGGGTGCGTACGGCGTGCGGCTTCTCGTACCAGCGGTGGTCGGAGCGCAGCTCGAACTGGTCGGCGAAGTCGGCGTCCACGGTGAGCGCCAGCAGCGTGCTGGTGGCCTCGCCCCGGTTGCTGCTGAGCCGGACCCGTTCTACCAGCCTGCCCTCGGAGACCGTCTGCTCGCGGAAGACGGTGTGCGCGGGGGCCTCGGCGCGGCTGCCGGGCGGGGTCAGCACGGAGAACGCGGTGGCGGGCGCGGCGGGCCCGACCGCGCATGAGCCGGCCGAGGCGGGCACGAGCACGGTGGGCGTGCCGCCGTCCACCGTGAGCTGCCAGCGGCTGAGATGCCGGGCGTCCCGGGCGAAAAGCCCGTACGGCTGGGCGCCGCGCTCGCCGGTGATGTCGCCGGAGGGGGCCACGGCGGCGAAGGTGCCGTCGCGGACGAGCAGGCAGTGGTGCGTCAGGTTCACCGCGTCTCCGTCTCCTCCATGCGCCCCATGCGCCCCACAAGCCCCACGCGCTCCTCGGTCTCCTCGGGCTCGTGGCTCCCCACGCCCGCCTCGTGGAGCCAGTCGAGGGCGAGCGCGGCGGTCCAGCTGAAGTCGCGGGAGCCGCGCGCCCGCCCGCTGAACGGGTCGACGTACTCGGCGAAGCCGGACTCCGCCGCCGCCCGGACCGCGCTCGCACGCAGGTCGTCGGCCCGCCGCCCCTCGCCGTGCCGCCGAAGTCCGTGCGTCAGCAGCCAGTTGACGTTGAACCACGCGGGGCCGCGCCAGTACCGGGCCGGGTCGAAGGCGCGGCCGGTCAGGTCGTAGCTGGGCACCAGCCGGGCGGGCCCGCCGAGGCCGAAGTGCGGTCCGCGCGCGGCCCGCAGCAGCGCGGCGGCGATCTCCTCCGGCAGGCCGGGCACGATCAGCGGCAGCAGCCCGGCCGCGCTGCGCTCGGCGATCGCCTCGCCGGTCAGCACGTCGTGGCTGAGGAAGAGGCCCTCGTCCTGGTGCCACAGCCGCTTGACGAGCGTGATGGTGCGCTCCTCGGCGCGGACCTGGTGGTCGGTGGGGTCGTCGCCGAGCGCGGCGGCGATCTCGGCCAGCGCGTGCTCGGCGGCGATGAGGAGGGCGTTGAACCCCGGGTCCTCCACGGCGAACGGGCGCGGGGTGTCCTCCTCGTCCACGTACCCGTGGGCGCGGTAGTGCTCGGCGAGCCGGACGTACCGCCCGTAGTCGAGGTCGGTCGGGCGGTCGGCGGGGCAGCCGTGGTCGAGGTCGGCGCGGCGGAAGCTGCTGGAGCTGGCCGGCTCCACCCGGGACAGCGGCCCGTCCCAGCACGGGCTGTTGTCCATGCCGGACTCCCAGGGGTGCACGATCGAGGCCAGCCCGCGCCCGCCGATGTCGCGGCGCTCGGTGAGGTACCGCTGCCAGGCGACCAGGCGCGGGTAGACGCGGCCGAGGAAACCCCGCCGCGCGGAGGCGGCGGGGTCGGCCTGGTGCACCAGCCAGGCGGCCAGCGCGTGGACCGGCGGCTGCACGATGCCGGAGGTCTCGACGCCGGCCGGGGCCCCGGCCTTGTCCCCGGAGGCGGAGGAACGCCAGAAGTCGGGGCTCGGGAAATACGCCGACTGGGGGACGGCGGGATTGAAGACGATGTGGGGGACGCGGCCGTCGCCCCACTGGGCGGCGAGGAGGGTCTCCAGCTCGCGCTGGGCGCGGTAGGGCGCGAGGTGACGCAGCCCGATGGCGATGAACCCGGAGTCCCAGCTCCACTGGTGCGGGTACAGCGCACGCGAGGGCACGGTGGAGGAGCCGGTCCAGTTGCGTCCGAGCACGCGGCGGGCGCTGTCGTATGCGCTGACGAAGAGGTGTGCGTTCGTTGAGTTGTATGCGATTGAGGAGAGAGGGGCGGGTTGGTCAGCGCGATCCACGTGCACTCCGAAGGAACCTTGGGGTCTCCGCAGCGTCACCGCTTCCTCACGGCGGCGCCGTCTTGTTTTGTCGAAGGTACCGCAGGGTTACGTCTACTTAACACGCAAAAGTAGCCCTGTAATATCAAGTTGACAAGCTAAAGGGGGTGTGAGGAACGCGACCCGACCGGTCGAGGGAGAGCGGGAAGGCAGGCGCCGATGACGCAGGCGATGACGCAGGCGAGCGCGGGCCACCTGCTGCGGCTGATCCGCAGCGGGCGGGCGACGACGCGGGGCGAGATCCAGCGGATCACCGGACTGTCCAGGTCCACGGTCGGGCACCGGCTCGACCAGCTCTTCCGGGCGGGGTGGGTGCGCGAGACGGCCGGCGGCCCGGTGGAGGCGCCCACCGGCGGGCGCCCGGCCGTGCGGCTGGAGTTCGACGCCGGCCACGCCGTGGTGCTGGCCGCCGACCTGGAGACCCGGCACGGCCGCGCCGCCGTGCTCGACCTCGCGGGATCGGTGCTGGCCGAGCACACCGGCTCGCTGCTCATCGACGAAGGCCCCGACCAGGCGCTGGACCGCATCGGCCAGTGGTTCGCCACGCTGCTGGAGAAGACGGGCGCCGACCCGGCCTCGGTCTGCGGCGTCGGCCTCGCGGTGCCCGGGCCGGTGGACTTCGCCTCCGGCCGGATCGTCGAGCCGCCGATGATGCCCGGCTGGGACGACTACCCGGTGCGCGAGCGGCTACGGCGCGCCCTCGCGCGGCACCTCGGCGCCTCGGAGGCGCTCGAAGCATCCGAGGGCGCACGGAAGCACGCAGGCGGCGCGAAACCGGCGCCCGGTCCCGCCCGCCTCACGGACCTCCCCGTCCTCGTCGAGAACGACGCCAACCTCATGGCGTTCGCCGAGCAGCGCGACGGCTACCCGGACTGTTCGGCGTTCCTGCTGGTCAAGGTCTCCACCGGCATCGGCGCCGGCGTCGTGGTCGACGGCGAGATGTACCGGGGCATAGACGGCGGCGCCGGTGACATAGGTCACATACGCCTGCTGGACCACCCCGACGCCCTCTGCCGCTGCGGCTCCTACGGCTGCCTGGCCGCCGTCGCCAGCGGCCGGGCCCTCGCCGAACGCCTCACCGCCTCCGGCATCCCCACCGCCTCCGGCTCCGGGGTGCGTGACCAGCTCTCGATCGGCCACCCCGAGGCCGTGCGCCTCGCGCGCGAGGCGGGCCGTCTCGTCGGCGAGGTGCTCGCCACCGTCGTCACCCTCCTGAACCCCGGCGTTCTGATGATCGCGGGCGACCTGGCCGGGCCGCCCTTCCTCACCGGCGTCCGCGAACTCCTCTACCAGCGGGCCATGCACCGCACCACCGCGTACCTGCAGGTGGTCACCTCCCGCCTCGGCGAGCGCGCGGGCCTGACCGGCGCCGCCGCCATGGTCGTCGAGCACCTCTACGCGCCGGAGCGCGCCGACGCCCGCCTCGCCGCCGCGGGGCTCTGACGGCCGAAGGCACGGGCCGGGCCGTCCCCCTGCCGCCCGGGCTGTGCCCGCACTCCGCCCTGCGGAGACTGCCCACACCCGAGGAGTCAAGCGGTGACTTTATGCCCGCCTATGCGGGCTTTGTTCGCGTGATGACCGCCACGTATGATGAAAGGGACGCTCAGATGAGCGGTTAGCGGGGTAGCCTCCCCGCGTCAGGGCAACCGTTCACGAGGAGTCGAGTCCCGTGCCGGAAACACAAATCCCAATCCACCCCGAACCCCCCACCCTCATCAGCCCGCCCACCCCCATCGCCAAGCTGGTCTACGCCTTCGACGAGGGCAACAAGGACATGAAGGACCTGCTCGGCGGCAAGGGCGCGAACCTCGCCGAGATGACACGCCTCGGCCTCCCCGTGCCACCGGGCTTCACCATCACCACGGAGGCCTGCCGCGCGTACCTGCGCTCCGGCACCGAACCCGGCGCCCTGCGCGGCGAGGTGAGTGCGCACCTCGCCGAGCTGGAGCGCCGGACCGGCAAGCGCCTGGGCATCGGCGCCGACCCGCTGCTGGTCTCCGTCCGCTCCGGCGCGAAGTTCTCCATGCCCGGGATGATGGACACCGTCCTCAACATCGGCCTCAACGACGCCTCCGTGCGCACCCTCGCCGCCCGCTCCGGCGACGATCGCTTCGCCTGGGACTCCTACCGGCGCCTCATCCAGATGTTCGGCAAGACCGTCCTCGGCATCGACGGTGAGCGGTTCGAGGAACGCCTCGAACTGGCCGTGCGCGCCACGGGCGTCGCCACCGACGCCGAGCTGAACGCCCGCCACGTGCGCGGCCTCGTCCGGCAGTTCAAGGACATCGTCCGCGACCACACCGGCCAGGACTTCCCCCAGGACCCGCGCCGGCAGCTGGACCTCGCCATCCGCGCCGTCTTCGACTCCTGGAACGGCGAACGCGCGCGCCGCTACCGCCGCCAGGAGCACATACCCGAGAACCTCGGCACCGCCGTCAACGTCGTCGCGATGGTCTTCGGCAACCTCGGCCCGGACTCCGGCACCGGCGTCGCGTTCACCCGCGACCCCGCCACCGGCCACCAGGGCGTCTACGGCGACTACCTCCCCGCCGCGCAGGGCGAGGACGTCGTCTCGGGCACGCGCAACACCGTCCCCCTCGCCGACCTGGCCCGCCTCGACCGCCGCTCCTACGACGAACTCCTGCGCATCATCGCCATCCTGGAGAACCACTACCGCGACCTGTGCGACATCGAGTTCACCATCGAGCGCGGCACGCTGTGGATGCTCCAGACCCGCGTCGGCAAGCGCACCCCCGCCGCGGCGTTCCGCATCGCCGTGCAGCTCCTCGACCAGGGGCTCATCGACGCCGACGAGGCGCTGCGCCGCGTCAGCGGCGCGCAGCTCACCCAGCTGATGTTCCCCCGCTTCGCCGTCGACGAGCGGGCGGAGCGCGTGGCCACCGGCATCCCCGCCTCCCCCGGGGCGGCCGTCGGCGTCGCCGTCTTCGACTCCGCCACCGCCGCCGCCCGCGCCCGGGCCGGCGAGCGGGTCATCCTCGTCCGCCGCGAGACCAACCCCGACGACCTCGACGGCATGATCGCCGCCGAGGGCATCCTCACCTCACGCGGCGGCAAGACCTCCCACGCGGCCGTCGTCGCGCGCGGCATGGGCAAGACCTGCGTCTGCGGCGCCGAGTCCCTGACCGTCGACCCGGCCAACGGCCACCTCACACTCCCCGACGGCACGGTCCTGGCGGAGGGCGAGGTGCTGTCCATCGACGGCACCACCGGCCACGTCCACCGGGGCGAACTCCCCGTCGTGCCCTCCGAGGTCATGGAGTACTTCGAGAGCGGGGAGGTGGGGGACGACGACCTGGTCCAGGCCGTCCACCGCCTCATCACCCACGCCGACGCCGTCCGCCGCCTCGGCGTACGCGCCAACGCCGACACCGCCGAGGACGCCGCCCGCGCCCGCCGCTTCGGCGCCGAGGGCATCGGGCTGACCCGCACCGAGCACATGTTCCTCGGCGAACGCCGCGAGCTCGTCGAACGCCTCATCCTCGCCGAGACCGACGCCGAACGCGACGCGGCGCTCGACGCCCTGCTGCCCCTGCAGACGGCGGACTTCCGCGAACTCTTCGCCGCCATGGACGGCCTCCCCCTGACGATCCGCCTCCTCGACCCGCCGCTGCACGAGTTCCTCCCCGACCTCACGGACCTCTCCGTCAAGGCCGCCCTCGGCGAGTCCGACGACGACCGCCTGCTGACCGCCGTCCGCCGCCTCCACGAGCAGAACCCCATGCTCGGCCTGCGCGGCGTACGCCTCGGCCTCGTCGTCCCCGGCCTGTTCACCATGCAGGTCCGCGCCATCGCCGAGGCCGCCGCCGCCCACCGCGCCGAGGGCGGCGACCCGCGCCCGGAGATCATGATCCCGCTGGTCGGCACCGTCCGCGAGCTGGAACTCGTCCGCGCCGACGCCGACCGCGTCGTCGCCGAGGCCGGCGCCCCGCCGATCCCCGTCGGCACCATGATCGAGCTCCCCCGCGCCGCCCTGACCGCGGGGGAGATCGCCCGGGCCGCCGACTTCTTCTCCTTCGGCACCAACGACCTCACCCAGACGGTGTGGGGCTTCTCCCGCGACGACGTCGAGGCCAGCTTCTTCGCCGCCTACCTGGAGAAGGGCATCTTCCCCGCCTCCCCCTTCGAAACGATCGACACCGAGGGCGTCGGAACCCTGATCAACACCGCCGTCACGGCGGGCCGTTCCACCCGCCCCGACCTCAAACTCGGCATCTGCGGCGAACACGGCGGCGACCCGACGTCCGTCCACTTCTTCCACAACGCCGGCCTGGACTACGTCTCCTGCTCCCCCTTCCGCATCCCCATCGCCCGCCTGGAGGCCGGCCGAGCGGCGGCGACGCCGTAACGCCACAGACCAGCCGGGGCCCGCGCCGCTTCCTCTCCCCACCCTCACCGGCGTAGGGGCCCCGGCTCCCCCCGGGGGCGGCGCCTGTGCGGAGGCGCCGCCCCCTACGCTTGCGCCCCATGGACTGGACGACGCCCGTAAGCACGCTGATCGGCGCACTGGTCGGGGTCGGATCAACGCTGCTGGGCGAGACCGTTCGCTCCAGACGCGATCGGGGGCACCAGCTGTACCAGCTCAGGCGTGAGCTGTACGCCCGCTACCTCGAAGCTCTCACCAGCACCGACAGCGAGCTGCAGCTGCTCGCCGTGCGTCAGCGGACCCCCGTGGACGAGGCCGACCTCCGGGCCGCCTGGCGCAGTCACTCCCTTCTCGCCCTGAAGTACGAGATCGAGCTCGTCGCTCCGCCGCCGGTCGCGGCCGCCTCCGACACGGCGTACCGCGCGCTGCGGGCGATGCGGAACGTCATGGGCACGACCGAGGTCACCGTGGCGGCCAGCCACCGCGGCTCCGCCGAGTGGGAAGAGGTCCACCGTCCCTACAGCGACGCGATGGCCGCCCTGCGCTCGGCCATGCGCGCCGACGTGGGGAGCGGCCAAGGCCGTTGACCGAAAATCCGTGGACGCGGCGCCCGGGCCCTGCCTAGCGTCTCGCGCATGACGTCGCTGCGACTGCGTGAGGCCGGGCCCGAGGACGCGGAGGGGGTGGCGGGGCTGCACGCCGCGAGCTGGCGCCGGCACTACCGGGGGGCGTACGCGGATTCGTTCCTCGACGGGGATCTCGTCGCCGAACGGCGGGCCGTGTGGTCGGCGCGGCTCGCCGCACCGGAGGGGACGGCGACGGTCGTCGCCGAGGAGGACGGCGGGAACGGGGAGATGCTGGGGTTCGCGCACGTCGCCTTCGACCGGGACGAGCGGTGGGGGAGCCTGGTCGACAACCTGCACGTGGCGTACGGGCGTCAGCGCGGCGGGATCGGGACCGCGCTCCTCGCGCGGGCCGGGGAGGCCGTCGTCGAGCGGGCGGCGGGGCAGGCCGTCTACCTGTGGGTACTGGAGCAGAACGCCGCGGCCCAGCGTTTCTACAAGGCGCTGGGCGGCGACCAGGTCGAGCGGGCGCCGGTGACCGGCGGCGGCGATCCGTCCAGGCTCAACGGGTCCCCGGCCAAGCTCCGCATCGCCTGGCCCGACGCCCGCCAACTCGCCAACTCGCCAGGCGGTAGGCCCAGGCGGTAGGCCCGGGGCGCGAAGCGCGGGGCCGGCACCGGGTCGGGGGCCGTGCCGGGGAGGTAGAGGGGTCCCGCGTCACAACCGTCCCCGGTTGGCGTTGGTCAACAGCGTGCGCCTGGACGCCCCACTGATCCCCCCGTCCCGACCGGTGCCGGACAGGTCCCAACAGTGCAGGACAACCGGGATGCGGGGCCAACCATTTCGGCGTACGCCAAAACACCGCCGTCAGGCGGGCAGCGGCGCGGGGAGCGTGAGCGGTCGTTGACGCCGATCGGCCGGTGAAACATTTCGGCGTAGGCTGAACCATTCCGCGTGTCGCGTTCGTCGGAGAGAGGGAGGCAAGGAGGAGCGAGTGCTGCGCATCCATATCTCGGGGGAGGATCTGGCCCGGATCCGCATCGCGGAGCGGCCCGATCCGATGTGGGAAACCGTGCTCAGCGCCCACCGGTTCCGGGACCGGCGAGGGCCGCACGTCTTCGGCGAGTGGCGCGAGAGGGCCAGGCGGCGGCTCGGAGCCTTGCCCACGACACTGCGTGCGCTGGTACCGACGCGGGGATACTTCCCCGACTTCCTCACGCCGATCGAGGGCTCCGACGGGCTGGAGGCGGGCGTCGACGCGCTGCGCTCCACGTCCCGCGGGCGGCTGACGGCCGAGCTCTCGCTCGTCGAGGCCGGGCAGCGGCGGGCGTTGCCGGGCTGGGCGCGGGCCCTGGCGGCCGGGGAGCGGGAGATGGTCGAGCGGCTCGCCGCCGACCTGCTGCGCTACCACCGGGAGGCGGTGGCCGACGCCGCCGTCTGGCCGAGGGTGCAGGCCGAGGTGGACGCCGACCGGGCGGTGCGGGTGCGGAATCTGCTGTCCGGCGGCGCCGAGGGGCTGCTGCGCGGGCTGCGCCCGGTGCTGCGGTGGAACCCTCCGGTGCTGGAGGCGGACTACCCGGTCGAGCGCGACGTGTGGCCGGGCGGGCGCGGACTGCTGCTGATTCCTTCCTTCTTCTGCTGGCGCAACCCCGTGGCGTACGCCGACCCCTCGCTGCCGCCCGTGCTCGTCTACCCGGTCGAGCACGCCCACCGGCCCGCCTGCGAGGACCACGCCGCGCTGGGGCGGCTGCTGGGCAGCACCCGCGCCCGGGTGCTGCGCTGCATCGAGCAGGGCACGACCACGGGCGAACTGGCCCGCCGCGCCCGGGTCTCGCCCGCCTCGGCGAGCCAGCACGCCAGCGTGCTGCGGGACGCGGGTCTTGTGATGTCGGTGCGGCGCGGGAACGAGGTGGTGCACACGCTCACGCCGCTGGGCTCCGGCCTGCTGCCACGCATGCCGCACGTCATCGCGCCCACGCCCGAGATCGCGAGGCCCCCGGAGATGACGGCGGGGTGCGTCACGCGTCAGGGGTAGCGCACGCCGGTGAGGTCCTCCGAGGCGCGCCAGAGGCGTTCGGAGATGCGGTCGTCGCGCGTCCACGGGGCGCGCCAGGAGCCGCCGGGGCCGCCGCGCAGGCGGCGGGCGCCGAGCACGCTGGGGCCGGTGAAGGAGTCGGGGCGAACGCCGGGTGCGGTGGCGGCGTAGAGGGAGGGCGTGGCGCCGGCCTCGGGCGGGGCGGCGGCCAGGCGGTTGGCCAGCCGGGCCAGGTGCTCACGGACGCGGCTGCCCGTGAGGCGGGGGCCCCTGGCCTGCAGCTCGGTGGCGGCGTAGCCGGGGTGGACGGCGGCGGCCAGCAGGTCGTGGTGGCGCTGGGCGGCGCGGCGGGCCAGCTCGTGGGTGAAGAGGAGGTTGGCGGTCTTGGAGCGGCCGTAGGCGAGCCAGGGCCGGTAGCGGCGTTCGCAGTTGAGGTCGTGGATGTCGATGTTGCCCAGGGTGTGCAGCAGGCTGGAGACGGTGACCACCCGGGCGCCGGGGGTGGCCAGCAGCCGGTCGTAGAGCAGGCCGGTGAGGGCGAAGTGGCCGAGGTGGTTGACGCCGAACTGCATCTCGAAGCCGTCGGCCGTGCGCGCCTTGGGCACGGCCATCAGCCCGGCGTTGTTGACCAGCACGTCGAGCCGCCGGCGGCCGTAGTCGGCGGCGAAGGCGCGCACGGAGGCCAGGTCCGCGAGGTCCAGCAGCCGCAGCTCGGCGCGGGCCTCCGGGACCTGGCCCAGCAGGCGGTCCATCGCCGCCTGCCCGCGCCGCTGGCTGCGGCAGCCCAGCACCACGTGGGCGCCGCAGCGGGCCAGCTCGCGGGCCGTGACATAGCCGAGGCCGCTGCTGGCGCCCGTCACCACGACGATACGACCCTTGAGGTCGGGAATGTCACGAACCGTCCAGCTCATGTCTCCCAGCGTAGAACCGGCCGCAGGGCGCCCGCACGGCCCTACGGGCGGACCACCTCCGTCCGGCAGCGCAGCGCGCGGTCGTGGCCGACGACGCGCTCCGCGCCGGTCAGGGTCAGCGGCAGCGCGTGGCGGATGTCGCCGCTGGAGGCGGCGAGCCGCAGCTCCAGGTCGCCGGGCTCCACGATCCGCCGCCCGGGGGCGAGGGTGTACGCCGCGAGCTCGGCGTGGAAGGCGAACCGCACCTGCGCGGAGGCCCCCGGTTCCAGTTCGACCCGTGCGTAGCCGATCAGCCGGTTGACGGGGCGGGCGGTCCGCGCGACCGGGTCGTGGAGGTAGAGCTGCACCACCTCGGTGCCCGCCCGCGCGCCGGTGTTGGTGACGGTCAGCCGCAGGGTGGTGGCGCCGTCGGTCGGCACGCTCTCGGCGTCGGCCGACGCGTCCTCCCAGGCGAAGCTGGTGTAGGACAGGCCGTGGCCGAAGGGGTACAGCGGGGAGGGGTCGATGTTGCTGGCGCCGTCGTCCAGTCCCAGCGGCGGCGCGAGGTAGGTGTACGGCTGCGCGCCCGTGTGACGCGGGACTCCGATCGGCAGCCGTCCCGAGGGGTTGACGCGCCCGGACAGCACGCCCGCGACGGCGCCGCCGCCCTCCTCGCCGGGGAAGAACGCCTGGACCGCGGCGGCCAGCCGGCCCTCCCAGCGGCCCAGGGCGTAGGGCCGCCCGGTCAGCAGCACGAGCACCACCGGCAGGCCGGTGGCCAGCGCCGCGTCGACCAGGTCGCCCTGTCCGTCGGGGAGTTCGAGGTCGAGGGCGTCGCAGCCCTCGCCGGAGGTGCCGCGCCCGAAGAGGCCGGAGCGGTCGGCGGCGACCACGACAACGACGTCGGCGCCGTCGGCGGCCTGCCGCGGCAGTTCGTCCTTGTCCTTGACGTGCGTGATGCCGGCGGCGGGCAGTTCGGCGCGCAGCGAGGACAGCAGGGTGGGTATCCCGACGCCGAGGGGCAGCTCGGGGTGGCTGATGCCGACGTGGCGGGGGAAGGTGTAGCAGCCGAGCATGGCGGCCGGGTCGTCGGCGAGCGGGCCGACGACGGCGATGCGGGCCGTGGGGGGCAGGGGGAGCGCGGGACCGGAGCCGGAGCCGGAGCCGGAGCCGTCGCCGTCCTCGGCCGTGCCGTTGGCGAGGAGCACCACGGACTCCTCGGCCAGCAGCCGGGCCACCTCCCGCATCGGCGCCGGGTCCAGCTCGACCGTCGCGCCGTCCGCCAGCGCCGAGGGGGCGGGCGACCAGTCGGCGTCCAGCAGCCCCAGCTCGGCCTTCTGCGTGAGCACCCGCAGCACGGCCCGGTCCACCCGCTCCTCGGGAACCTCGCCGGACTGCACGGCCTTCAGCAGCGGCGTTCCGAAGCAGCGCTGGGCGGGCAGCTCCACGTCCAGGCCGGCGGCCAGCGCCAGCCCGGCGGCCTCGCCCGGGGAGCCGGCGGCGTTGTGGTTGAGCTCCAGGAAGGAGACGGCGTAGTAGTCGGAGACGACGGTGCCGGTGAAGCCCCACTCGTCGCGCAGCAGCGTGGTCAGCAGCCACTCGTCGGCGCTCGCGGGCATGCCGTCGATGTCGTGGTAGGCGCTCATCACCGAGCGGGCGCCGCCGTCGCGCAGCGCCATCTCGAACGGCGTCAGCATCACGTCGGCCAGCTCGCGCGGCCCGATGGAGACCGGGCCGTGGTTGCGGGCGGCGCGCGAAGCGCTGTGCCCGGCGAAGTGCTTGAGGGTGGCGACGAGCCCGGCGGCCTCCAGGCCGCGCACGTAGCCGGTGCCGATGGTGGCGACCAGGTACGGGTCCTCGCCGATGGTCTCCTCGGTACGCCCCCAGCGCGGGTCGCGCGCCACGTCCAGCACGGGCGCCAGGCCCTGGTGGATGCCGACGGAGCGCATGGAGGCACCGATGAGGCGGGCGGCGTGCTCGACCAGCTCGGGGTCGAAGGCGGCGCCCCAGGCGAGGGGGGTGGGGAAGATCGTGGCCTGCCAGGCGGTGAAGCCGGTCAGGCACTCCTCGTGGACCAGCGCCGGGATGCCGAACCGGTTCGCCGACGCGATGCGGCGCTGGTCCTCGGCGAGGACGCGCGCCTTCTCGGTGGGATCGACCGGGGCGGTGCCGAAGGGGCGGGTGAGCTGACCCAGGCCGGCGCGCAGCAGCGCGTCCTCGTCCGGCGGCATGTCGTTCAGGAAGCTCTGCATGGGGGCTACGTCGTCGGCGGTGCCGGCGTCCTGGCTGTCGTCCTGCTGCAGGTGCTCGCCGGATGTGGATCCAGGCCAGATGCTGACGAGCTGGGCCAGCTTCTCTTCCAGGGTCATCTGGGACAGCAGTTCCGCGGCGCGGGTGGCGGCCGGAGTGGCGGGGTCCTGCCAGGGGTGGTGCATGAGGCTCCTTGTCTCAGCGGGTCAGCGGGTCAGCGGGTCGGCGGATCAGCGGGTCGGCGGGCGTTCACTTTCCGCCGACGCCCATCAGGCCGTTGATCAGCTGGCGGCGGGCGAGGAGATAGGCGGTGAAGATCGGCACGATCGAGAGCACCACGGCGGCGAGCAGGGCCGGGATGTCCGTGCGGTACTCGCTGACGTAGTCGTACAGGCCGAGGGTGAGCACCTTCGTCTCCTGGGACTGGGTGAGGATCAGCGGGAAGAGGAAGCCGTTCCAGCCGTGCAGGGCGGCGAACACCCCCACGGTCGAGATGCCGGCCCGGGACATGGGCACGACCAGCTGGAGCAGCATCCGGGTCGGGCTCGCGCCGTCGAGAGCCATGGACTCGTACAGCTCCTCGTCGATGTCACGCATGGTGCCGACGAGGACCAGCACGCTGACAGGGAGGGAGAACGCGGCGGTCGGGAGGATGACCGCCAGCAGGGTGTCGTACATCTGGATCTCGGTGATGATCCAGTAGACGGGGATGATCGTCGCCTGAGCGGGGATGGCCAGGCCCAGCAGGAAGAGCTGGAAGAACCGCTGGGAGAGCCGGGACCGGGTCCGGACGACGCTGTAGGCCACGGTGACCGACAGCACGATCGCGATGGCCGAGCAGGAGGCCGTGACGATCACCGTGTTGAGCAGGTAGCGGAGGAAGTTGCCCTCCAGAACGGTCTGGTAGCTGTCGAACGAGATCTCGCTGGGCAGCGCCAGCGGGCCGTTCTCCAGGTAGTCGGCTCGGTCCTGGAAGGTGGAGATCAGCAGCGAGTACAGCGGCACCAGCACGATGACCAGCCAGATCGTCGCGGCGATGCCTGCGGGCCAGTTGGCGCGCCGCAGCCGGCGCAGGCGGCGGGTGGCCGCGCCGGCCGGGGCTCCGCCGCCGGGCCGCGCGGGGGCGCCCGGGGCGGTGGCGGCGCCGGCGGGCCCGCCATCCTTGCGGACGGTCTGTCGAAGCTGGCTCACATTCCCTCCCGGGTGCTGCGCATCCTGGTGAAGCCGGTCAGCCGGACCAGCAGCAGGGAGACGGCGGTGGCGGCGATGACCAGGGCGCAGGCGACCGTGCTGGCGTAGCCGAAGTCGGCGGCGCCGAAGCCCTCGTCGTACATGAGGAAGGGCACGATCGTGGTGGCGTCGCCCGGGCCGCCGTCGGTGAGGACGAGGACCGTGTCGAAGTACGTCAGCGCGCCGACCACCATGATCACCGTGGAGGTGACGATGGTGTTGCGGAGCTGGGGGAGGGTGATGACGAAGAACTGCCGGACCGTGCTGGCGCCGTCGATGGAGGCGGCGTCGTAGAGCGACTGCGGGATCTGCCGGGCGCCGCCCTGGTAGATGAGGGTGTGGAACGGCATGAACTGCCAGCCGGTGACGAAGAGCACGGCCACGAGGGCGCCGCGCTCGTCGCCGAGGAGGTCGGTGCCCTCGACGCCGAACCAGCCGATGAAGGTCTCGTACCACCCGTAGCGGGCGAACCCGAAGTTGGGGTCGAACAGGGTGCTCCACAGCAGGGCCAGCGCGACGGAGGAGGCCAGTAGCGGGAGGAAGAAGATCGAGGACAGGACGGCCCGGTTGCGCTGGTGGCCGGCCGCCCACACGCCCAGCAGCAGGGCGACGGGGGTCTGGAACAGCCAGGTGAAGACGGTCAGCAGCATGCTGAGCCAGATGGCGTTGCGCATGCCGTCGTCCTCGATCAGCCGGGACCAGTTGTCCATGCCGACCCACGTGGGTGAGGCGATGCCGTCCCAGTCGGTGAACGACAGGTAGGCGACGACGACCATGGGCGCGGCGGCGAAGCACAGGAAGAACAGCACGCCGGGGATCGCCCAGGCGATGCCTGGGCGACCGGCGCGCGGGGGCGCGGAGGTGATGTCTGTCTTCACGGCTAGAGGGTCTGCATTTCGTCGACGAATTCCTGCGGGCTCAGCTGACCTCCGAACAACTCCTGGATGGCGTTGAGCATCGGGGTGGACTGCCGGGCGGGCAGGGCCTGGTCCCAGGAGAGCTGGAAGCTGGTGGCGTTCGTGATCAGGTCGTACTGCCAGTTCGCGAAGTCGGGGTTGGGGTGGCTGGCCAGCAGGTCCCCGGCGTTGACGGTGGCGGGGATGTCGCCGTTGTCGATCAGCGCCTGGGCGTAGTCCTCGCTCGCCATCAGCTTCAGGAACTCCACGGCGGCGTCCAGCCGGTCGTCCTTCACGGTGGAGTTGACGGACCAGTAGTTGGTCGGGTTGCCGACGACGCCGTTGGGGTCGCCCTCGCCGCCGTCGATCACGGGGAAGGAGGTGTAGGCGAGGTCGCTCTCGGCGAACTCGGGCTGGTTGGCGAGCTGGTTGGAGTACTCCCAGCTGCCCATCAGGTGCATCGCGGCGTCGCCCTGGGCGAAGAGGGTGGAGGCGGCGTCGTTGCCGTACTGGACGGAGCGGAAGCTGTCGCCGAACGCCCCGGCGTCCACCAGCTCCCTGACGTTCTCGGCCGTCTGGAGCATTCCGGGGTCGCCCCAGGCGCTCATGTCGCCGCCCTGGATGTTCTGGAAGACCTCCGGGCCGGCCTGCCGGTCCAGCAGGTATTCCAGCCACATCAGTTCGGTCCACGCGTCGGCCCCGGCCAGGGCGAAGGGGGTGATGCCCTCCTGCTGGAAGGCGTCCACCAGGTCGAGCAGGTCGTCCAGCGACTGCGGAGGCTCGGCGCCGATCTCGTCGAAGAGCGTCTGGTTGTAGTAGAGGATCACGGGCTGGACGCCCCGCATCGGGATGCCGTAGTAGCGGTCGTCGATCGCACCGGCGTCGAGGATCGTCTGCACGAAGCCGTCCCGCAGCTCGGGCTCCCGCTCGATGATGGGGGTGAGGTCCACCAGCATGTCCTGGTCGACGTACGGACTGATGCTGCCGCCGCCCCAGTTGAAGAACATGTCGGGCGCGTTGTCGCCGCCCATGGCGGTTCTCAGGCGGTCCGAGTAGTTGTCGTTGGCGACCTCGGTGATGTTGATGTCGATGTCGGATTCCTCGTTGAACCGCTCGACGAACTCCTGCTGCACGGCGGTGGCGGGGTCCTGGAGGGTCCAGACCTCGAGGGTGTCGCCTCCTCCGCCCGGGCCGGAACTGCCGCACGCCGCCAGTGCCGTGGCCGCGAGCGCCGTTACCCCGGCTGCGGCGAGGGTACGTATGTGCCAGGGCTTGCCCCGGCGAAGAGCAGTAGGCATCGTCCACACCTTCCGGAAACTCACCGAAAATTATCGGACCAGGTGCGGAAGAAAGTTACGGGGGTGTGCCCGGCGCGTCAACGGTGCGGGACATATCAAGATGGTCAAGAAACGCCCTGGGGCCGTCCGTCGGGACGGCCCCAGGGCGTGCGGGTGCGCTGCGGGGTGCGCTCGGGTGGCCTATTCGTTGCGCAGCATCTCGTCGATGAACTCGTCGGGGCCGAGCTGCCCGCCGAACAGCTTCTCGATCGCGTTGATCATGGTTTCGGACTCGGACGCCGGCACCGCCTGGTCCCAGGAGAGCTGGAAGCTGGGCGCCTGCGTCACCATGTCGTACTGGAAGTGGGCGTACTCCGGCTCCCTGTGGCTGTCCAGCAGCTGCTCGGCGTTGTTCGTCGCCGGCACGTCGCCGTTGTCGATCAGCGCCTGCGCGTAGTCCGGCGTGGCGCACAGCTTCAGGAACTCGACCGCCGCCGCCAGGCGGTCCTCCTCGCCCTCCTCGCCCAGACGGGCGTTGAGAGACCAGTAGTTGGAGGTGTTGCCGACCACCCCCCGCGGGTCGCCCTCGCCCTCCTCGATCACCGGGAAGGTGGTGTAGGCGAGGTCGTTCTCGGCGAACTTGGGCTGGTTGACGAGCTGGTTGGGATACTCCCAGCTGCCCATCAGGTGCATGGCCGCGCCGCCCTCGGCGAAGAACGTCGAGACGGCGTCGTCGGCGTAGGTGACCGAGCCGAAGTCGTCGCCGAAGGCGCCGGCGTCCACGAGATCGGCGGCGGCCTCCGCCGCCCACCGCATCGCCGGGTCGCCCCACGCCTCGGTCTCGCCGTCCTGGATGCGCCGGAAGACGTCCGGGCCGCCGTACCGGTCCAGGAGGTATTCCAGCCACATCAGCTCGGTCCAGGGGTCGCCGCCGCCCAGCGCCACCGGCGTGATGTCCTCCGCCAGGAAGGTGTCGATCAGCTCCAGGAGATCGTCGAAGGTCTCCGGCGGCTCGGCGCCCACCTCGTCGAAGAGGGTCCGGTTGTAGAAGAGGATCACCGGTTGCACCCCGCGCATCGGGATGCCGTAATAGTGCCCCTCGATCATCGCCCCGTCCAGGATGTTGGGGACGAAGGAGTTCTTGAACGCCAGGTCGCCCTCGAGCGTGTCCGTGAGATCGAGCAACGTGCCATCGGCGACGAAGTCGCCGATGCTGCCGGCGCCCCAGTTGTAGAGGAGGTCGGGCGAACTGGACCCGTTCATGACCTCGCGCATGCGGTCCGAATACGTCGCGGCCGGCACCTGGACCAGTTTGATGTCGATCTCGGAGGTCTCGTTGAACCGCTCGACGAACTCCGCCTGCACCGCCGCCGAGTTGTCCTCGGGGATCCACACCTTCAGCCGCTCGCCGCCGCCGCTGGACTCCGAGCTGCCGCAGGCCGCCAGGCTCGCCGCGGTGATCGCGCAGACCGCCGCCCCCGTCGCCGCGCGCATCCCCCGGGACGCTCGGCGTGACAATCGTTGCATCAAGGCACCTTCCGGAACTGCCGAAGAACTTTCGGCTTACTTTGAGTGCCGATGGAAGCTACGGGCGTCTCGCGGGGGCGTCAACCGGAGGGAACGTCTCAAGATGGTCACGTCCGATCCAGCCGAACTCCCTGGCGCAGCCGGCGCGGACGGTGTGAACGGTGAACGGCGTGAATGGCGTGACCGGCGTGAACGGCGCGCCGGCTCAGTCGCGCAGGCGGGGCGGCGGCGCCGTGGAGGCCCGCACCACCAGCTCGGTGGCCAGCTCCACCCGGGGTGAGTCGATCTCCTTCCCCCGCGCCTGCCGCAGCACCGTGCGCGCGGCCACCTTGCCCATCTCGGCCAGCGGCTGGCGCACCGTGGTCAGCGGCGGCGCCGACCAGCGCATCTCCGGCAGGTCGTCGAACCCCACCACGCTCACCTCCTGCGGCACCCGCAGCCCCCGGCGGCGCAGCGCCTCGATCGCGCCCAGCGCCATCTGGTCGCTGGCGGCGAACACCGCCGTCGGCGGGTCGGGCAGCCGCATCAGCTTGTCGCAGCCGGTGAAGCCGGACTCGTGGTAGAAGTCGCCGGGCACGGTCAGCGTCTCGTCGACCGGCAGGCCCGCCGACTCCAGCGCCGCCCGGTACCCGTCAAGCCGGGCCCGGCTGCACAGCAGCCGCGGCGGGCCCGCGATGAAGCCGATCCGGCGGTGCCCCAGCTCCAGCAGGTGCTCGGTGGCGGCCAGGCCGCCGGCCCAGTTCGTGGCGCCTATGGTCGGGGCGTTCAACGCCGGCGCTCCGGCCGGGTCCACCACCACGATCGGCACGCCCAGCCGGTGCAGCTCCTTGTGCAGCACCGGCTCCAGCACGGAGGTCACCAGGATCACGCCGTCGGAGGCGCGCGCCCGCAGGTTGGTCATCCACTGCCGCGCGGCGCCCGCCCGGTCGTGGATGGCCGAGACCACCGTGCCGACCCCGGCGGCGTGGGCCACGTCCTCCACGCCACGGATGATCTCCACGGCCCACGGGCTGTCCAGATCGTTGAAGACAAGGTCGAGCAGGGCGGCCCGCTCGCCGGGGGCGCTGGTGCGCCGCCGGTAGCCGTACTGCCGCAGCAGCTCCTCGACCCTCGCCCGCGTCTCGGGCGCGACATCCGACCGACCGTTGACCACCCGGGAGACGGTGGGCACCGAGACGCCCGCCTCTCTGGCGATGGCCGTGATGGTCACCTTGCGTTCCCCTGTCATGGCACCTCTTCTGTCGGTCCTCTCTCGGGAGTATCACCCCGGGCATCCGATCGCCGTTCCGCCGGTCCGGAAAACGTGGAACCATGCGGTGCTCGCAGTGCCGAGATCCAGTGAACCACCCTCCGGAAGTTTTTCAATATTATTCCGGAAGGGTTGACGACCCCAAGAGGGCCTCATACAACGGACGAGTCAAGCCAGCGGGGGCATGACAACGAAAGAAAGGGGAACCTCCGAATGTCTCCCCACGTGCGCAGATCCACCGTCGCCGCCGCGGTCGGCGCCCTGGTCGCCGGCCTCGCGCTCTACGGCAGCGCACAGGCACAGGAGGAACCGGTCCAGGCGCCGGGTGCGCAGCAGAGCACGCTGCGCGCCGCGGCCGAGGCCGCCGGAAAGTTCGTCGGCACGGCCGTCAGCGACGGCCGGCTGAACGACGCGTCCTACAGCGAGATCGTCTCGTCGGAGTTCAGCAGCGTCACAGCCGAGAACGTCATGAAGTGGGACACCACCGAGCCCAACCGGGGCAGCTTCAACTTCGGGCCCGGCGACCGGCTGGTGGAGTTCGCGAACGCCAACGACCAGCAGGTCTACGGCCACACGCTGGTCTGGCACAACCAGCTCCCGGGCTGGGTGTCGAACGGCGGCTTCGGCGCCGCGGAACTGACCCAGGTCATGAACGACCACATCACGGAGGTGGCCGGGCACTACGCTGGACAGGTCGCGTACTGGGACGTGGTCAACGAGGCGTTCAACGAGGACGGCACCATGCGCCCGTCGGTCTTCCAGACGACCATCGGCGACGGGTGGATCGCCGAGGCCTTCCGCGCGGCGGACGCGGCCGACCCCGACGCCAAGCTGTGCATCAACGACTACAACGTCGAGGGCATCAACGCCAAGAGCGACGGCCTCTACAACCTCGTCAGCGGCATGCTCGAGCAGGGCGTGCCGGTCGACTGCGTCGGCCTCCAGTCGCACCTCATCCTCGGCCAGGTGCCGGGCGACCT
This sequence comes from Streptomyces sp. 6N223, assembly GCF_052246635.1. Classification (NCBI taxonomy): domain Bacteria; kingdom Bacillati; phylum Actinomycetota; class Actinomycetes; order Kitasatosporales; family Streptomycetaceae; genus Streptomyces; species Streptomyces sp. 6N223. Next base: position 80,260 of record NZ_JBQQCA010000023.1, on the reverse strand, counting down.
CCAGGAGAACATCCAGCGCTTCGCCGACCTCGGTCTCGAGGTGATCATCACCGAGCTCGACATCCGCATGACCACCCCGTCCGACCCCAACAGGCTGCAGCAGCAGGCGCAGGACTACGAAACGGTCGTCTCCGCCTGCACCGCCGTCCCCGGCTGCGCCGGCGTCACCGTCTGGGGCATCTCGGACGCCGACTCCTGGATCCCCGGCGTCTTCCCGGGCGAGGGCGCGGCGTGCGTGTGGGACGAGAACCTCCAGCGCAAGCCCGCCTACGACGGCATCCTCGCCGGCTTCGGCAGCTAGCGGTCCACCCCTCGTGCCAGGTCAGGGTCACGGCTGACCTGTGCGCTTTCCGGACCCGGCGGCGTTCCTCCCTCCCCCGCCGGGCCCGGAACTTTTCCAGAATCCTTCCGGAAGCATTGACGGCCTCCCCGGGTGCCCTTACAACTGTCCCGTCGATCTGCGGGGGCATGACAAGAAGGGACATCCGACGTGTTTCTCCTGGTACGAAGAGCCGCGGCCGTCATCGCGGCCGGAGTGATGGTCTCCGGCTTCGCGGTGAACGGCGGTGCATCCGCACAGACGTCAGCGCCCGGCGAGGCGGGCGCGCTCCAGGCCGCCACGCTGCGTGAGGCGGCCGAGGCGAAGGGCGTGTTCGTGGGCGCGGCCGTCAACAACGGCCGCCTCGGCGACGGCACCTACTCCTCCATCGCCTCGACGCAGTTCAGCAGCGTCACCGCCGAGAACGCGATGAAGTGGGACGCCACCGAGCCCAGCCGCGGCAGCTTCAACTACTCGGGCGGCGACCGGCTGGTGGAGTTCGCACGCGCCAACGACCAGCAGGTCTACGGACACACGCTGGTGTGGCACAGCCAGCTCCCGAGCTGGGTCAGCAACGGCGGCCTCAGCGCCGGCGACCTGCGCAACGCGATGAACAACCACATCACCAACCTCGCCAACCACTACGAGGGCAGCGTCGCCTACTGGGACGTGGTGAACGAGGCGTTCGACGAAGACGGCTCGCGGCGGGACAACTCGGTCTTCCAGCGGACGCTCGGCGACGGGTACATCGCCGAGGCCTTCCGCACGGCGGACGCGGCCGACCCGAACGCCAAGCTGTGCATCAACGACTACAACATCGAGGGCATCAACGCCAAGAGCGACGGCCTGTACAACCTCGTCAGGTCGCTGCTCAGCCAGGGCGTGCCGATCGACTGCGTCGGCTTCCAGTCCCACCTGATCCTCGACCAGATCCCCAGCAGCTTCCAGGCCAACCTCCAGCGCTTCGCCGACCTCGGCCTCGAGCTGATCATCACCGAGCTCGACATCCGCATGCGCCTGCCGGCCGACGCCGCCAAGCTGGAGCGCCAGGGCCAGCAGTTCGCCAGCGTCACCCGGACCTGCCTGGCCGTCTCCGCCTGCGCCGGAATCACCGTCTGGGGCGTCAGCGACCGCGACTCCTGGGTGCCCGGCACCTTCCCGGGCGAGGGCGCTGCCACCCTGTACGACGAAAACCTCCGGCCCAAGCCCGCCTTCAACGGCATGCTGACGGCCCTCGGCGGCACCACCGGCCCCGGGCCCGACCCCGACCCGGCTTCCTGCACCGCGAACTACACCGTCACCGACCGCTGGAACTCCGGCTCGGTCGTGCGGGTCACCGTCACCACCGGCGCGTCCCTCAGCGGCTGGACGGTCACCTTCGCGCTGCCCGCCGGGAGCGTGACCGGCTCCTGGAACGCCCAGGTCGGCCAGTCCGGCACCGCGGTGACCGCCACCAACGCCTCCCACAACTCCACCGTCGCGGTCGGCGGGTCGTTCAGCTTCGGCTTCCAGACCAACAGCGGCGCCACCTACACCCCGCCCACCGTCTCCCTCAACGGCACGGCCTGCGCCCCGGCCTAGCCCGAACGACACCCGGCGGCGGAGCATGCCTCCAGCTCCTGCCCCAGCTCCGCCGCCGGGATCACGCTCCAGTCCTCCCCGCCGCGCCCTCCAGCCCCACCCCTTCGGCGAGCCGCCCGGCGGCGTGCGCGAAGAACGCCTCCCGCTCCTCCTCGGCGACGACCCCGGTCAGCTGCCCGTAGACCTCGAAGGCGACCAGGCCCACCAGCTGGGCCCAGGCCGCGACCAGCGCCGCCATCGCCGCCGGCGGCAGCTCGGGGGCGTACTCCTCCGCCACCTCCGCCACCCCGGCGCGCGCCCCCTCCGGCAGCGGGCCGCCGCCCGGCTCGCCCAGCGCGCCGTCGCGGTGCGCGTCCCGCACCACGGCCAGCAGCGCCAGCGGAACGCGCGCCCCGGGGCCGACCGTGTCCTGCGGCGCGGCGTAGCCCGGCACGGGCGTGCCGTGGACCAGCGCGAACTCGTGCGGGTGGGTCAGGGCCCAGCCGCGCACGGCCAGGCAGACGCCCCGCCAGCGGCGCGCGGCGTCCGCGCGGCCCGGGCTGCCGGAGCCGCCGGCCAGCGCGCGCTCCGCCGCCTCGCCCATCGCGTCGTAGGCGTCGATGATCAGCGCGGTCAGCAGCTCGTCGCGGCTGGGGAAGTACCGGTAGAGCGCGGAGGAGGCCATGCCCAGCTCGCGCGCCACGGCCCGCAGCGACAGCTTCGCCGCGCCCTCGGCGGCCAGTCGCCGCCGTGCCTCCTCCTTGATCGCCGCGGTGACCTCGCGCCGGGCCCGCTCCCGTGCTCCTTGGATCGCAGTCATGGGTGCCAGTCTGCCCTCGTTTGGAGCAGCGCCCAAGAATGAGAGCGGTGCTCTTGCAATTCCTCCCCATGTCTGTCAGCATCGCTCTCAAGCGAGAGCACTGCTCACAAAAGGGAGCGTCCCACATGTCCGACAACGCCGCCTCCGCCGGCCGCCCGCACGTGAAGAAGCCCGGCTGGCTCACCGTCCACGTGCTCAACAGGTTCGTGGCCTTCCTCACCCGGCGCGGCCTCAGCGTCTGGGGCTCGCGCGTCCTGGCCGTGCGCGGCCGCAAGAGCGGGGAGTGGCGCCGCACCCCCGTCAACCTCCTCACCCTCGACGGCCGCCACTACCTCGTCGCCCCGCGCGGCCACGTCCAGTGGACCCACAACATGCGCGCCGCCGGCGGCGGCGAGCTGCACCTCGGCAGGAAGCGGGAGACCTTCACCGCCGAGGAGGTCGCCGACGACGACAAGCCCGAGGTGCTGCGCGCCTACCTCAAGCGCTGGAAGGCCGAGGTCGGCGTCTTCTTCGGCGGCGTCGGCCCCGACTCCCCCGAGGAGGAGCTGCGCCGCATCGCCCCCGACCACCCGGTCTTCCGGATCGCCATCGACTGACCCGTCCGTCCGCCCCATGGGTCGCGTGCGGCGCCACCGGCGGCGATGCTGGGAGGGAAGGAGACAGAGGGGAGGCGAGAGGGGGGAGGAGAGGAGGTGGAGGCCATGCCAGGAGCACCAGGAGCGGCGGCGGGGCCGAACCACCGCAGCGACGTGGGTCGGCGGGTCGCGCTGCGGCGCGAGCAACTCGGCCTCAGCCGCGAGGACGTGGCCGAGCGCGCCGGCGTCGCCCCGGAGTATCTGCGGTACCTGGAGGAGCAGCCCGCCTCCCCGAGCCTGCCGTCCCTGACCCGGGTGGCCCGGGCGTTGCAGTGCACCGTGGCCGAGCTGAGCGGCGTGGAGACCACGAGCGCCGTTTCCCAGCCCCCGGTGGAGCCGGGCGAGCCGGCCGAGCTGTCCGCCGAGGAGTGCCACGAGCTGCTCGCCGCCCACACCGTGGGCAGGGTCGCGGTCGACACGCCCGACGGCCCGGCGATCGTGCCCGTCAACTACACCTACGCGGAGGACGAGGACGCCGTCGTCTTCCGGACCGCGCCGGGCGCCGCCCCGTCGTTCGCCGAGGGCGCGGACGTCGCCTTCGAGGTCGACCGGCTGGACGAGGCGCAGCGCGTCGGCTGGAGCGTGATGGTCGCGGGCGCGGCGCAGCGGATCACCGACCCCGCCGCGATCGAGCGGCTGGCGGCCCGGGCCCACACCGAGCCGTGGGGCGGGGAGCGCCCGCTGTGGGTACGGGTGGCGGCCGAGCGCGTCTCGGGCCGCCGCGTCCCGCTGGGCTGAGGCCTCGGGGCCTCCACCCCCGGACCCCCGGCCGGGGGGACCCCCGCCGTTTGCCAGCGCAGCGTCTCCGCGTTCCCATAGAAGAATGCGCCAGCTGTCCGCGTGCCGGGCGGTGGTTTTCGACACCGACGGCGTGATCATCGACTCCGCCCGGGTGCACGCCGCCGCGTGGAAGGGGGCCTTCGACGCGATCTCCGGGCTGTGGCCGCCCTTCGACGAGGACGCCGACTACCGCCGCCACGTGGACGGGAGGTCCCGCCTCGACGGCGCCGCCGCGTTCCTCGACGCCCGGGGCATCGACCTGCCCTTCGGCGACCCCGACGACCCGCCGGGCACCGGCACCGTCTGCGCCATCGCCGCCCGCAAGGAGGAGCTCTTCAACGAGCTGCTGCGGGAGCGCGGCGTCGACGCCTGGAAGGGCACGATCCGGCTGCTGCTCGCCCTCCACGAGGCCGGCGTACGCTGCGCCGCCGTCTCCGCCTCCCGCCACGCCCGCGAGCTGCTGGCCCGCGCGGGCATCCGCTCGCTGCTGCCCGCCGTGGTCGACGGCAACGACGCGGCCCGGCTCCACCTCCCCGGCAAGCCCGACCCCGCGCTCTTCCTCGAGGCGGCGCACCGGCTGAGCACCGAGCCGGACGAGACCGCCGTCGTGGAGGACGCCCTGCCCGGGGTCGAGGCCGGGCGGCGCGGCGGCTTCGGGCTGGTCGTCGGCGTCGACCGGGCGACCGCCCCCGGCAGCGCCGACGAGCTGCGCCGGCACGGCGCGGACGTGGTGGTCGGCGACCCGGGGGAACTGCTGGGCGAGGTGAGATAGGTGACCGACGCGACCAAGGTGACCAACGTGACCGACGTGACCGACGTGAGCGAGCTCATCGACAGCGCCGAACCGACCGACTCCGCCGACACCCTGGGCCCGCTGGGCTGGACGTGGACCTACGAGGGCTACGACCCGCGCGAGGAGCGGCTGCGCGAGGCGCTGTGCACCCTCGGCAACGGCTACCTCGCCACGCGCGGCGCCGCGCCCGAGGTCAGGGCCGGGCGCGCCCACTACCCGGGCACGTACGTCGCCGGCGTCTACGACCGGCTGCCGACCCCGCTCGCCGGACGGCAACTGGTCCACGAGGACGTCGTCAACCTGCCGAACTGGCTGCCGCTGCGCTTCCGCATCCGCCCCGAGGAGGGCCCGGAGGGCGAGTGGTTCACCCCGGAGCGCTTCCTGCCGGGCCTGGTGCTCTACCGGCAGGAGCTCGACCTGCGCGGCGGCACCCTCACCCGCACGCTGCGCTACCGCGACGAGCACGGGCGGCACCTCGGCGTCGAGCAGATCCGCCTGGTCCACATGGACGACCCGCACCTGGCGGCGTTGCGGACCACCTTCACGGCCGAGGACTGGTCGGGCGCGGTCGAGGTGGAGTCCGCGCTGGACGGCACGGTCCGCAACGACGGGGTGCCGCGCTACCGCGACCTCGCGGGCGACCACCTCACCGAGCTGGGCACCGGCCGGGAGGAGGCGGACGAGGCGGGCGACGACGTCCTGTGGCTGCGGTGCCGCACCCGGGTCTCCGACATCCGCGTCGTGCTCGCCGCCCGCACCCGCGCCGGCCCGGGCCCGCCCACCACCACCCGCACCCGCACCCGGCTGACCGGCACCCGCGCCTCCCGGCGCCTCACCCTCCCAGTCGGGCCCGGCCGCACCGCCACCGTCGAGAAGACCGTCGCCCTCCACACCTCACGCGACGCGGCGATCACCGGCCCCCTTCCGGCCGCCGTCGAGCGGGTACGCCGCGCCCCCGACTTCGACGGGCTGCTCGCCACCCACCGCGCCGCGTGGGACCGGCTGTGGCGGCAGGCCGGGATGCGGGTGCCGGGCGAGGCCGGGCGGGTGCTGCGGCTGCACCTCTTCCACGTGCTGCAGACCCTCTCGCCGCACACCGCCGAGCTGGACGTGGGCGTCCCCGCGCGCGGCCTGCACGGCGAGGCGTACCGGGGGCACGTCTTCTGGGACGAGCTGTTCGTCCTCCCCTACCTGAACCTTCACTTCCCCGAGGTCTCGCGCGCCCTGCTCGGCTACCGCTACCGGCGCCTGCCGGCGGCCTGCCGCAACGCCCGCGCCGCCGGGCGCGCGGGCGCGATGTACCCGTGGCAGAGCGGCAGCGACGGCCGCGAGGAAACGCCCGAGGTGCACCTCAACCCGCGCTCGGGCCGGTGGCTGCCGGACCACTCCCGCCTCCAGCACCACGTCGGCTCGGCGGTCGCCTACAACGTGCTGCGCTACGGCGAGGCCACCGGCGACACGGAGTTCCTGCACACCAAGGGCGCCGAGATGCTGCTCCAGATCGCCCGCTTCTGGGCCTCCTCGGCCACCTACGAGGCGGGGGAGGGGCGTTACCGAATCCTGGGCGTGCTGGGCCCCGACGAGTACCACGAGGCGTACCCCGACGCCGAGCGGCCGGGCCTGGACGACAACGCCTACACCAACGTCACCGCCGCGTGGGTGCTGACGCGCGGCCTGGAGCTGGCGCGCACCCTGCCCGTCTCGCGCCGCCAGGAGCTGTTCGAACGCATCGCGCTGGACGCCGACGAGCTGGACGCGTGGGAGGAGGTCTCGCGGCGGCTGCGGGTGCCGTTCCTGCACGGGCACGAGGGGGTGGTCGCGCAGTTCGAGGGCTACGGCGACCTGGGGGAGCTGGACTGGGACGCCTACCGCGAGCGGTACGGCGACATCCGGCGGCTCGACCGGATCCTGGAGTCGGAGGGCGACAGCGTCAACCGCTACCAGGCGTCCAAGCAGGCGGACGTCCTGATGCTGGGGTACCTGTTCCCCCCCGACGAGCTGTCCGGGCTCTTCGCCCGGCTCGGCTACCGCCTGGACGACGACGCCTGGCGCCGCACCGTCGACTACTACCTGGCCCGCACCAGCCACGGCTCCACGCTGAGCGAGCTGGTCCACGGCTGGGTGCTGGCCCGCGCCCGGCACGGCCAGGCGTGGACGCGGGTGCGGGACGCCCTCGCCAGCGACGTGGCCGACATCCAGGGCGGCACCACGGAGGAGGGCATCCACCTGGGCGCCATGGCGGGCACGCTCGACCTGATGCAACGCGGGCTGACCGGCCTGGAGACCCGCGGCGGCACGCTGTGGCTGGACCCGGCGCCGCTGCCGGAGCTGTCGGAGTTCGGCTTCTCGGTGCGGCACAGGGGCGTGGGGGTGCGGCTGCGGATGAAGCCGGGCCAGCTGTGGATCGGCGTCCCGCCGTGGGAGGAGACGCCGGTCCGCGTGGCCCTGGCCGGGGGCCCGACGGTCGAGATCGCGCCGGGCGAGGACAGGCTGCTGCCGCTGCGGGACTAGCTGAGGGCTCCGCCCCCGGACCCCCGGTCGCCGCCCACACCCCGGCACCCCACCCGGGGCGAAGCGCCGTCGTCATCCGCCCCCGGGCCAGTCGTGGGTCAGTCGTACGGCACGACCGCCACCGGCGGCCTCGCGTGGTGGAGCGCGGCGTGCACGACGGGCCCGACGCGCAGGCCCAGGCGGGGGCGGCGCCGGCGGCGCCCGACCACCACCAGCGCCGCGCGGAACGCCGCCGCCGTCAGCAGCACCTCGGAGGCGTTGCCGAAGCGCAGGTGCTCGACCACCGGCACGCCGGGGAACCGCTGCCGCCACGGGTCCAGCGCCCCCGCGAGCGCCAGCCCCTCCCGCTCCTCGATGCCCTGGTGCGTGGGGCTCTCCAGATCCCCCGGGACGTCCGCGCCGAAGAGCGAGGGCTCCCCCCACGCCCGCACCGCGCGGACCGCCGCGCCCCGGGCCGCGGCCGAGGTGAAGGCGAAGTCCAGCACGCCGGACGCCGCCGGCCCCAGGTCCTTCAGCCCGACCACCACCTCGTCGCCCTCCTCGATCGACGACTCCAGCGCCACCGGGCGCACCAGCACCACCGGGTGCGTCGCGTGCGCGATCACGGGGAGCCCGACCGAGCCGAGCAGGAAGCCGACGATGGCGGTGTGGCCGCGCGAGCCCAGCACCAGCATCTCGCTGCGGTCGGCCTCCTCGGTCAGCCCCGCGGCCGCCGTCGCCGGCAGCAGCTCGGTGGTCACGGTCAGTCCCGGGAAGCGCTCGCTCACCTCGGCCTCGCAGCCGTCGAGGAGCCGTTCCGCCGCCTCGCGCTCCGGCGCGGGGGGCGCGTAGAGCGGCTCGTCGATCCACGCGTGCACCAGCCGCAGCGGCAGCGCGCGGTACGCCGCCTCGTGCGCGGCCCACTCGCAGGCGGCCTTGCTCTCCTTGGACCCGTCCACGCCCACGGCTATCGGTAGATCCGCGCCGTTCATGATCGTCACCTCACCGCCGCACCGCTGGATACCCCTTATGTCCACTGTCGCGCGATTCGCGCGCCGGGGCTACCACGGCGGTGATGTTGACGCGGCCGACGCCGCCGCGTGGAATAGCGGGAGCACCGTCAGGCCGCGCGGGGGCACGACCGAGAGGGAAAACGGATCCCCCATGCCTGCCCTGACACGCCCAGCCAAGCTGGCCGCCGCCGCGGCGGCCGGGCTGCTGATCAGCTCCGCCATCGCCTACGGCACCGCCTCGGGCCAGGAACAGACGCTGCGGGAGGCCGCCGCCCAGAGCGATCGCTTCGCGGGCCTCGGCGCCACCGCCACCGGACTGTCCGAGACCTACCCCGAGATCGCCGCCACCGAGTTCAGCAGCATCACGCCCGGTAACGAGATGAAGTGGGAGTCGGTCGAGCCGACCCAGGGCCAGTTCAACTGGGGACCGGCCGACGAGATGGTGGAGTTCGCCGAGGCCAACGACCAGCAGGTCCACGGCCACACCCTGGTCTGGCACAGCCAGCTCCCGGACTGGATCGAGAACGGCCAGTACGAGGGCGAGCTCGCCGACGTCATGACCGAGCACATCGCCACCGAGGCCGGCCGCTACGCCGGGCGCATCGACCGCTGGGACGTGGTGAACGAGCCGCTGAACGAGGACGGCACGCTGCGCGACTCGGTCTTCCTCCAGGAGATCGGCGAGTCCTACATCGCCGACGCCTTCCGCGCCGCCGACGCCGCCGACCCCGACGCCAAGCTGTACGTCAACGACTACAACACCGACGGCCTGGGCGCGAAGAGCGACGGCATGTACGAGCTGGTCTCCTCGCTGCTGGAGCAGGGCGTGCCCATCGACGGCGTCGGCTTCCAGTCCCACCTCATCGTCGGGCAGGTGCCCGACAGCATGCAGGAGAACCTCCAGCGCTTCGTGGACCTCGGCCTCGAGGTGGCCGTCACCGAGCTGGACGTCCGGATCGAGATGCCGGCGGACGAGGCCGAGCTGGCGCAGCAGACGGAGGACTACGCCTCCGTGGCGAACGTGTGCCTGGCGGTCGACGGCTGCACGGGTGTCACGGTGTGGGGCGTGAGCGACGGGGACTCCTGGATCCCGCCGACGTTCCCCGGGTGGGGGGCGCCGCTGCTGTGGGATGAGAACTATGAGAAGAAGGACGCCTACTTCTCATTCCGGGACGCGCTGGCGGGCACGGCGTAGCCGCGCGGCGAGGGCCGGGGGGCACGCCCCCGGCCCTCGTTGCCGTCCACACCCCGGGCACTCACCCGGGGGTCAGGCGCCGCCGTCAGCCGCCTGCCGCCTGCGGGTGGCGAAGACCGGGACCGTCTTCGACTCGTCCTCCTCGTCGAGGCAGCGGCCGTCGACCAGGTCGAAGCGCTGCTTCAGCAGCGGCGAGGCCACGAACGGCCGCCCCTCGTTGCCCGTCGAGCCGAGCAGCCCCCGCGCCAGCACGTACGCCCCCGTGAACGGGTCGCGGTTGCCGACGGCGTACGTCCGGCCCGACCGGTCGAGGAAGACCGCGATCTGCCGGCCGTCCGGCAGCACCGCCGCCACCCCCCGCCCCGGCGTCAGGTCGTCAACGTCGCACACCGCGACCCAGCGGCCCTCCTCGCACTCCACCTCGACCATCAGCGGGAACTCCCTTCCAGCGTGCGGACCGGAATCTCCGGGCCCGCCAGGATCGTCAGGTCCGGCTTCACCTGGTCCCGTTCGGGCACGAACTGCACCGTCGGGTCCGGCGCCTCGGGGGCGTTGACGAAGGACACGAAACGCCGCAGCTTCTCCGGGTCGTTGATGGTCTCCGCCCACTCGTCGCGGTAGTTCGCGACGTGCGCCGCCATCAGCGCCTCCAGTTCCTCGCAGATGCCCAGCGAGTCGTGCACCACCACGTCCTTCAGGTGGTCCAGGCCCCCCTCCAGCCGCTCCAGCCACACCGAGGTGCGCTCCAGCCGGTCCGCGGTGCGGATGTAGAACATCAGGAACCGGTCGATCAGCCGCACCAGCTCCGCGTCCGACAGGTCCTGCGCCAGCAGGTCCGCGTGGCGCGGCGTGGCGCCGCCGTTGCCGCAGACGTACAGGTTCCAGCCGTTGGCGGTGGCGATGACCCCGAAGTCCTTGCCCTGGGCCTCCGCGCACTCCCGCGCGCACCCGCTGACCGCCGACTTCAGCTTGTGCGGCGAGCGCAGCCCCCGGTAGCGCAGCTCCAGGTCGATCGCCATCCGCACGCTGTCCTGCACCCCGTACCGGCACCACGTCGACCCCACGCAGGACTTGACCGTCCGCAGCGCCTTGCCGTAGGCGTGCCCCGACTCGAAGCCCGCCGCCACCAGCCGCGCCCAGATCGCGGGCAGCTGGTCCACGCGGGCGCCGAACAAGTCGATCCGCTGCCCGCCGGTGATCTTCGTGTACAGCCCGAAGTCCCGCGCCACCTCGCCGATCACGATCAGCTTCTCCGGCGTGATCTCCCCGCCCGGCACGCGCGGCACGATCGAGTACGAGCCGTTCTTCTGCATGTTGGCGAGGAAGTGGTCGTTGGTGTCCTGCAACGCCGCCTGCTCGCCGTCGAGCACGTACCCGTCGGCGCCGATCGCCGGGGCGAGCGAGGCGATGATCGAGGCCACCGCCGGCTTGCAGATCTCGCAGCCCTCGCCGCCGCGCGCCTCCTCGCGGCCGTGGTGGTCCAGCAGCGCCTGGTAGGAGGTGATGCGCAGCGCCAGCACGATCTCGTACAGCTCCTGGCGGGTGTGCGCGAAGCACTTGCACAGGCCCTTGTCGACGGCGACGCCGGACGCCTCCAGCTCCTCGTTGACCAGCTGCGTCAGCACCTTCACGCAGGAGCCGCAGCCGGTGCCCGCCTTGGTGCACTTCTTCACCTCGGGCACGTTGCCGCAGGAGTGCTCGGTGACGGCCGCGCGGATCTCGCCCTTGGAGACGTTGTGGCAGTTGCAGATCACGGCCGAGTCCGGCAGGGCGCCCGGGCCGATCGCGGTGGGCGGGGCGAGCCCGGCGGGCAGCACCAGCTGCTCCGGCGACGCCGGCGGCACCGAGCCCGTCAGCGGGCGCAGCAGCCCGTACTGCTCGGCGTCGCCGACCAGCACACCGCCCAGCAGCGTGCCGTCCTTGGCGATCACCAGCTTCTTGTAGACGCCCGCACGCGAGTCGGAGTAGACCACGTCGAGACAGTCCTCGCTGCGGCCGTGCGCGTCACCGAAGGAGGCCACGTCCACGCCCAGCAGCTTCAGCTTGGTGGAGGTGTCCGCGCTGGTGAACCCCGTGCCTTCGCGCTCGGCGATCGTGTCGGCCGCCGTGGCCGCCATCTCGTAGCCGGGCGCCACCAGCCCGTACACCATGCCGTCCACCGCCCGCGCGCACTCGCCGATGGCGTACACCGCCGGGTCGCTCACGGTCCGGCACCGCTCGTCGATCACGACGCCGCCGCGCTCGCCGACCTCGAAGCAGGCCTCTCGCGCCAGCTGGTCCCTCGGCCGCACCCCGGCCGAGAAGATCACCAGGTCGGTGGCGATCTCCGACTCGTCCGACAGCCGCATGCCGCGCACCGCGCCGTCCTCGCCGACCGTGATCTCCTGGCCGGCCACGCCGGTGTGGACCAGCAGGCCCATCTCCTCCACGGTGCGCTGCAGCGCCGCGCCGCCGCCCTCGTCGACCTGGATCGCCATCAGCCGCGGGTTGAACTCCACGATGTGGGTCTCGATTCCCAGGCCCTTCAGCGCCCCGGCGGCCTCCAGGCCGAGGAGCCCGCCGCCCACCACGATGCCGGTGCCGGCGCCGGCCTTGGCGTACGCCTCGATGTCCTGGAGGTCCTCGATCGTGCGGTAGACGAAGCACCCGGTCGCGTCCTTGCCGGGGACGGGCGGCACGAAGGGGTAGGAGCCGGTGGCCAGCACCAGGGTGTCGTAGCCGACGGTCAGGCCCGAGCGGGCGGTGACGGTGCGCGCCTCGCGGTCGATGGCCACCGCCGGGTCCCCGAGGCGCAGCTCGATGCCGTGCCGCTCCATGAAGCCGTCCTCGACCATCGACAGCTCCTCGGGCGTGGTGCCCGAGAAGTACGAGGTGAGGTTGACCCGGTCGTACGCCGGGCGCGGCTCCTCGCACAGCACCACCACTCGGGCGCGTTCGGTCACGCCCCGGTCGGCCAGCTCCTCGAGGAAGCGCTGCCCCACCATGCCGTGCCCGACCAGCACGATCGTCTCGGCCGTCTCAACCGTGGACATGTATTACAACCCTCCGTGATGGGCATCGTGGGTGAGCAGATGCAGCAGTGGGGCGGTGGCGGGCAGCGGCTCGTCGCCCTCCCAGGTGCGCGCCAGCGTGCCGACGCTGCCGAGGTCGCCCAGCAGGATCCCGCCCCGCAGCCGGTCGCCCCGGACGACGATCTTGCGGTACGCCCCCCGGGTGGCGTCGGCCAGCTGCACGACGTCGTCGCCGGGCGCGGGCGTGATGTCGCCGAACGCGGCGATGTCGAGCGGCGCGCCGCCCCCCAGGGTCAGCCGGACCAGCGCCCGCGTGCCCGCGTAGCGGGGGCCGCCGTCGCCCGCCAGGAGGACGCGGGCCAGCACGTCCGCCTGTTCCTGAGCGGCCCCCGCCAGTCCGTAGAGCACGCCGTCGTGCTCGGCGCAGTCGCCCAGGGCGTACACGCTCGGGTCGGACGTGCGCAGCTGGTCGTCGACGAGGACGCCGCCACGGCTCGCGATCGCGAGCCCGGCGGCGCGGGCGAGGCCCGTGCGGGGCCGCACGCCGCAGGCCAGCACGACGAGACCGGCGTCCAGCCGGAAGCCGTCCGCGAGCTCGACGCCGCGGACCTGCCGGGGGGCTTCGCCCCCCGTGCCCCCCGCTGGGGAGGGTGCGGGCCGTTGCCTGCCGCCCGCTGGTGTGCCCACCCTCCGTCCCTGGCGGAGACTGCCCACACCCCCGGAGGGGGTGGGCGGGTCGGTCCGCAGGCCGCGGACGCGGCACTCCGTGTGGACCTCCACGCCGAGCTCCGTCAGGTGCGCCCGCAGCAGCGCGGACGCTCCGGCGTCCAGGTGGCGTTCCATCAGGTGCTCGCCCTGGTGCGCCAGCACCACGCGCGCCCCGCGCCCGGCCAGCGCGCGGGCCGCCGACACCCCCAGCAGCCCGCCGCCGATGACGACGGCCTGCCGGGCGCCGCCGCGCACCGCCTCGTCCAGCGCCACGCAGTCGTCCAGGTTCCGGAAGGCGTGCACGCCCTCGGGCAGGTCGCCGCCGTCCGGAGGGAACATCCCGTGCAGCGGCGGCAGCACCGGGTTGGACCCGGTCGCCAGCACCAGCACGTCGTACGCGACCACCCGGCCGTCGTCGCATACGACCTGCCCGCCACTCCCGCGCCCGCGCCCGCCCGGCCCGGCGCGGTCGATGCGCACCACCCGGACCCCGGACAGCCACGCCACGCCCTCGGCCGGGCGCGGCAGCGCGATCACCTCGGGCTCGTACTGCCCGGCCAGCACCTCCGCGAGCAGCACCCTGTTGTACGCCGCGTGCGGCTCCTCGCCGATGACCGTCACCGCCAGGCCCGGCGCGCCGCCGATCTGCTGCGCGAGCCGGGCGCCGGCCATGCCGCCGCCGACGATCACCACACGCGTTTTCGAGCTCATGCCTTGAGGGTGCGGGGAGGCTGTTACCCGGCCGCATCACATCCGTTTCCCAGAGGCAACGCTGCCCTCAGCGTGCGCACCCCGGCGATGTGAGAGTCCTGCGGAGTCCCCCGGGATACGCTGCGAGGATGCGTTCCCCGGCCTTCCCCCTCACCTTCGTCGTCGGCACCGGTCGCAGTGGATCGACGACACTCTCGCGCATCCTCAACCTGCACCCGGACGCGCTGAGCCTGAACGAGCTGCTGGCCTCGCTCGTCGAACCCTCCCGCGCGCTGCCGCCGGAAACCATGACCGGGGCGGAATTCTGGCGGATCTTAGCGGAGCCGAGCCCGTTCTTCGACCGCATGATCCGCAGCGGCGCCCCGCTCCCGGAGTTCCTCGACCCCCGCCCCGGCATCCCGGCGCTCGGCCTGATGGTGCTGCCGCACCTCACCGGCGAAACCGGCGAAACCGGCGCGCTCCACGAGGAGCTGGGCCGTGAGATCGCCACCTGGCCGCGCCGCCCGGCCCGCGAGCACCACCTGGCGTTCTTCGACTGGCTGCGCGCCCGCTTCGGCCGCACCGCCGTGATCGAGCGCTCCGGCTACTCCGTCCACTGGATCCCGGCGCTGCGCGAGGCGTTCCCCACCGCCCGCTTCGTCCACCTCCACCGCGAGGGCCCGGACTGCGCCGTGTCGATGAGCCGCCACCCCGGCTACCGGCTCATCGCCCAGCTCCACGAGATGTACGAACTGCTGGGCATCGCCACGCTCGCCGAGCTGACCGAGGATCACGTCCGCTCCCTGCCGCCCGACCTCGCCGCGCTGCTCGGCGACCGCTTCGACGCGTCCCTGATCTGGGACCGCGACATCCCGATCACCCGCTTCGGGGCGCTGTGGTCGCAGATCGTCACCGAGGGCGTCGAGCACCTGTCCGCCGTCCTGGACGAGCAGCGCACCACCCTCTCCTACGAGGACCTGCTCGACGCCACCGACGACGAACTCGCCCGCCTGGCGGCGTTCGCGGGCCTGGACCCGAGCCCCGCCTGGCTCGACGCCGCCCGCCCGCTGCTGGACGCCACCCGTCGCGAGCTGGCCGCCCGCAGCCTGCCGCCGAAGGAGCTGGCGGAGCTGCGGGCGGCCTGTGAGCCAGGGACGGCGGCCCTGGCGGCTTAGACGACTGCTACGGCGCGTTCCCGGAGTTCCCGGCGTTCCCGGCGTTCGGGTCCTTGCCGTCCGGGCCGTAGGCCGCGATGTCGTACTCCAGGGAGTAGTCCGGCGGGCTGAAGACGAGCCGCCCGTCACGGAACGCCACGAAGGCGTTGCCCGGCAGGAAGAGGCCGCCGTCGGTCCGGAACAGCGGCTCGACCTTCTGCCCGTCCGGGGAGATCCGCACCACCTGGCCGGGAAGGCTCTCGTCGAACCCGGCCTGATAGACGATCACGCCGTTCTCGTCCGCGCCGAGCACGAGCTGCCCGGAGAAGTCCTCCGCCTTGTACTGCCACGCGACCTCTCCGGTGGTGGCGTTCATCGCGGTCACGATGGGGTCGCTGAAGATCGTGCTCGGGGAGGCGTACAGCCGGTCGCCGTGGACGGCCATGCCGCCGCAGTCGTCCGGCGGGCTGTAGACCACGGTGGTCTCCCGGCACGTCCCCTGGAGCCAGGCGGAGGTGTCGTCCGCGGCGAGGCCGGTGGTCTCGATGGGCACCTGGCCGGTGATCTGCCCCTGGTCGATGAAGGCCAGCTCCAGCTCCCCGCCGAACTCCTCGTCGCGCAGGGTGACCACCAGCGGGGAGGTGCTGTTGATCTTCTCCAGCCACCGGCCCTCGGGGAGGTCGAGGCTCCACAGCGTCTCCCCGGTGGCCGGGTCGATCTCCTCCAGCCGCGAGAAGGGCGGGCTCAACGCCCCGCTCGCGGCGTCGTTCACCGTGGCGCAGGTGCGCTGCCTGATCAGCGCCTCGCCGCCGACGACGGCGGTCACGGCGCAGACCTCGTCGCCGTTCACGACGTCAATCTCGAACTCCTCGAACGCCCCCTGGTAGTTGAGCGCCTCACCCAGCGCGTCGTAGCCGGCGATGGCCGAGTCGATCTCCTCGCCGTCCGCCACGCTGTGCACGCTCCAGCCGCCGAGGGTCTGGACGGCGTAGGAGGAGCCCGCCATCGCGATGTGGAAGCTGAGGGGGTTCCCGTTGGGCTCCAGCGGCCGGCTCCAGCCCTGCTCGCCGGTGTTCAGGTCGATCTGGGTGATGTTCTGCCCGCAGTTGCTCTCCCCGTGGCCGACGACGAGCAGGCCCTCGGCGGTGGCGTTGCTCGGCGCGCAGAGGTGCTCGCCCTCCAGCTCCAGGGTCCACGCCTCGGAGCCGTCGGCCATGGCGTAGGCGGTGAGCGTGGTGCCGGTGGCCTTGACGACGGTGTCGCCCACCGGCCAGAAGCCCATGGGGCTCTTGCCGTCGTCCACGCCCTCCTCGTTGACCGACCACATCCGGCCGCCGGGGAGGTTGGGGTCGACCGCCGCGGGCCGGCCGCCGTCGCTGTCGTCCTCGCCGGAGCCGAGCACCATCCACGCGCCCACGCCCGCCAGCGCGAGCACGAGGATGACGGCGAGCACGGCGAACGCGGGCTTCTTGCTGCCGCGCCGGTGCCCGCCGGGCGGGGGCGGCGGCGGATACGCCCCGTTCGGCGGATGCGGCGGCGCCGGATAGGGCGCCTGGGGCGGCGGCCCGCCGTACGGGTTCTGCTGCGGCTGCGGCTGGTAGGGCTGCGGCGGGATGGGCTGCGGCTGGTTGGGCTGGGACCCGGGTGGTGAGTAGTAACCGCCTGACATGGGGCACTTCCTGAGTGGTTGATCGGTGAGTGGTCCGGGGGAGGCGTGCGCCGCCGCGCCGCGCTGCCGCAGCCCGTCGGCGATGTCCCGCACCAGCCGCCTGTCGAGGCCCCGTCGTGCGTTCTTGCCGGGCCGACGGCACGTGTGCCCCGTCGGCCCGGCATCCCCCGTGAGGCATCCGCCGGATGGCGGCCGGCGGAGGTGATGCCCTCAACAGCAAGGATCGCGGTGACGCTTTCATCTCACTTTCATGGCGGGCACAACGTTCGGCACCGGCCCGCGACCGGGTGCGCCAGACTGAGGGCCCCCTATGGCGGAGGGAGCTGGCTGAACGGCCATGGATTTCTTGGTGCTCGGGCCGGTGAAGATCCGGTGGGAGGGGCGTTCGGAGGCGCTGTCGGGGCGGCTGCGGCGCACCCTGCTGGGCCTGCTGCTGGCGCGGGCGAACCAGGCGGTGCCGGCGGACGTGCTGACCGACGCGCTGTGGGGGGAGCGGGCGGACGAGCGGGCCGGGCAGCGGCTGCACCTCCACGTGCACCGGCTGCGGGGCCTGCTGGGCGAGCCGGACCGGATCGCCTTCGGCCCGGACGGGTACCGGCTGCGGGTGGAGGCCGGGGAACTGGACGCGGAGCGTTTCGAGTCGCTGGTGGGGGAGGGGCTTGAGCAGGTCGGCCGGGATCCGGGGCGGGCGGTGGAGGTGCTGCGCCGGGCGGTGGGCCTGTGGCGGGGGACTCCGTTCCCGGATCTGGACGTCCCGCAGCTGGACGACTGGACGCACCGGCTGGCCGAGCGGCGGCTGGTGGCGTACGAGGCGCTGTACGAGGCCGAGCTGGCGCGCGGTCCCGGCGGGGCGGTGATCGGGCAGCTGGCCGGGCTGGTGCGGGATCATCCGCTGCGGGAGCGGCTGCACGGGCTGCTGATGGTGGCGCTGTACCGGTCGGGGCGGCAGGCCGAGGCGCTGGCGGCGTACCGGGCGGCCCGGGAACGGCTGGTGGAGGAGCTGGGCCTGGAGCCGGGGCCGGAGCTGCGGGAGCTGGAACGCCGCATGCTGGCCGGCGAGCCCGTGGATGTCGGTGGGGAGGAACAGTCACAGGTAGGCGTTCCACCCGCGCAGCTCCCGGGGGACGTGGCCGGGTTCGTGGGGCGGGAGGCCGAACTGACGGAGCTGGACGCACTCCTCACGGACCGGGGCACGGTGGTGGTCTCGGCGGTGGCGGGGACGGCGGGGGTGGGGAAGACGGCGCTGGCGGTGCGGTGGGCGCACCGGGTGCGCCACCTCTTCCCCGACGGGCAGCTGTACGTGGACCTCCGCGGCTACGGCCCGGACCAGCCGGTGACGCCGGAGGACGCGCTCGGCGGCTTCCTGCGGGCGCTGGGCCAGGAGGGCGTGTCGATCCCGCAGGACCTGGCCGAGCGGGCGGCCCGGTTCCGCACCCTGGCGGACGGCCGCCGGATGCTGGTCGTGCTGGACAACGCCCACAGCGTGGAGCACGTGCGGCCGCTGCTCCCGGGCAGCCAGACCTGCTTCGCCGTCATCACCAGCCGGGACGCGCTGGCCGGGCTGGTGGCCCGCGAGGGCGCGCACCGCGTCAGCCTGGACCGGCTGCCCCTGGCGGACGCCGGCGGCCTGCTGCGCGAGGCGCTCGGCGAGGACCGCGTGGCGGCCGAGCCCGAGGCGGCCGACGCGCTGATCGAGCGGTGCGCCCGGCTGCCCCTCGCCCTGCGCATCACCGCCGAACTGGCCAGATCCCAGCCCACCCGCTCCCTCGCCGACCTGGCCGCCGAACTCGCCGGCCAGCAGGACGCACTCGACCTCCTGGACATCGACGGCGACCCGCACACCGCCGTCCGCACGGTGTTCTCCTGGTCCTACCGGCGGCTGGACACGGCCGTCGCCCGCGTGTTCCGGCTGCTGGGCCTGCACCCCGGGCACGACGCGGACGCCTACGCCGTGGCGGCCATGGCCGGCGGCGGGTGGCGGGAGACGCGCCGGGCGCTGACGGTGCTGCTGCGGGCCCACCTGATCGACCAGACCTCCGGCGGCCGGCACCAGCCGCACGACCTGCTGCGCGCGTACGCCGCCGAGCTGTGCGAGGACGTCGACGACCAGGGCGAGCGCGAGAACGCCCTGGCCCGGCTGCGCGACTACTACCTGTCCACCGCCTCCACGGCCATGGACACCACCACCCCCCACGAGGCGTACCGGCGACCCAAGGTGCCCGCCTGGGGCGGCGAGGCGCCCCCGCTCGCCTCTCGCGACCACGCCCTGCGCTGGCTGGACGCCGAACGCGCCAACCTGCTGGAGGTCACTCGCCACGGCGACGCGGCGTTCACCATCGCCATGTCGGGAACCATCTGGCGCTACCTCGACATCGGCGGCTACTACGACGAGGCGATCAGCCTCTTCCCCCGGGTGATCCAGGCCGCCCAGGCCACCGGCGACCGCCTCGCGGAGGCCAACACGCGCGTGAGCCTGGGCCTGGCCATCCACCGGAGGGGCGCGGACCACGACGCCGCGGTCGGCCATCTCGAACGGGCGAAGATCCTCTACGAGGAGGCGGGAGATCGAGACGCGCAGGCCCAGGCGGTGAACGCTCTCGGCGTCATGTACGGGAGGAGGGGCGAGCTGGCCGAGTCCGTGCGCCAGTTCAAGCTGGTGCTGGAACTGATCGGCCCAGACGGACCATGGCCACGCCGCCGCGCGGCCATGAGCAACATCGGAAACAGCCTGAAGGACCTCGGCCGGTACGAGGAGGCCCTCCGCTACGTCGAGGACGCCCTCCACCTCAGCGAGCAGAACGGCGACGACACCAACGCGTCCAACGCGCTCATCGGCATCGCCGAACTGCACGTGGCGATGGGCCGGGACGACGAGGCGCGCGCGTGCGCCCGCCGTGGCCTGTCCCTCGCCCGCAAGACCGGTTATCGCGTCGTTGAAACGGACTGCCTGCGCTTTCTCGGCACCATGTGCCGGAAACAGGGTGACCTGGAACAGGCGCTGCGCCACCACGACGAGGCGCTGACGGTGGCCCGCGCCGTGGGCGACACCCACATGCTCATCGAGGCACTCAACGAGCTGGCGACCACCCACGCGGCCACGGGAAACCCGGCCGCGGCCCTGCGCCTGCACGACGAGGCACTGGCCGTGGCCGTCGAAGCGGGCTACGGCCGAGCGCAGGCCAGCACCCACGCGTGCATCGCCGCTCTCCGCGCCGGCCTCGGCGAGCCGGACGCGGCCCGCGAGCACTGGCGCGAGGCGCTGAGCCGCTACGAGGAACTCGGCCTGCCTCAGGCGGCCGAGATGCGGGCGCGACTGGCGGAGCCGGAGACGGGGATCCGCTCCCGCCCGGCGTAGGTGCCGGTCGTCTCCGCCAGGGACCGGCCGTCCCTGGTGAAGCGGCTCACCCGCAGCGTGTCGCCCCGCGAGAGCCGGACGCGGCACGTCGCGTCATAGCCGAAGAGCCGCAGCAGGGCGCCGCCCCGGCCGGAGACGGTGACCCCGTCGATGTCCTGCCAGGGGATGGCCGTGGTGACCCCGGCGCGGCGGTAGACCAGGCCGCGCTCGCGGACGGCGAACACCTCGCCGCCCAGACGGCGGTAGCGCAGTCCGTAGGTGACGCCCCGCCACAGGCCCAGGAGCCCGAGCGCGATCAGGGGCACGCCGATATACGCAGGGCCGGAGGCCAGGAGCGTCACCACGCCCGCGCACGTGCCGAGCACGCCGGCGAGCAGGCCGCGCAGCGCGATGCGCTGAGAATCGCGCGGGCCCGGTCCGGAAACCGGGCCCGCGCCGACTCGCGCCGTCTCGCGTCTGCTCGCCTCGTCAGAGGACGACCGTCGCCGTGGGCTCCTGGCCGGAGGCCGCCTGCTCCATGCGCTTGTCGAACATGGCGCTCATCGCGTCCGCCAGCTCCCAGTCGCCGAGCAGGGCCGCGTCGTCGGCGCCGCGCGCGACCGCGCCCAGGTAGGGGCCGCGCTGGACGACGGTCACCTGCGCGTCCCCGTCGGACGGCGGGGCGGTGAAGGCGATGCTGGCGTCGCCGAAGGCGTCCTCCGCCCGCATGATGTACCCGCCCTCGTCGGCCAGAGCGTCCGCGCCGGTCGCCAGGGCGTCGGCGGCGTCCGCCTCGCTGGCGTACGCCACGACCTGGAAGGAGGCGAACTCGTCCTCCGCGTCGCTGGTGAACGCGATCTGCGCCCGGTCCGTGGCGTCGGCGCACACCTCCGGGTAGTCGCCGCACAGGCTCGCGTCGCTCTCCTCCGGGCCTGCGACGGTGAAGACGGTGCCGCTCAGCGCCAGCAGGTCCGGCAGGACCGAGGAGAGCGAGACCGACGACGGGTCCGTCGGCGCCGGGTCGTCGGTGCCGGTGTCGTAGTCGTCGGTCGGCAGGTCGTCGATGTCGTAGTCGTCGTCGATGTCGTAGTCGTCGTCATCCTTGTCGACCGACGAGCCGCCGTCGCTGCCGCCGCTGTACCCGCCGCTGCTCCCTCCACCGCGCCTGCCGCTGCCGCTGCCGCTCCCGCAGGCCGTCAGCACCACGGCCAGCGCCACCACGAGCGCCGTCGCCGCGCTCAGCCTGAGCCTTAACCTCGACCGCTGCCTTGACTTCATCCCTCATCCCCCCGGGTCATCCCGTGGATCGTGTACGTCAGGGTTCGAGGACGCGGCCGCCACCGGCTCAGTTCCCGTTGTTCCGGGGCGGGTTGACGCCGTTGCCGCACTGTTGCACACCCCTGCGCCCGGCCGGGTGATTGGATGAGGGGCATGAACGGCTCCGAGTCCATCCACACTCCCTGGGGCGTCTCCGTGTTCGGCGCCGCCAGCCTGGACGCCGCGCCCGACATGGCGCGGCTGCGGCTGGCCGTCAAGGAGACGAGGAAGCGCCCGGCCGACGCCTTCGAGGTCACGCGCGGCGCGGTCACCCGCGTCCGCGCGGTGCTGCGCGGCCACGGCATCCCCGACGCGGCCGTCTCCACCTCCCGGCTGAACCTGCGCTCCACCTGGCACTTCGGCGGCAACGAGCGGAAGTTCGCCGGATACGAGTGCACCGCCTCGTTCATGATCGAGGTGCGGGACCTCGACGTGCTGGAGGCCGCGCTCGTCGACGCCGTCGAGGCCGGGGCCAACCAGGTGGAGGGCGTCGAGTTCGACGTCAGCACCAAGAAGGAACTGCGCGCGCGAGCGCGGACCGCGGCCGTGGCCGCCGCCCGCGAGAAGGCGGAGCTGTACGCCGGGGCCGCCGGCGTCCGGCTCGGCACCGTGGTCCACATCAAGGACGTGGAGCCGGAGCAGGGCGAGACCGTCTACCGGGGCTACGAGGCGGCCGCCGCGCCCGGCGGCGACAGCAATCTGACGCCCGGACAGCTCACCGTCACCGCGGCCGTGGTCCTCGGCTTCGCGATCCTCTAGCAGGCTCTGTCCATGCCCCGGCGTGTACACGGAAACCCGGCGGTGCCGCCCTGGCCGGGCAGCGAGGAGGAGCGGGCGGCGATCCGAGCCCGCGAGGCGGAGGAGCGGCGGCGGCGGGAGCGCGTGGCCGCCGCGCTGCGCGCCGCCGACCTCGCCGCCGCCGAGGCGGCGGGCTACGCCCCGGCGGCCGTCCGCGCACTCGCCCGCCGCAACGCCGAATCCCTCGACGACCTGGGGGACCTGGCCCGCCGGCTCAACGAGGCCGGGGCCCACCCCGGCCCCGGCCGCCTGTGGGACGCCATGAGTGTGGCCGACTGCATCCGCCTCATCTGGCCCCACGAGCGCCTGGCGTCCTGGCCGCGCGAGCAGGGCACCTTCCCCGGCTATCTCGGGCCGATGCGCGAGAACCTCCACATCTCCCTCCCCGCCCCGGACATCATCGGCCCGCGCCGCCACCAGTACCGCTGCACGCGGTGCGATGCCCAGTGGCCCACCGGCTGGCCCGGCACCGGGTCGGATGTCCCCGCCGCCGAGGTCCGCTGCCCCGACTGCCAGCACCCGGGCTACGGCGTCGGCGGCGCGACCGAGGAGCACAGCGTCATCGACCTGCACTGGCTGGCGTTCCGCTACGCCCCGCTGCCCGCCGACCCCTGCCCGGTCTGCGGCAGCGCCCGCGAGATGGCCGCGCGCGGCTACGCCGGCATCCCCGAGCGCGTCCTGTCCTGGTCCTGCCCCCAGGCCGACGAACTCGCCGGCCGCGGCCGCCCCGACAGCCACTTCGCCCGCTCCCTCACCCGCGCCGTCTGGGAGTCCACCGCCGCGCACTACGCCTACTGGCTCGCCGTCGACGCCCTGCGCCGCGCCGCCGCGGCGGGCGAGGTGACCGAGCTGCCCGACGGCGCGGAGTACACGGCGCTGGACGGCAGCGGCGAGCGCTGGATCTACCGCGCGAGCGCGGGCGGGGGCGGCTGGGAGCGGCAGCCGGGCCAGGCCGTGTCTCCCCCTCCCGAATGCCGGCCACGCCGGTCGGCCGGCCGGAAACCCGGTGCGGACTGGCGGCGCGGTGGTGTGTGATCGGGGGCATGACGATCGGGTTGGACACGCCGGGAGCCGACGGGCTGAGCGAGGCCGTGGGCGTGCTGCGGGAGTGGCAGGACGACGGGGCGCCGATGCAACTGCATCCGGGGGACCTGGGCTGGTTCTGGCGGTTCGGTGCGGAGGCGACGGCGGCGGCGGTCCGGATCTGGAGCCGGGACGGACGGATTCTCGCCGTCGGGCTGCTGGACGGTCCCGCGTTGTTGCGGCTCACGACCGCGCCGGACGCCCAGCGGGACGAGGAGCTGGCGCAGCGGCTGGTCCGGGACGTGACCGAGCCGGAGCGCGGCGTGCTGATGGAGGGGAAGGCGTTCGTCGAGGCGCCAACGGGCGCACTGGTCCACGATCTGCTGTCCGAGGCCGGCTGGAACGCCGACGAGCCGTGGACGCCGCTGCGCCGCGACCTCACGGAGCCGGTGAACGACCCAGGCGTGCGGATCGAGGTGATCGGCCCGGAGCAGGCGCACGTGTGGGCCGCCGTGCTGCGGGCATCGTTCGACGGGTCGACGTTCACGGAGGAGCGCTGGCATGCGATGGCGGCCGGAACGCCGTACGCCGACGCCCGGTGTCTGGCCGCGTACGACGACCGGGGCAACGCGGTGGCGGCGGTGACGGTGTGGTCGGCCGGTCCGGGGAAGCCCGGGCTGCTCGAGCCGATGGGCGTGCACCGGGACCATCGCGGTCACGGCTACGGCAAGGCGATCACCGTCGCCGCGGCGGCGGCACTCCAGGAGCTGGGCTCGTCGAGCGCGATCGTCTGCACCCCGAGCTCCAATGCCGGCGCCGTCGCCACCTACACGTCGGCCGGCTTCCGGCAACTCCCTGAGCGACGGGACCGACGCCGCGACGCGTGAGGTGCCGGGCAAGGCCGGTCAGGAAACCGGAGAGCTGCAATCCGCTCCACCACCGGCGAGCTCGCCGAGCATCGCGGACTTGCGTTCGTCCGAGGTGAACGCCGCCCGGATCGCGTTGCGGGTGAAATCGGCGAGCTGCTCCACGCTCATGCCGAGTCCGGCCGCCATGGCGTACTCCTGCTCGATCGTCGTGCTGAGCTGGACGGGATTGTCCGTGGCCAGGGTGACCGCGACGCCCGCCTCGACCAGCCGCGGCAGCGGATGCTGCTCGAGATCCGGCAGGACGCCGAAGTAGTCGTTGCACGTCAACGCGCATTCCAGCGTCACGCCCCTGTCAACGAGCAGGTGCAGCAACGCCGGGTCCGCCGCGGCGTGGATGCCGTGCCCGATTCTGGTCAGACCGGGCATGCGCGCCGCGGCGGCGATGTTGGCCGTCGACACCTCGCCCGCGTGCGCCGTGATCCCCAGACCGGCTTCGGCGAATCGCTCCGCCAGCCGGTACATGGGGGTCCAGTCCGCCTCGGTGTCGTACGGCGCGTAGAGGAAGTCGATCCCCGCCAGCCCTTCGCCGGCGGCGCGGATGCAGCCGTCGGCGAACGCGTCCACGCGATCGGGATCCTGCCCCGCGTGGATGACGATCGCCAGCGCCTCGGCGCGCAGGCGCGGATAGTCGGCACGCACCTGCTGCTCGGCCTGCCGGAACAACGACATGAAGCCGTCGCGTGTGACGACCTCACCACCGCAGCGAATCTCGACGTACCACGCGCCGGCGGCGGCGTGGTCGCGCATCAGCGCCGCG
Organism: Streptomyces sp. 6N223; assembly: GCF_052246635.1. Classification (NCBI taxonomy): domain Bacteria; kingdom Bacillati; phylum Actinomycetota; class Actinomycetes; order Kitasatosporales; family Streptomycetaceae; genus Streptomyces; species Streptomyces sp. 6N223. The sequence goes on along the minus strand of NZ_JBQQCA010000023.1, from coordinate 55,265 downwards.
AACCGCGCGACGAACAACTCGTCGTCATCGCCGCGTTCGAGCGGAACCGGCTGCACCGACCCGATCCGCTGCAAGCGCTCCTTGCCGGGCGGAAGCTCGGCCGCCAGCCGCCGTCGCCAGGCCGCCCAGTCGTAGGGCTCCCGGCCCTCGCGCTCGGCCAGGATCAGATCGAGATAGCGAGTCGCTTCCTGATGGACGTGCAGATCGGCTTTCGGCACGCTTGCAAGGGAATCCGAGGCCTTCATCATCCCACTCTACCGGCTGGCGAGGGACCGGTGTCGTCGCTGGTCAGAGCGCCGGCAAGCTCACGATCTAGGCGGATTCCGTGAGCAGCGCCGCCAGGCGGTCGGCGAATTCGGTGAGCCGGTCCAACGCTGGCCCACCGCGGGCAATCCGGAATCCGTAACGGCGGCCCAGCAACGCATCCTGAACGGCACGGAACTGAGCCCAACGCCGCACGCGTTCGCGCTCGATTTCCGCGGCCTCGGCGAAGACGTCCAGGACGCGGTACACCGCCTTGCGCACGTCGTCCGCCTCGAGGAGCGTCAGCGCGCGCGACCTGAGCAGCGTGCCGGCGTCGTAAGCGGGATCGCCCGCGTACCCCTTGGGGTCGACGGCCAACCAGGGCTCACGGTCGGCACGCAGGATGTTCCTGGCGTGGAGATCTCCGTGAATGAGCACATCCGGCTGGGCGCGACCCAGCTCACGGACGGTCGCCAGGGCGGCGTCCACCGCGCGGCCCCGCAGCGTGTGCGTCAGCTCCTCGGCATCCTCGCGCAGCTGCTCCGCCCAGGCGTCGGCCTGCTCACTCAGCCGGGGCAGGCCGGGCGGCGCGGGGATGGCCAGCCGGCGATTGATCCGTCCTGCGACCGTGACAACCTCATCGCCGTCCTCGACCTCCGCCAGCGTCGACGCCCGGACCCGCTCCAGCAGCATCGCGAAACGTTCGTCGTCACGCTCGTGCAGCAGAACGGCTCCGCGCCCAGCCCAGGCCGCGAACGCGTCCGGCTCATGGACGTTGCCGGGGTGCGGGAACGACACCTTCAGCACAGCGGTCCCCTCGGCCCCCCGCCGCACCGGAACGATGACCCCGACACCGCCGTGCATGACCTCGCCGTCCGGCTCGCACCCCCAGCGCCCCAGCAGCTTGTCCACGATCCCGGGCAGTTCGGCGAGCCACGCCGCTCCGGGGTCACCCTCGCGCTCGACTGTGCTCCGCGCGAACGCCTCTGGTACCTCAATCATCCGGGCACCCTACGCGCCGGCGTCCCTCCCGAGCCCGGCCTATGCCCGGGTCGCCCAGAGGCGGATCGCTCCGGCCCCGCCGGCGGCGAGTGTGCGGCCGTCGGGGCTGAACGCCAGGCACAGCACCCAGCCGGTGTCGTCGCCGGGCAGTTCGTGGGACTGCGCGCCGGTGCGCGGGTCCCAGATCCGGACCACCTCGTCGCCGCAGCTGGCGAGGGCGCGGCCGTCGGGGCTGAACGCGACGGCCACGTGCCTCGGCACGTCCGCCGGCCATCCGGTGTGCGCGGTCAGCGCGTGGAGTTCCCTGCCGGTGTGCGCGTCCCAGAGGCGGACCGCCCCGGCGTCGTCGCCGCTGGCGAGGACGCGGCCGTCGGGGCTGATGGCGAGCGACGTGACCTGCGAGGCCTGCTCCGGCAATGTCAGGAGCCGTTCGCCGCTCCCGGCGCTCCAGAGGTGGGCTTCCTGGAGACCGCCGCTGGCCAGGACACGGCCGTCCGAACTGACGGCCAGGGCCGTCACGGGTGCGAGGGACTGCCTCAGCGTGCGGCGTTGCTCTCCGGTGCGGGTGTCCCAGAGGCGGATCGCCTCGTCGCCGCTGACCAGGGTGGTGCCGTCCGGGCTGAACGCCACCGATGACACGGACGCCAGCCACCCGGCGTCGCCGTCGAGCTGACGGAGGAGTTCGCCGGTGTGCGGGTCCCAGACGCGGACCACCTTGCCGCTGCCGCTGGCCAGGGTGCGCCCGTCGGGGCTGAACGCCACCGACTCCACGCGCCCGATGCGCCCGCCCATCTCGCGGAGCTGTTCCCCGCTGTGCGCGTCCCAGATGCGGATCCGCTTCTTCTCGCCGCTGGCGAGGACGCGCCTGTCGGGGCTGAACGCCACCGACTCCACGTCCTTCATGCCCTTCGCCGACAGCGTGAGGCGCGGCGTGTGATGCATCCTTGGCTCCGGGTTCACCGGTTGATTGTCCCCTGGAACGCGCGTGCGGGTGGCCGCGCCTCAGCGCGGGCAGTCGAACCCGTCGCCCGGCCCCCATGACTCCGCGGGGTCCTCGGTCTGGGAGAACCAGCCGCAGGACAGCACCGGCGTGGAGCCCGCCTCGGTGTGGTGGAGGATCACGACGGGCTTGTTCCGCGAGACCGCCTCGCCCTCGGCGAAGTCGATGTGGCCACTCGCGCCCTCCTTCTCGATCCCGGCGTGGAGCTCGTTGTGCACGTTCGAGCGGCTGAGCTCCTGACCGCCCGTCGCCGCCAGGGCGCCGTCGGCCGCCTCGGCCAGCACCTGCATCGCGTCGTGGGCGAGCGCCGCGTGCCCGTCGTTGCGCCACAGGTCGTCGGGCCCGAAGTGGGCGGCGTAGTGGTCGTTGAACTCCCGCGCGATGTGGCTGGGCGACGCGCCGACGGGCAGCACGTGGGCCGTGTGGTAGAGGCGCAGCCAGTCGGGCCAGACGGGCGTCTCGTACAGGCCGGAGAGGGCGGCGTTGGTCAGCTCGTTCCCGCCGACGACGGTGAGCCGGTCGCCGCCGCAGGGCGTGGAGTCCTTGTAGTCCGTGAGGAACGCCTGGAACTCCCGCGACCGGGCCGTCCAGTAGACCATCGTGTCCCCGCCCGCCGCCGAGCGGACCTCGTCGCAGACCGCCTGGGCCACGTCGTGGATGCTCGGCTCCCACGTCACGCGCGGGTCGCCCGGCGGGGGCGTCGCGGCGTCCTGGGCGTCCGGGCTGTGCCACAGCTTGCGCCAGCTTCCCCCGGCGTCGGCGAAGAGCGTGGCGAAGCCGTCCCCGAGCGAGGCGCTGTAGAGGTCGTCCGGATCCTGGATCACCACCGCCGTGTCGGCGGGAACGCACGCGCCGGGCGCGGTCTCCACGATGTTGGCCTGGCGGGCGAACTGGCTGGTGATCTGGGCCTCCCGGCTGTTCGGCGGAGCCATCTGGTGGTAGTACGTCCCGGAGTTCATCGCGTCGGCGGTGGCGGTGGTGGCGACCACGGGTATCCGCGCCGCCTCGAGGATCCGCACCGCCGCCTGCGTGTCCGCCCGGCTCTGGGCGAAGCCCACGACCCCGGCGATCTCCTCCGGGCTGCCGGGGTCCGCCGCCTCCGCGTCCGCCACGATGTCCTCCGCGACCGCCTCGGCGTCCGTGTACTTCTCGCCCGCGCGGTCGTACAGCTCCACCCGCAGCCACACCTTCAGCTTGTCGTCGTCCGCCTCCCGGTTCAGCTCGCGCTGCGCCAGCGCGACGCCGCGCAGCTCGGGCACGGCGCCGTCCGAACGGGCCTCCCACTCCTCGTCGCTGCCGGCCATCCCCACGCCGACGTAGGCGACCGTCCGCACCTCGTCGCCCTCCCGGGCCGCGTCCTCGGCGAGGGCGTTCTGCTCGGCGATCATCGCGCGCGCCTCCCCGTACTCCGCGGCCAGCGCGGGCGGGCCGTCCTGGGCGGTGGGCGCCGACACCTCCCCGGCGGCCGCGCCGAGGCAGTCGGCGCTGGGGTCCCGGCCCGCCTCCCACGCCACCCGGCCGGCGCCGCCGAGGACGAGCGAGGCGACGACGCACCACGCGGCCGCCTCGGCGCCGGGCCCGACGAGCCTGCGCTTCGGGGCACGGTCGGAGGCCGGAACGCCCGCCGGCAGCCCGTCGTCCAGCTCCACCAGCAGCGGGCGGACCACGGCGGGACGGCCGCGGGCGGCGCGCAGCACCCCCGCCGCCTCCGCCGGCGTGTGCCGCTCGCCGCCCGCGACCGGCTCGGGCGCGTCGGGCCCCTCGACCGCCTCGGGCGCCGGGCAGTCCGCCACGAGCAGGACCGGGGCGCAGGCGACCCAGTGGGCGGCGGTGGCGTACTCCTCCAGGAAGCGAACGCCTCGCTCCCTGGCCTCCGCGTCCGGGCCGCCCGGCAGGTGGACGGGCAGGACGTAGCGGGTGACGCGGCGGCGCCGCCACGGCGAGAGGCGGGCCCAGCGCCCCGCGCGCCCCCACCGCTTCAGGTCCACGAGCAGGGCGCGCAGCAGCAGTTGCTCCAGCCGGCGTTCCCGCTCGGCGGCCGGCAGCCCGCCCGGGGCGTCCGAGGCCACGAGCCCGCCGACCCGGTTGAAGGCGTGGGTGAAGAACTCCGCCCCCAGCAGCGGCGTTCGGTCGCGGTTGACCCACTCCGCGTACCAGCGGTGCCGCTTCGAGCGCAGCAGACGGCGCGTCCAGCGCCTGGCCCACAGCCGGCGGGGGAGGGTCTGGCACAGCGGGCCGGCGAGCCAGTTCCACGCACCCGCGAGGGTGAGCCCGCCGCCGGGACCGCCCTCGTTGGTGCCCGCTATGCGCCACAGGGCGTCACGCACCGGGCCGCGCTCGTGCTCGTAGCAGTAGTCGCGCAGCGCGGTGGGGCCGGTCGGTCCCCCGGCAGCGGCTGTCCGCATCCCGTCGACGATGCGGCGCGTCAGCGAGAAGTTCGGCAGCTTCAGCCGCCCCGTCCCCGGCACGACTCCCTGCCTCAGGACCTCCGGCTGGATGTCGCAGCACAGCGGCCGTACGCCGTCGCCGGGAGGGCGGTGGCTGGGCACCTGCGTCTCGACGTGGGCGTGCCGCCCGCTGCCCGGGTGGAGAAGCCCCCGGTCCAGCTTGTACACGTCCTGGGGCGCGCCGTCGCCGAGGAGCAGCACGACCGGCGGCAGCACGTCGCGCGCCTTCGCCTTCCGGTCGGGTCTGCCCTCGGCCGTGGTCGGCGCGATGGCGCTCTCCAGCGCGGAGAGCAGGTGATCCCAGTCTGGGTGTCCGGTGTCCGGCATCGTGTGGCCCCCCGTACCGTGTGTGGCCTGTGGATGCCCGCAGTCTGGCCCGTCTTGCTCGGGAGCCCTCCCGAAGCCGCGTCAGGCGACGGCGTCGTCACCGCTTGAGTATCGCCTGGAACGCGCGCCAACTGCCGGGGGGGGAAGCGGAGGATCGGGCCGCGGGGTCGCTTGGAGTCGCGGACGGCGGTGAGAGCGGGGACGTTGGTGGCGACCTCGACGCACTCCCTCTGGGGGTCGCTGTAAGAGGACTTGTAGAAGGCGAAGTTCGTCATGGCTCACAGATCGTTGCGGATGGTGTTGATGAGCGCGAGCGATTCGCTGGAGTCGAGCGCCCGCGCGGTGATCTTCTCGAACAGGTCCGCATGCTGTACAGCCTCTTTCCCGCCCTCGACCCAGCGCCGGGTGAAGGCGAGTTCCATGTACACCACGTCCATGGCGCCTGGTTCGGCGAACGACAGGACACTGAAGTTGCAGTTCATGCCAAGGAGCGCTCCGGCGCTGAAGGGCAGGACGCGGACCGTGATGTGGGACCTGCTGGCCATGCTCGTCAGATGCTCAAGCTGGGCGGCCATGGTGACAGGGCCGCCGACGAGGTGGCGCAGGGCGGCCTCGTAGATGACGACGTTCAGCGTGAGCGGGGGGTCGGCGCTGAGGCGGCGCTGCCGCCTGAGCCGTGTCGCGACGAAGTCCTCGACGCTGGTCGGATCCTCCGGATCCGACAGATCGTCCCGCAGCGCCCGGGTGTACGCCGGGGTCTGCAACAGGCCCGGGATGTAGGTGAGGTGCCAGGCCCGGATGGCCGTGGCCGCATCCTCAAGGCTGACGTACTCCTTCACGTCCCCCAGAAGCGGGAAGTCGTCCCACCATCCCTTGCTCTTCCGGCGTTCGCGGTCCACCCGGGCCAGTTCGAGCAGGTGGGGGACCGTTGCTGGGTCGCTGACGCCGTACAGCTCGGTCAGCACCCGGATATCGGGGTCGCGCATCGGAACCCAGCCGCCCTCCATCTTCGCGACCTTCCCGGTCGAGGACGTCAGCGCCTTCGCGGCCTGGCCCTGTGTCAGCCCTGCCGCGAGCCGGAGTCGCAGCAGCTCGCCGCCGAGGCGCCTGCCCAACACCGTGGAGACGCGGCTGTCTTGGGATGGCTGGCGCTCCGTCACGTGAGAACTCCTCTCGGTCAGCCGGGGCCCAGTCTGGTGTCATCGGCGCGGCGCGTGCAACTCGTTCGGGGATAATTTTCCTGGATCAACTTGAATTCCATCTGCTGCACTCGCTACGGTCGGTGCTCAACTGATCGCTACACGACACCCATTGGAGGTGTGCGCCTGTGTGCGAGGAGCGTGACCACAGGGACGTCATCCGCCAGGACCGCGTCGAGTACCAGCCCCACCCGGCCAGCGTCACGTGGGCCCGGCGGCGGGTACGCGAAGTCCTGGAGAAGTGGGGCTACGCGGAGCTGGCGCTCGAAGCGGAGCTCGTCACGGCCGAGTTGAGCGGCAACGCCGTGCTCCACGGCTGCGTCACCGGCGACCGGTTCTGGGTGCGGGTGACCGTCGCCGCCGCGTGGCTGCGGGTCGAGGTCGGGGATTCGGCCGTAGGGGAGTGGCCGCAGCCGCGCGTGGCGCGCGCTGACAGCCGGTGCGGGCGCGGGCTCGCCATCGTCCGCCACCTCACGCACCGCTACGGCGTGAGCTGCTCGGCCCTGAGCAAGGCCGTGTGGTGCGAGTTCGACCTGACGCGCACCACCATGGCGAAGTCCTGAGCGAGCCCGGCCTAAATGGGTTGCTGCGGCACCAGCGCCCTCCGCACGATGTGCGCATGACCACGAACGCCGCCACCGTCCTGCCGCTGACCGCGACCGACCGCTCGGCGCGGGTTCAGAAGCAGCCCGGCCGGGAACGGAGGCCGACGCTTCCGCCCTCGTGACCGCCGCCCTGGTGGCGGGGCTCCTCGCCGGGTACGGCATCGCCGTGCCGGTGGGAGCGATCGGGGCGTATCTGGTGTCCCTCACCGCCCGCACCTCCTTCCGGATCGGGGCCTGCGCCGCGCTGGGCGTGGCCACCGCCGACGGCGTGTACGCGCTGGCCGCCGTGGCCGGGGGCGCGGTGCTCGCGCCCCTCATCGAGCCGGTCGTGCTGCCGCTGCGCTGGGTCTCGGCGGCGGTGCTCCTGGCGCTGGCGGCCCACGGCGGCGTGACGGCCGTCCGGCGGTATCGCGGGCGGCTGTCGGCGGCCGCCCGGGCCGAGGAGGCCGCCGTCGGCGCGCTGCGGGCGTACGGCGGGCTGCTGGCCCTCACGCTGCTCAACCCCATGACCGTGATCTACTTCGCGGCGCTCGTGCTCGGCGGCCAAGCCGCGTCGGGCGGCGAGGCGCCGAACGGGCCGGAGCAGGCGGCGTTCGTCCTCGCGGCGTTCGCGGCCTCGGCGAGCTGGCAACTGCTGCTCGCGGGTGGCGGCGCGCTGCTCGGCCGGGTGCTGACCGGCGCGCGCGGGCGACTCGTCACCGGCCTGGCCTCCGGCGCGCTCACCGCCGTGCTCGCCGTCCGGCTGCTGTAGCGGCAGCCGTGCGGGGACGGCAAGCAAACGCCCCTCGCCGGTGACGACGGCTGGGACCCCGTCAGCTGACGCCGAAGAGGAGCTGGGGGTCGGCGTTGGCGCCGGTGATGACCGTGGCCACGGTCCCGTTCGCGTCCGCGTCCGTGTCGTCCCCCTGGAGGGCGCCGCCGTGCGCGGCGACGGCCGCCAGCCCGGCCGCGCCCGCCGGCTCCGGCAGCACGCCCAAAGTCTCGGCGGCCAGGCGCATCGCGGACAGCAGCTCCTCGTCCGTGACGAGCACGATGTCGTCCACGAGCGCGCGGGTGCGGGCCACCGCCTCCGCCGTGGGCCGGGTGATGTTGATGCCCGCGGCGAAGACGTTCTCCGGCACCGCCTCGGTCACCTCGCCCGTGCGCCAGCTCCGGTACAGCGCGGGCGCGTTGACGGACGCCGCCCCCAGGACCCGTACGCCGGGCGCGTGCGCCTTGACCCAGCGCGCCACGCCGGTGATCAGCGCGCCGTCGCCGAGGGGCAGCACCACCGCGCCGAACGGCTCGGCCCCCGCGCCGTCGCGCAGCAGCTCGACGCCTATGGTGCCCGCGCCCTCGGCGACGGCGGCGTCGCGCCCGTCCTCGACGAAGACCCGGTCGGCCGCCCCGGCGGCGTACGCCCTGGCCGCTGCCTTCACGTCGTGCGAGACCGCGTGGACCGTCGCCCCCAGGCTCGCCGCCCGGCGCAGCTTCACCGGCGACATCCCGGCGGGCATGAACACCTCGGCACGCAGCCCGTGCCGCCGCGCCGCCCAGGCGATGGCCTGCGCGAAGTTCCCGCCGCCCGAGCCGCAGACGACGGTCGCGCCGGGCGACCGACGCGCCAGCTCCCCGACGTGGAAGTCGGCACCCCGGCCCTTGAAGCTGCGCAGCGGGTTGAGCGTCTCGACCTTCACCAGCACGCGCCGGCCGCCCAGCCGTTCGCAGAGCTGCCCGTCCACGTACTGCGGGGTGTTGAGGAAGAGAGGGTCGATGGTCTCGGCGGCGCGCGCGATGCGGTCGAGAGAGAGGTCGAGTTCGGCGTTCATGCCCGTCACGTTAGACGCCGGCCGTGATCGCGACGGCGGGACGGATGACTGGCACTGGTCATCGGACGGAGTACGGTAGGCGCAAGATCACATTCGGTGACCAGGAGGAACGCGGTAACCACCATGGTGGAACGGCCGAGGGCGATAGAGGGCTCTGCCCCGGAGGGGTTCGAGGACCTCCTCCGGATCGTGGAGGAGCTGGACGTGCCGGGCTTCAAGGCCGAAATCATCAGGGGGAAGATCGTCGCGTCGCCGTGGTCTCATTTCCGGGCCGTGCCGCTTCTGGAGTTCCTGCGTCGGGAGCTGGCGAAGCATGCGCCCGAGGGGCACTCCGCGCACACCACGCCTGTCCTCTTCTCCTTCTCCCACGCACGTCGTGCCTACGGTCCGGACCTCTTCGTCGTGGACGAGGCGACCGCTCTCAAGAGCCCGGGAGTCCATGTCGACAGCGCAGCCCTCTCCCTCGTGGCCGAGCTGACCTCCGTGTCCACCAGGGACGTCGACTGGGAGGAGAAGCTCAAGGTCTACGGCCGCCAGGTGCCCGTCTACCTGCTGTTGGACATGCAGGTCAAGGAGATCACCGTCTTCTCGGAGCCTTCGGAGAAGGGGTACCAGGCGCACCGGACGGTCCCGTTCGGGAAGACGCTATGGATTCCCGAGCCCTTCGGCTTCGACCTGGACACCACCGGTCTCGCGCCCGCCCGGCCCGCCGACTAGGCACCGCGTCTACACGTCCCACACCCCCGTCGCCGCCGTGCGCCGCACGTAGTCGGGGAAGTCGCGCGGCTCGCGGCCCAGGGCCTGGCGTACGCCGTCGGTGGGGGCGGCTTCCTTGCCGCTGAAGGTTTCGAGGAAGATCCCGGTGACCAGCTCGGCGAATTCGGGGGGAAGGCCGGCCTCCACCATGCCCTGGCGGAAGTCGGCGGGGGTGATGGGGACGTCGTGCAGCTCGCGGCCGGTGGCCTTGGCGATCTGGGCCGTGACATCGGCGAGGGTGAGGGCGCGCGGGCCGGACAGCTCGTAGCGGCGCCCGCTGTGGCGGCCGGTGGTGTCCAGCAGCGCGGCGGCGGCCACGTCCGCGATGTCCTCGGCGTCGACGAAGGGCTCGGCCTGGTCGCCGGTGGGCAGGGTCACCTCGCCGCCCAGGATCAGATCGCGCACGAACTCCTCGCTGAAGTTCTGCGCGAACCAGCGGCAGCTGACGATGGTCCAGTCGGCGCCCGAGTCGCGCAGCGCGCTCTCGGCGGGGAGAGCGGAGTCCATGACGGCGGAGAGCAGCACGAGGCGGCGTACGCCGTGCGCGAGGGCGCGGCGGGCGAAGGCGCCGACGGCCTCGGCGGCGCCGGGGACGCTGATGTCGGGGGAGTAGACGATGAACGCCGCCCTCACGCCGGCGAGCGCGGCGTCCCAGGTGGCGGGGTCCTCCCAGTCGAAGGGCGGGGTGGCCGAGCGGGAGCCGATCCGCACGGGCACGCCGTGGGAGGTGAGGCGTTCGGCGACGCGGCGGCCGATCTTGCCGGTGCCGCCCAGGACCAGGATCTCGTCGTTCACGGTGGTGTTCGTCGTGGGGTTCGTCGTGGTGTTCGTCATGGTTCCAGTGCAGCTCAGGGCGGGTGGCGGGGCCATCGTTGATCCGCTCATCGGCATATGCGGCGATCTCATCCGCGTCTACGCTGTGGCCGCATGGACGCACTCACCAGCCTGCTGGACGGGCCCAGGGCCCGGGGGGCTTTCCTGATGCGGGTCGTGCTGGAGCCGCCGTGGGGCATACGGGTGGAGGAGCAGGCGCCGGTCACGGTGGCGTGCGTGGTGCGGGGCGAGGCGTGGATCAGGCCGGACAGCGGCGGGGGGTGGACGCGGCTCGGGCCGGGGGATGTGGCCGTGGTGCACGAGCCCGCGCCGTACGAGGTGGCCGACGCGCCCGGTACGCCGCCGCAGACCGTGATCAAGCCCGGCGGCTGCGCGTACACGCCCGACGGGCGGGTGGACCTGTGCGAGGCGATGGAACTGGGGGTGCGCACCTGGGGGACCGGCCCCGACGGCGCGACGGCGATGCTGATCGGCACCTACCAGACGCGCGACGAGGTCAGCCGCCGCCTGCTGGGCGCGCTGCCCGGGCTGCTGACGCTGCGCCGCGGGGAGTGGGACGGCGCGCTGCTGGCGTTGCTCGACGCGCAGATCGCGCGGGACGAGCCGGGTCAGGAGATCGTGCTGGACCGGATGCTGGACCTGCTGCTGATCTCGGTGCTTCGCGCCTGGTTCGCGCGCCCGGCGGCCGAGGCGCCGCCGTGGTACCGGGCGCACGGCGACCCCGTGGTGGGCAGGGCGCTGCGGCTGATCCACGATCAGCCCGCGCACCCCTGGACGGTGTCGGCGCTGGCGGCCCGGGCGGGGGTGTCGCGGGCGGGGCTGGCGCGGCGTTTCGCGGCACTGGTGGGGGAGCCGCCGATGACGTACCTCACGGGGTGGCGGCTGGCGCTCGCGGCGGAGCTGCTGCGCGAGCCGGACACCACGCTCGACGCGGTGGCGCGGCGCGTGGGCTACGGCAGCGCGTTCGCGCTGAGCGCGGCGTTCAAGCGGGAGCGGGGGGTCAGCCCGAGCGAGTACCGGGCCGAGTACGCCCTGACCGGCGCCCGATGACGCCGGGTCACGGGGAGCCGTGCTCGCGGCGCGTGTCGTATACGGCCAGCGGCTCGGGGGTGGCCGTGACGGAGGTCAGCAGGACCACGGAGTCCTGGAGGGCCTGGAGGGCGTGGCGGCCCTGCGGGATGTTCATGAGCTGGCCCGCCCGCAGCTCGGCGGGCCCGGCGTCCTTGGAGGTCAGCCGCACCCGCCCGCGCAGCACCTGGAGGCTGGCGGCCGGCGGGGCCGTGTGCTCCTCCAGCTCCGCGCCCCCGGTCAGCGCGATGACGCTCTGCCGCAGCGGACCGTCGTGCAGGAACAGGTGCGCGCTGCGCCCGTGGTCCGCGTGCCGGGCCTTGGACAGGTGCTGCTCGGCGAGCAGGGTGAGGTCCTCCATGCCCTCCATGCTGCCGCGCGGGCGGCGTGGCGCAACCGGTGCGACTCGTTAAGTCCACGACTCGTTAAGTCCGACTCGTCCATCGGGACCCGTCAATCCGACCCGTCGATCCGACTCGTCGATCCGACTCCTCAGTCCGCTGCCAGCTCGACCCGCACCGCGCACACCTTGAACTCCGGCATCCGCGAGGTCGGGTCCAGCGCCGGGTTGGTGAGCGTGTTCGCCCGGCCCTCGCCCGGCCAGTGGAAGGGCATGAACACCGTGTCGGGCCGGATGTCCGCGCTGATGCGGGCCGGGGCGACGGCGCGGCCCCGCCGGGAGGTGACGGCCAGGCGGTCGCCCTCGGCGGCTCCCAGGCGTTCGGCCAGCCGGGGGTGGAGCTGCACGAACGGGCCGGGCGCGGCGGCGTTCAGGCTCGCGACGCGGCGGGTCTGCGCGCCGGACTGGTACTGGGACAGCACCCGCCCGGTCGTCAGCAGCAGCGGGTACTCCGGCGTCGGCTCCTCGGCCGAGGGCCGGTGCGTGACCGGCGCGAAGCGGGCCCGGCCGTCCGGGGTCGCGAAGCGGTCGAGGAACAGGCGCGGGGTGCCGGGGTGCTGGGCGGGGGAGTGGTCGTTGGAGGGGTCGTCGTTGACCTCCTCGGGCGGCGGCGCGGCGACCTCGGGACAGGGCCAGAACACCCCGTCCTCCTCGGCGACGCGCCGGTAGGTGATGCCGGAGTAGTCCGCCTTGCCGCCCGCCGAGGCGCGGCGCAGCTCGTCGAAGACCTCCTCGGGGTCGGTCGGGAAGCCCTTCTCCCAGCCCAGCCGGGACGCCAGGTCGTGCAGCACCGCCAGGTCGCTGCGGCACCCGGCCGGCGGCTCCACCGCCTTGCGGCGCAGCAGCACCCTGCCCTCCAGGTTGGTCATGGTGCCGGTCTCCTCCGCCCACTGCGTCACCGGCAGCACGACGTCCGCCATCGCCGCGCTCTCGGAGAGGACGACGTCGCAGACGGCGAGGAAGTCCAACGCCCGCATCCGCTCGGCGACGTGGGCGGCGCGCGGGGCGGAGACCACCGGGTTGGACGCCATCAGCAGCAGCGCCCGCACCCCGTCCGGCGTGTCGCGGCCCAGCGCGTCGAGCAGCTCGTAGGCGCTGCGGCCCGGCCCGGGCAGCGAGTCGGGGTCGACGCCCCACACGCCCGCGACGTGCTCGCGCGCCGCGGCGTCGGCGAGCATCCGGTAGCCGGGCAGCTGGTCGGCCTTCTGCCCGTGCTCGCGCCCGCCCTGGCCGTTGCCCTGCCCGGTCAGGCAGCCGTAGCCGGACAGCGGGCGCCCGGCGCGGCCGGTGGCCAGGCACAGGTTGATCCAGGCGCCGACCGTGTCGGTGCCCTTGGACTGCTGCTCGGGGCCGCGGGCGGTGAGCACCATGGCGGCGTCCGGCTCGCAGAACATCCGCACCGTCTCGCGCAGCTTCGGCACGGGCACGCCGGTGATGCGCTCCACCAGCTCGGGCCAGTGCGCCATGGCCGCCGCCCGCGCCTGCTCCCAGCCGGTGGTGCGGGCGGCGATGAACGCCTCGTCCGTGCGGCCCTCGGCCACCACCAGGTGCAGCAGGCCGAGCGCGAGCGCCAGGTCGGTGCCGGGGCGCGGGGCGAGGTGCAGGTCGGCCTGCTCGGCGGTCCGCGTGCGGCGCGGGTCGACGACGATGAGGCGGCCGCCGTTCTCCTTCAGCTCGGTGAAGTAGCGCAGCACCGGGGGCATGGTCTCGGCGAGGTTGGAGCCGACGAGGATGACGCAGCCGGTCTTCGGGATGTCGGCGAGCGGGAAGGGCAGGCCCCGGTCCACGCCGAACGCCTTCGTGCCGGCCGCCGCCGCCGAGGACATGCAGAAGCGGCCGTTGTAGTCGATCTGCGAGCTGCCCAGCACCAGGCGGGTGAACTTCCCCAGCGTGTACGCCTTCTCGTTGGTCAGGCCGCCGCCGCCGAAGACGCCGACCGCGTCGGGACCGTACCGCTCGCGGGCGCGCGCCAGGCCCGCCGCGACCCGGTCCAGCGCCTCGTCCCAGCTCGCGGGCACCAGGTCGCCGGAGGCGGCGTCGCGCACCAGCGGCTGGGTGAGCCGGGCCGTGGCCGACAGCACCTCGGGGGCGGTCTGGCCCTTGCCGCACAGCGCGCCCTGGTTGACCGGGAACGCCGTCCGCGCCACCACCTCCAGGCCGCCGGCCGCCCCGGGGCTGGGGCGCAGCGTCATGCCGCACTGCAACGCGCAGTACGGGCAGTGCGTGTCGGTGTCCGTGGCCTTTGCCGTCGCTGTCCCCGCTGCCGCTCGCGTCGTCATGCCCTCCGTGCCCTCTCCCGTGCCTCGTCGTGGCACCCAGGATGCTTCGTGCGTGTTACAGCCAAGGCGGCGGCCCGTTACGCGACCGGTGCACCCCCCTCCCCCTGTGAGCTTCGCTACGGTGAGGAACGGGGAGGCCATTGGTGACATCGAGGCAACATTCCGGCAACGCGCCGGGCGCACGCTGACCGCATGAGCACCGCTCCGGCACCCGCCACGCCCCCCGCCACCGCCCCGGCCCCGGCCCTCGTCGCCGTCGCTCACGGCTCCCCGGACCCGCGCGCCCGGCACGCCGTCCAGGCCCTGCTGCGGCTGGTGCGCGCGCTGCGGCCCGGCCTGCGGGTCGAACTCGGCCACCTGGAGACCGACGAGCCGCTGCTCGCCGACACGCTGGCGCGGCTGCGCGGGGAGGCGGTGCTGGTGCCGCTGCTGTTCAGCCGCGGCTACCACATCAAGCACGACATCCCCGCCGTCATCGAGCGCAACGCCGCCCACCTGCGCGTCGCCACCGCCGCCTGCCTCGGGCCGCACCCGCTCCTCGCGGAGGGCCTGCACAGCCGGCTGATGGAGGCCGGGTACCGGAAGGGCTCGCCGGTGGTGCTGGCCGCCGCCGGGTCCCTCGACCCGGAGTCGGCGGCGGGCACCCACCACACGGCGGACATGCTCGCGGCGCGGCTCGGCGGCGTACCGGTGATGCCGGCGTACGCCTCGGCCGCTCGTCCGACCGTGGCGGAGGCGGTGCGCGCGCTGCGCGCGGCCGGGCACGCGGCGGCGGACGAGGAGATAGCGGTGGCCTCCTGCTTCACGGCGCCCGGCCTGTTCGCGACGCGCTGCGCGGAGGCGGCTCCCGGGGTGGCGGCCGCGCCGCTCGGCGCGCATCCGGCGCTGGCGCGCCTGCTCCTCCACCGCTACGACCAGGCCCGCGGCGCCCGCCCGGCCCCGGCCCGCACCCTCCAGACGGTCACCTGACCGGGGGGACCTCCTGGGGGCTCCGCCCCCAGGCCCCCGCCGCTGCGCGGTGCCCCGGCCCGTCCCCGCTCCCGCCTCCTCCTCCGCCCAAGGCGGAGACTGCCCACACCCCAAGGAGGGAGAGGGAGAGGTGGGACGGAGCCCCAGCGGGGGCCCGGGGCAGAGCCCCGGGCTACCGTCAGGCGTATGCACGCCGCCGATGCCTACGCCGCGGCCGACGCCGAGCGGTTCGATCCCGAGCCGGACAAGCGGCCGGGCCGCACCGCGTTCCAGCGCGACCGCGCCCGCGTCCAGCACTCCGCCGCGCTGCGCCGCCTCGCGGGCAAGACCCAGGTCGTCACCCCCGACACCGGTGCCACCTGGGACACCACCCCCCGCACCCGCCTGACCCACTCCCTCGAATGCGCCCAGATCGGCCGCGACCTCGGCGCCGCCTTCGGCTGCGACCCCGACATCGTCGAGGCCGCCTGCCTCGCCCACGACCTGGGCCACCCCCCGTTCGGGCACAACGGCGAGCGCGCCCTCGACGAGATCGCCCGCGACTGCGGCGGCTTCGAGGGCAACGCCCAGTCCCTGCGCCTCCTCACCCGCCTGGAGCCCAAGCGGTGGAGCGAGGGCGGCAGCGGGCGCAGCGTCGGCCTCAACCTCACCCGCGCCACCCTCGACGCCGCCACCAAGTACCCCTGGCCGCGCGGCGGCCACCCCAGCGACCCCGCCTCCGGCAAGTACGGCGTCTACGCCGACGACCTGCCCGTCTTCACCTGGCTGCGCGCCGGCGCGCCCGGCACCCCGCCGCCGACCCGTCGCTGCTTCGAGGCCCAGGTCATGGACTGGGCCGACGACATCGCCTACTCCGTGCACGACGTGGAGGACGGCCTGCACGCCGGCCACCTCGACCCCGCCCTCCTCCTCTCCGGCCCCGAACGCGAGGAGCTGTTCGCCGTCGCCGCCCGCCGCTACGCCCCGCCCGGCACCGAGCCCGCCGCGCTCGCCGACGCGCTCGACCGCCTCCTCGCCCAGGAGTGGTGGCCCCACCGCTACGACGGCTCCGCCCACGCCCAGGCGCGGCTGAAGGACGCCACCAGCCAGCTCATCGGGCGTTTCTGCCTCGCCGCCGAGCACGCCACCCGCGCCGCCCACGGCCCCGGCCCGCTGCGCCGCTACGCCGCCGAGCTGGTCGTGCCCCCCGCCACGCGCCTGGAGTGCGCCGTGCTGAAGGCCGTCGCCGACCGGTACGTCATACAGCGCCCGGACTTCGCGCGCCAGCGCGCACGCCAGCGCGAGCTGCTGACCGAGCTGGGCCAGGAGCTGGTGCGCCGCGCCCCCGACGGGCTCGACCCGCAGTACCGGGCGCTCTTCGAGGACGCCGCGCGGACGGGCGACGACGCCGCGCGGCTGCGCGTGATCGTCGACCAGATCGCCGCCCTCACAGACGCCGCCGCCCGGTGGTTGCACGCCCACCTGACCCGCGCGCCCCGCGCGCCCCGGCATTCACCGCAGACGCCCGCGACACGACCGCCGCGTGGCTGACCGCCCCCTTTCGGGAAGGTCCCAGGTGGGGCAGGCTCCATCGGGAGCTGCCGTGAGTGGCCGTGAGTGGCCGAGTGACCGGGAGGCAAGCGCGTGAACGGTACATACCGGACGTTCGTGATCGTCGGCGGTGGGCTGGCCGGGGCCAAGGCGGCCGAGACCCTCCGGGAGGAGGGCTTCACCGGCCGGGTGATCCTCGTCGGCGACGAGCACGAGCACCCCTACGAACGCCCGCCGCTGTCCAAGGACTACCTCGCCGGCCGCGCCGAGCGGGACAGCGTCTACGTCCACGAGCCCGCCTGGTACGCCAGCCAGCGCATCGAGCTGCACCTCGGCCAGCCCGCCGTCGCCATCGACCGCGACCGCCGCGAGGTGCGGCTGGGCGACGGCACCCGCGTGCAGTACGACGCGCTGCTGCTGGCCACCGGGGCCGAGCCGCGGCGCCTGGGCGTTCCCGGCACCCAGCTCGCCGGCGTACACCACCTGCGCCGCCTCGCCCACGCCGACCACCTGCGCGGCGTCCTCACCGACCGCGGCCGGCCCGGGGAGCCGCTGGTCATCGCGGGCGCGGGCTGGATCGGCCTGGAGGTCGCCGCCGCCGCCCGCACCCTCGGCTCCGAGGTCGTGATCGTCGAGCCGCAGCCGACGCCCCTCCACGCCGTGATCGGCCCCGAGATCGGCGCCGTCTTCACCGAGCTCCACCGCGAGCACGGCGTCACCTTCCGCTTCGGCACCCGCATCCGCGAGATCGCCGGGCGCGACGGCGTCGTCGCCGCCGTCCACACCGAGGACGGCGAGGAGATCCCGGCCCGCGCCGTGCTCGCCGCGATCGGCGCCAGCCCCCGCACCGCGCTGGCGAAGGCCGCCGGCCTCGACCTGATCGACGACGGCGCCGGCGGCATCGCCGTCGACGCGTCGCTGCGCACCAGCGACGAGCGCATCTTCGCCGCCGGCGACGCCGCCGCCGTGGCCCGGCCCGGCGCCGCGCCCGGCACGCCCGGCCGGCTGCGCGTCGAGCACTGGGCCAACGCGCTGAACTCCGGCCCCGCCGCCGCCCGCGCCATGATCGGCCGGGACGTCACCTACGACCGGGTGCCGTACTTCTTCTCCGACCAGTACGACATGGGCCTGGAGTACTCCGGCTGGGCCCCGCCCGGCGCGTACGACCGCGTGGTGTGCCGGGGCGACGTCGCCAAGCGCGCGTTCGTCGCCTTCTGGCTGCGCGAGGGCAGGGTGCTGGCCGGGATGAACATGAACGTCTGGGACGTCACCGGCCCCGTCCAGGAGCTCATCCGCTCCGGCGCCCCCGTCGATCCCGACGCCCTGTCCGATCCGGCCGCGCCACTCGCAGCCACGCAGTCGCGCGACTAAGGTGACGAGAGTAACGCCCGCATAACGAATGCCCGCATAGCGGACAGGCGGGCCACGCGCGCGCGTCGATGGCGCGCGCAGGACCACGAGCACGAGCGAAGGCCCGGGGCCAGGTGCAGCTGAAGTCGCTGGACGCACAGACCGTGACCTCCCTGGTGAGGGCCGCCACGGCCGCCCCCTCCCTGCACAACGCGCAGCCCTGGCGCTTCCGCTTCCTCAGCGACAGCGCCACATTCCAGGTCAGGGCCGCCCTCGACCGTGCCCTGCCGCGGGCCGACCCGCACGGCCGCGCCCTGCACATGGGCTGCGCGGCGGCCCTGTTCAACCTGCGCGTCGCCGCCGCCCACGCTGGCTGGCTGCCGGTCACCACCCTGCTGCCCGACCCCTACGAGCCGCGCCTGCTGGCCACCGTGCGGATGCAGCGCCCGGTCATCGACCACACCGCGTTCCACCCCGCCATGGAGAACAACGCCGCCGAGCTGACCGAGCGCACCGATCTGGCCGCGCTCTACCCCGCCATCCGGCAGCGCCACACCTGCCGCCGCCCCTTCCGCGAGGAGCCCGTCCCCGGGCCGGCGCGTGCCGCCCTGGTCGAGGCCGCCCGGCGCGAGGGCGCGCACCTGCACTGGCCGGCGCCCGGCGAGGCCTGGGCCGTCCTGGAGGTCTCCCGGGACGCCGAGGGGCGCGACCTGGCGGCGTTCACCACCAGCGGCACCGGCCAGCCCTCGCCGCAGCTCGCGCTGCTGGGCACCGCCGAGGACCGCCCCCTGGACTGGCTGCGCGCGGGCCAGGCCCTGGAGCGCGTGCTGCTGGTCGCCACCAGCCACGGCCTGTCCGCCGCCCTCTCCAGCCACACCCCGGAGTGGTCCGAGCCCCACGCGCCCGAACGCCCCCAGCTCGTGCTGCGCATCGGGTACGCCGACGCACCCTCCCCGGCCACCCAGCGCCGCGCGGTCTCCCTCGTCCTCGACATCGTCTGATCGCGCATGATGGCTGCATGACCGACCGGGCCATACGCACCGCCCTCGTACCCGTCGCCGAGATCCTCGACCTGCGCTGGAGCGTGCTGCGCCCCGGCCTGCCCCGCGAGTCGGCCGTTTTCGCCGAGGACGCCGACCCCGCCACCTTCCACATGGCGGCCTACGCCGACGACTCCTCCCGCGGCTCGCCGGCCGTCCTGGCCTGCATCACCGTCTTCCCCGACCCTCCCCCGGGCCCCGCCGCCGGCACGGCGTACCGCTTCCGCGGCATGGCCAGCGCCCCCGAGGTGCGCGGCCAGGGGTACGGCGCCGCCGTGCTGGAGGCGGCCACCGCCGAGGCGGCGGCGCGCGGCGCCGAGCTGCTGTGGTGCAACGGCCGCACCGTGGCCCGGGGCTTCTACGAGCGGCAGGGCTTCGACGTCCTCGGCGAGGAGTTCGTCATCGAGGGCGTCGGCCCCCACTTCGTCTTCGCCCGCAAAGTCGGCCGAGTCGGCTGAGTCGGCCGAGTCGGCTGAGAACGGCGCCAAACGCATCGAAAGCGGATAACTTGCTCATGGCGATCCAAGTGAGCAAGGGAGCGAGCCATGCCCAAGCAGACCGTGGCCGAGCAGTTCATCGACATCCTGGTCAGGTCCGGCGTACGCCGCCTCTACGGCGTCGTCGGCGACAGCCTCAACCCCGTGGTGGACGCCGTCCGCCGCAACGCCGCCATCGAGTGGATCCACGTCCGCCACGAGGAGACCGCCGCCTTCGCCGCCGGCGCCGAGGCGCAGCTCACCGGCCGCCTCGCCGCCTGCGCCGGCTCCAGCGGCCCCGGCAACCTCCACCTCATCAACGGCCTCTTCGACGCCCACCGCTCCATGGCCCCCGTCCTCGCCCTCGCCTCCCACATCCCCAGCTCCGAGATCGGCACCGGCTACTTCCAGGAGACCCACCCCGACCAGCTCTTCCGCGAGTGCAGCCACTACTGCGAGCTGATCTCCAACCGCCGCCAGATGCCCCGCCTCCTCCAGACCGCCATCCAGCACGCCGTCGGCCGCGGCGGCGTCAGCGTCGTCGCCCTCCCCGGCGACATCGCCGCCGAGCAGGTGCCCGAACGCGCCGAGGAGCACGCCCTCGTCACCGCCCGCCCCACCGTCCGGCCCGCCGACTCCGAGGTCGACGCCCTGGCCCGCATGGTCGACGAGGCCGACCGCGTCACCCTCTTCTGCGGCAGCGGCACAGCCGGAGCCCACGCCGAGGTGATGCGCTTCGCCGAGCGCCTCAAGGCCCCCGTCGGCCACGCGCTGCGCGGCAAGGAGTGGATCCAGTACGACAACCCCTACGACGTCGGCATGAGCGGCCTGCTCGGCTACGGCGCGGCGTACGAGGCGATGCACGAGTGCGACCTGCTGCTGCTCCTGGGCACCGACTTCCCCTACAACGCCTTCCTCCCCGACGACGTGCGCATCGCCCAGGTGGACGTCCGCCCCGAGCACCTCGGCCGCCGCTCCAAACTCGACCTGGCCGTCTGGGGCGACGTCAAGCAGACCCTCGGCTGCCTCACCCCGCGCGTCCGCGAGCGCAGGGACCGCCGTTTCCTCGACCGGATGCTGAAGAAGCACGCCGACGCCCTCGAAGGCGTCGTCCGCGCCTACACCCGCAAGGTCGAGAAGCACACCCCGATCCACCCCGAGTACGTAGCCGCCGTCCTCGACGAGGAGGCCGCCGACGACGCCGTCTTCACCGTCGACACCGGCATGTGCAACGTCTGGGCCGCCCGCTACCTCACGCCCAACGGCCGCCGCCGCGTCATCGGCTCCTTCAGCCACGGCTCCATGGCCAACGCCCTGCCGCAGGCCGTCGGCGCCCAGTTCCTCGACCGCACCCGCCAGGTCGTCTCCCTGTCCGGCGACGGCGGCTTCGCCATGCTGATGGGCGACTTCCTCACGCTCGTGCAGTACGAGCTCCCCGTGAAGGTCGTCCTCTTCAACAACTCCTCGCTCGGCATGGTCGAGCTGGAGATGATGGTCTCCGGCCTCCCGGCGTACGGCACCGCCAACCGCAACCCCGACTTCGCCGCCGTCGCCCGCGCCATGGGCGCCCACGCCGTCCGCGTCGAGAAGCCCAAGGAGCTGCGCGGCGCGCTGCGCGAGGCGTTCCGGCACAAGGGCCCGGCGCTGGTGGACGTCGTCACCGACCCGAACGCCCTGTCCATCCCGCCGAAGATCAGGGCCGAGATGGTCACCGGCTTCGCCCTCTCGGCCAGCAAGGTGGTGCTGGCGGGCGGCGTCGGCCGCATGGTGCAGATGGCACGCTCCAACCTGCGCAATGTTCCCCGGCCTTGACGCCGCGGCGCCGTCGCCTAGGTTGTGGTCATGAGCGACGCAGAACCCAGGATCGACACCTCCGTGCCGCAGTCCGCCCGCATCTGGAACTACTTCCTCGGCGGGAGGGACAACTACGAGGTCGACCGGGCCGCTGGCGACGAGGTCATCAAGATGTTCCCCGGCATCGTGGACGGCGCCCGCGGCGCCCGGTACTTCCTGGCCAGGGCCGTGCGCCACCTCGCCGAAGTGGAGGGCGTGCGGCAGTTCCTCGACATCGGCACCGGCCTGCCCACCGTCGACAACACCCACGAGATCGCGCAGCGCGTCGCCCCCGCCTCCCGCGTCGTCTACGTCGACAACGACCCGCTGGTGCTGGCGCACGCCCGCGCGCTGCTCTCCAGCACCGCCGAGGGGACGACGGACTACATCGACGCCGACCTGCGCGACCCCGAGGCCATCGTCGCGGCGGCGGGGCGGATCCTGGACTTCGACCGGCCCGTCGCGCTCATGCTGATGGGCATCCTCGGCCACATCGAGGACTACGACGAGGCCCGCTCCATCGTCCGCCGCCTCGTCGCCGCCCTGCCCTCCGGCAGCTTCCTCGTGCACTACGACAGCACCAGCACCAGCGAGGAGTACATCGCGGCGGCCGACTTCTACAACGCCCGCGCCACCGTGCCCTACATCCTGCGCAGCCCCGAGCAGCTCGCCGGCTTCCTGGACGGCCTGGAGCTGGTCGAGCCCGGCGTCGTCTCCTGCTCCCGCTGGCGGCCCGACACCCTGGCGCTCGGCCTCCCCGCCGAGATCCACCAGTACGGCGGCGTCGCCCGCAAGCCGTAGAGTGTCAGCCCGCCACCGTAGACTTCTGGCGTGGCGGGCAGGATCAACGACGAGGACGTGAAGGCGGTCAGGGACGCGGTCCCGATCGACGCCGTCGTCTCCGAGTATCTGCAGCTCCGCAACGCGGGCGGGGGCAATCTCAAGGGCCTGTGCCCGTTCCACGACGAGAAGTCGCCCTCCTTCCACGTGAGCCCCAGCAAGGGCCTGTACCACTGCTTCGGCTGCCAGGCGGGCGGCGACACCCTCGACTTCGTCATGAAGGTCGAGCACCTGTCCTTCGCGGAGTCCGTCGAGCGGCTGGCCGCCCAGGCCGGCATCACCCTGCGGTACGAGCAGGGCGGGTACGCCCCCGGGCGGCAGGCCGGCGAGCGGACCCGCCTGGTCGAGGCGCACAAGGCCGCCGCGGCGTACTACGCCGAGCAGCTCGCCTCGCCCGAGGCCGAGATCGGCCGCCGCTTCCTGGCCGACCGCGGCTTCGACCAGGCCGCGGCCGGGCACTTCGGCGTCGGGTACGCCCCCGCGGGGTGGGACCACGCCGTGCGGTTCCTGCGCGGGCGCGGCTTCACCGACCGGGAGCTGCTGACCTCCGGCATCGCCCAGGACGGGCGGCGCGGGCCCATCGACCGGTTCCGGGGCCGCCTGATCTGGCCGATCCGCGACATCACCGGCGAGGTCGTCGGCTTCGGCGCCCGCAAGCTCCGCGAGGACGACACCGGCCCGAAGTACCTCAACACCCCCGAGACCCCCATCTACCGCAAGTCCCAGATGCTGTACGGGGTCGACCTCGCCAAGCGCGACATCGCCAAGCGCAACCAGGCGGTGGTCGTCGAGGGGTACACGGACGTGATGGCCTGTCACCTCGCCGGGGTCACCACGGCCGTCGCCACCTGCGGCACCGCCTTCGGCGACGAGCACGTGAAGATCCTGCGGCGCGTGCTGATGGACTCCTCCCGCTCCCACAGCGCCGGGGAGGTCATCTTCACCTTCGACGGCGACGAGGCGGGGCAGAAGGCCGCGCTGCGGGCGTTCGACGGCGACCAGAAGTTCGCCGCCCGCACCTTCATCGCCATCACCCCCGGCGGCATGGACCCCTGCGAGCTGCGGCTCGCCGAGGGCGACGAGGCGGTGGCGAAGCTGGTCGAGTCCCGCTCGCCGCTGTTCGACTTCGCCATCAGGTCCGTGCTCCGCCACCACAACCTGGAGATCGCCGAGGGGCGATCGGCCGCGCTGGAGCAGGCGGCGCCGATCGTCGCCGAGATCAGGGACACCTCGCTGCGGCGCGAGTACGCCGTCCGGCTCGCCGGGATGCTCGGCATCCTGGACGAGGAGTTCATCGTCCGCCGCGTCGGCCGGCTCGCCCGCGCGGGCGGCGGCCGGTCCCAGGCCCGCCCGGCCCTCCGCCCCGCCGCCGTCGCCACCGCCCCGCGCCCCGCCGCTTCCGCTCCCGTGCCCTCCGGCCCGCCGCTGAACCTCCGCAGCCCGGCCCTGCTCGCCGAGCGCGAGCTGCTCAAGCTCGCCCTCCAGCTCCCGCGCCTGGTCTCCCCGGCGTTCGACGCCTATGGCGAGGACGAGTTCACCGCCCCGCCGTACGCCCTGATCCGCCGCGTCATCGGCGAGGCGGGCGGCTGCGACGCGGCCGGCGAGGACGGCGCGGCGTACCTGCGCCGGGTGCAGGACGCCGCCCCCGACGACACCGTCCGCGTCCTGATCCGCGAGCTGGCCGTCGAGCCGCTGCGCACCCGCCGCGACCCCGACGAGTTCTACGCCGGGGAGCAGCTCGTGCGGGTGCGGCTGGCCGCCGTCGACCGCCGCATCGCCGATCTTGAGGGCGCGGCGCGGCGACTGGAGGCGCAGCGGGACGCCGAGCGCTCGGCCGCCGTGCGCCAGGAGCTGTGGACCCTCCAGCGGTACCGCACGGAGCTGCGCGAGCGAGGAGCCCCCGCCCTGTACGGAGCGTGAAAGTGGGCGCATGGCTCTCGTGGTGAGTGTGTGTCGTACCCCACACTGGGTGAGGCGCCGCTCCCCCCTCCCTGGCCGCGACCCCCCCGGAGGTCTCCCCGTGCAGACCGTGCAGACCCAGACGCTCAGCGGTGCGGCTCCTGCCACCCCCGCCCCCCTGCCCGCGCTGGTCACCCTGGAGCGCACGGAGCCCGAGCCGGCCGAGACGGCCGGATCCGTCGACACCGCCGAGCCCGAGCCCACCGACTCCGACTCCGACTCCGACTCCGACTCCGACGAGCTTGCCGAGCAGTCCGCCGCCCGCACACCCGTCGTCGTGCCGTCCAACGGCGGCAGCGACCTCTTCCGCCAGTACCTGCGCGAGATCGGCCGCATCTCCCTGCTGACCGCCTCCGACGAGGTCGAACTCGCCCGCAGGATCGAAGCCGGGCTCTTCGCCGAGGCGAAGCTGCTCAAGGCCGACCAGCTCGACGAGCGGCTCGCCCTGGACCTCGACCGCCTCGTGGTGCGCGGCCGCCTCGCCAAGCGCCAGCTCATCGAGGCCAACCTGCGGCTCGTCGTCTCCGTCGCCAAGCGGTACATCGGCCGCGGCCTGACCATGCTCGACCTGGTCCAGGAGGGCAACCTCGGCCTGATCCGGGCGGTCGAGAAGTTCGACTACACGCGCGGCTTCAAGTTCTCCACCTACGCCACCTGGTGGATACGGCAGGCCATGTCCCGCGCCATAGCCGACCAGGCCCGCACCATCCGCGTCCCCGTCCACGTCGTCGAGCTGATCAACCGCGTCATCCGCGTGCAACGCCGCGTCCTGCAGGAGCAGGGCTACGAGCCCAGCCCCGAGGAGGTCGCCGTCACCCTCGGCCTCACCCCCACCCGCGTCAGCGAGATCCTGCGCCTGGCCCAGGACCCCGTCTCCCTCCAGGCCCCCGTCGGCGAGGAGGACGACGTCAACCTCGGCGACCTCATCGAGGACGCCGACCTCCCCTCCCCGGCCGAGTCCGCGGCGTTCATCCTCCTGCGCGAACAGCTCGAGGCCGTCCTGTCCACCCTCGCCGACCGCGAACGCCGCGTCGTCGAACTCCGCTACGGCCTCCTCGACGGCCGCCCCCGCACCCTGGAGGAGATCGGCCAGCTCTTCGGCGTCACCCGCGAACGCATCCGCCAGATCGAACACAAGACGCTGGGCAAGCTCCGCGACCACACCTACGCGGAACAGCTGCGCGGCTATCTCGACTGACCCCGAGGTGGTCAGTCCGCGAGTTTGGACCGGACCGTGTCCGCCTTAGGATCCTCCAGCTCCTCGAACAGGGTCAGGGAGCGGCGCCAGGCGTCGGTGGCCTGAGGGATGTCGCCAGCGGCGCGGTGGATATCGCCAAGGGAATCGAGGACCATCGCCTCGTGGCGGCGGTCTCCCAGGCGGCGGAAGGCTGTGGCGGCTGCCGTGTGGCGGCCGATTGCCGCGGCTGAATCGTCGCGGCGGTGCAGGGCGGTGCCGAGGCGGAAGGTCGCCAGGGCCTGGCTCCATTCGTTACCCAACTCGCGGAAGATGGCCAGCGCGCGTTCCATGCAGGAGGTCGCGTCGTCCAGATGGCCAAGGCCGAGATGGCCTTGGCCGATGCTGAGGTGGCACATGCCCTCGCCTCTGCGCTCACCGATCTCCGCGAAGATCGGCAGGGCGAGTCGGGAGTAGTTGATGGCCTGCTGGAATTCTCCCCGTTCCAGAAAGGAGAGGCTCATGCCACGCAGCGAGAAGCCCTCACCCCAGCGGTCCGCCGTTTCCCGGGTGGCGGCCAGGGCCCGGGAGTAGCATTCGAGCGCGTCGTCGAAGCGCCGCAGGTCCCAGTAGGCGTCGGCGAGACTGAGGGCAACCCAGCCCTCGCCGAACCGGTCCCCCAGGCTTCTTGCGGCCTCCAGACCGGTGCGGTGGGTGGCGATCCAGTCATCCCAGTAAGATCGGCGTTCAAAGAATCCCATGAGGGCGATGGGGAGTTTCCAGGCAATTTCATTCCTGCCGCTTGAACGCGCTTCGCGAACCGCGTCCAGTAGCGCCATGCGTTCCGTCTCACACCAATGCAGCGCCTCATCCAGGCTGCCGAAAGTCTCTCCGCCGGCGCTTCTCGCCATCGGCGGCAGAGCCAGGTGACGCATTTGCGGCAGAATGAGCCGCGAGGCCGCGTGTGCCGTGTGCAGATACCAACCCAGCGTTCGGTCTACGGCCTCGCCTCGCGTGACTTCTGTCTCCTCTTCCATAGCCCTCTCCAGAGCATACGAACGAATCAGGTCGTGTACCCGATAACGGTCGCGCTTCGTCTGCTGTACGAGATGAAGCCCACTCAGGCTGTCCAGTGCACGGGCCGCGCGAACCCGTGGAACGCCGGTGAGCGCGACCACCGCTGAGGTCGCGAGTTCGGGGGACGGGTGGAGCCCCAGAAGGCGGAAGGTCCGGGCGGTGTCCGGCGCCAGAGAGCGGTACGACCAGGAAAAGACGGTGCGGACCGTTGAGAGTTCGTCCTCGTCCAGGGCCAGCCCGTCGAGCCGATCCCGTTCGTCGAGCAATTCGCCGACGAGGTCGGACAGGTCGTGGTGGGGGTGAGTAACCGCGCGTTCCGCCACAATGCGCAGTGCTAGCGGTAAATGGTCACAGAGCGCTGCAAGGTGGCGCGCGGCCTCGGGCTCCGCGTCCACCCGGTCGGCGCCGACGATCTCGCTCAACAGGTTGAGCGACTCCTCCTGGGTCAGATGGTCTACCGTCATGCGGGATGCCCCGTCTCGCGCGATGAGTCCCGACAGCCGGTTGCGGCTGGTGACCAGCACCAGACACCGACCCGTGCCCGGGAGCAGGTGGCGGACCTGGTCGGGGGTGGCGGCGTTGTCCAGAAGAACCAGGACGCGGCGACCATCCAGAACGGAGCGGAACAGGGCGGATCTGGCGCCGAGGTCCGCCGGGATGCGCGCCGCCGGCACGTTCAGGGCGTGGAGGAAGCCACTGAGCGCCTGCTCTGCCGTCAGCCTGGCGTGGAGGCCGTATCCCCGAAGGTCAACGTAGAGGTCTCCGTCCGGGAAGGCGCGCCGCACCCGGTGTGCCCAGTGCACGGCCAGGGCGGTCTTTCCCACACCCGCCGCGCCGGCAACCGCCGAGATCACCACCGGTGAACTGTGCGGCTGATGGGATATGGCAGAAAGAAGGGAATCGAGTTGAGCGAGCTCACTTTCTCGGTTGACGAACTTTGAGACATCCTGGGGAAGCTGCCGTGGCACCGTCCAGTTCTCGCCACCCCCGACCGTCACGTGCACGCCGCCTGCCACGCTTCCGGCCTGGATCGCGGTCTCCGCGCCGCCCGAGAGTTCGTACCGGACCTCGGGTCCGGAAGTGTGCTGGTCAGACATTCGCTTGCGCTTCCTGTGACAGGCGCCTGGTGATCGGGCATGGTTCGCCCGTGCCGCGTGGGATGGCAATCGATCAGCGGTATGCCCGGAGTTGATCGATTCGAGTGCTCATTTGACTGGAATTCGGCTCATTCGATTTGGTGCCACCTTTTGGTGGTTGGCAGAGGATAGCCGTACCGTTAGCGGAAGGGGTAGGGTACTTCCGGCACATGTGTGGGAAACATGTAGGGGGTACCGTGAAGCTTCGTTTTCTCAGCTCCGCCAGCAACTCGGGATCGTGTCCGTCCCTGTACGAGACAGAAGACGGTGACATCGTTGTCCAGGGCTACAAACTGACCGACCCCGAGGCACTCTCCCAGCTCAGGGACGTGCTGCCGGGCGAGGAGTTCGTCATCGTTCCCCGGTCGCTGCTCGACTCGTTCAAGTGACGTACGGCACGGAGCGCGCTCGGGCAACGGAGATCAACCGCGATCCCGACGCCTTTCTCCAGCTCTTCCGCGACTTCGCGCACACGGCCTTCCGACTCGAAGTGCGCGCAGGGTACGGCGTGGCCGACGAGGACGCGCCGTATCAGCAGTTCCTCGCCGGTGAGGACCCCGGCATCGAGTGGCTGCGGCCCTGGCTGGACCTGATGTCAGAGCAGACCGGCCAGGGCAAGCGGGTGGAGCGGGTGCGCGTGGTGGACGAGCCTCCCAGTGACTACCTGCGCTGGGAGCTCGTCAACACGCCACACAATCTCCGGGCCGGCGAGGACATCCGATACCTGACCCGGCGGCGCGCCGAGGACCTCGGCTTGCCGCCGTACGACTACTGGGTGTTCGACAGCAGCCTGCTCGTCTTCCTCCGCTTCGGCGACGACGACCGCTTTCTCGGCTTCGATTCGACCCGCGAGCCCGCGGCCCTCGTCGAGCACCTGCGGTGGCGGGATGCGGCGTGGCACCACGCGCTGACGTACGCCCGGTACGCAGATGAGCACGTAGCGGAAGGCTCACGGGGCTGAACGCCGACGGGAACGGGTCGCTGTGGGCGGGGAGGCTGGTCCGCCTCCGTGGGTTCGCCGCGCGGGACTGGGAGTACTTCGCGCGCTTCGAGGAGGACTCCGAGGACGCACGGAAGGTGCACCGCATCGTGCCTCCCCGGTCCGACGAGGCGCACCAGCGCGAGACGGCGGAGATGGCTGGCAGGCCCGCCGACGAGGAGCAGGTCGTGCTGGCCATCGAGGATCTGGCGGATGAGGCAACCGTGGGCGCGCTGTCCACCTTCGATGTGGACACGCGGGCCGGGCGGTTCCGGTACGGAATCGCCGTGGACCGGGCACGCCGACGCCGCGGGTACGCGACGGAGGCTGTCGGTCTGCTGCTGCGGTACATGTTCGACGAGCGGCGGTTGCACAAGTGCGAGGCGGAGGTCTACGCGTTCAACGAGGCGTCGCTGCGGTTTCACGATCGGATGGGCTTCACCCGGGAAGGGCTCCTGCGGGATCACGAGTTCTTCGGCGGCGAGCACCACGACGTCGTCGTCGTGGGGATCACGGCACCCGAGTTCCGGCGGCGTCCGCGGCCGTAGGCCCGGCACTTCTTTCCGCGGAGTGTGACGACCCCGACCCCGCCCTGACCGTGTCCGCCGACGCCCGGCAGGCGCTCGTCGAGCACGTCAAGGGCTGACGTACGACGACCCCACTCCCGACACCTCAGGGGTGGGGTCGTTCCCGCTCGGCCAGCTCCTCCTCGGCCGTGGCGGCGAGGATGTCCAGGAACCTCCGCATCCGCTCGGGGCGCTCGTGGGCCTGCCAGTCGCATTCCTTGCTGGAGGCCCGCAGCCCTTCGACGACGAGGGTGGGCTCGTTGCGCATGATCTCGCGCAGCTGGTCGTGGATGCGGCTCTCGCGGTCGGTGCCCATGGCGATCACTTCTCGGTCAACTGCGACGTTTCCCCAGGTCAAGCGTAACGCGCGCGCTCAGGCGCCGCCGAGTCGAACTGTTGCCGTTTTCAACCTGCCCCCGCACATCGGCGAGCAGGAGGCGTGACGCAGCACACCTTCATCGACCGATGACTCCGTTCGTGCCCGTCGGTCATACCAGCGACGAGACCGAAGCAACACAACGGACAGACAGGATGACTGACATGACCGCCACCGCGAAGGGCCCTGCCAGCTACTTCCCCTCCATCGAGAAGAAGTACGGTCGCCCGATTGCGGAGTGGAAGGACCTGATCCGCTCCTCGCCTCTGACCAAGCACATGGAGCTCGTGAACTGGCTCAAGGCCGAGCACGGGCTGGGCCACGGTCACGCCAACGCCCTCGTCGCGCACACCCTCGCCGAGCGGGCCGGCGACTGAGCTGCCACGCATGGGAGCGCGTTTCATGGGGTGGTCCGGGCGCCCCTCGGCAACGACGGGGTGCGCCGCCGCTCAGGCGACGCCGTTGAAGGAGAAGGAGAGGATCTCGCCGGTCGCCAGGTCCATCGAGGCCCTCCAGAAGCAGGAACCGCCGTCGGCCACGGTGATCCACTCGTGGGTCCAGTCCGGCGCGGGCAGCTCCGGCTCGGAGGGCTCGGCGACGAAGTCCTCGCACAGCCCCGCCACCCGCAGCTGCCGGTGCCCGTCCCCGCTGAGCTCGGTGTACTGGCGGACGTAGCCCTCGTCCAGCTCGATCGTCTCGGGCCCGTCCGCCGTGTACGTGAACTCCTCGGTGGGTGGCAGCGCCTCCTCGAACCGCTCCACGTCCGCCCGCTCGGGGACGCCGGAGGTCGCGTCCACCGTCGTGCCGTCCGGCAGAGCCATCGACTCGTGGTCCGACTCCAGCAGTGCCCCCCGCCAGCCGTCCCCCTCGATCACCGTCCCGGACTCGGCCCCGTCCGTCTCCCCGCACCCGGCGAGCGCCGCACCCGCCAGCACCGCCAGTGCCGCCGCCCCGAGGGTCGCTCGCCAGCCCCGTACCCGTCCGTGAGGTGTCATGCCGCTCGGACGGCGACGGCCACGAAGCGGTTCCCGCCCCCGCCCCCGCCGCCCCTACGTCTCGTCCAGTGCCGTGGCGGCCGCGTCGACGAAGGGTCTGATCAGCCGGATGTAGGCGCGCAGGGTCTCCCGGAACTCACGGCGGTTCTCCGGATTGGCGTTCTGGGCCGTGGCCGCCAGGGCGGTGGAGAGCGTTCCCGACATGATCAATAAGTCCGATGCCGCGACTTGGACCGGGGGAGGGCCTTCCAGATCAATCAGCGTCACCGCCCGACGCAACCGCTGATGCCGGTCGCCGTGGGCGGCCAGCGCGGCTTCGCACTCGGTGGCCGAGAGGCCGTCAACCCCTCGGAGTCCGTCGGCCACCGCCTGGGCCTGCTCGATGAGGCCCAGGTAGGCGGCCCGCCGAGTCTGGCGGATGCCTTCGCGGCGCTGCGCCTCGGCGGTGGCGTCGACGTGGATGCGGGCGGCGTGGGCGTTGCCCCTGCTGGTCAGCCAGCTCGCGAGCGAACTGGCTGCGACAGCCGTCGCACCCGTGAGGGCGGCGACGATCAGCGAGTTGTCAGGCACGCCAAGAAGTCTCTCCGACCCGCCCCGTGTGGTCGACGCCCCGCCGCTCAGGCGAAGTTGATCGCGCTGCCCGTGCCTACGTCCGCCGTCGCGTCCAGGTCGGCGGCGACCGAGGCCAGCTTGCCGCGGATGGCCGAGGCCGCGTCGTCGCCGAGGGCCAGGCGCAGCGGGGGGTCGGGCAGGTCCAGGGTGGCCAGCAGGGCGCGGGCCGCCTTCTCCGGATCGCCGGGCTGCTTGCCGGCGTTGGCAACGAGCTGCTCGCGGACGGCGCCCACCGTGCCGTCGTAGTCGGCGATGGGGGCGGAGGCCCGCACCGCGCCGTTGAACTCCGTGCGGAACGCGCCCGGTTCGACGATCAGCACCCGGATGCCGAGCGGCGCGCCCTCGGCGGCGAGGGCCTCGCTGGCCTGCTCCAGCGCGCCCTTGGCCGCGCAGTACGTGCCGAAGCCGGCGTACGCCAGCAGCCCACCCATGCTCGTGACCTGCACGATCGTGCCGCTGCGCCGCCGCCGCATCGGCGGCAGCACCAGCCGCGTCAGCCGCATCGGGGCGAAGAACATCACCTCCATCGCGTCCCGCAGCTCCGCCTCGCTCGTCTCCTCCAGCGCGCCGACCGTGCCGTACCCGGCGTTGTTGACCAGCACGTCGATGTGGCCGTACGCCGCCACCGCCGCGTCCACCGCAGCCCGGCACTGGGCCTCGTCCCGTACGTCGAGGGTGACGACCGTGAGCCGCTCCGGGTACTCCGCGGCCAGCTCCGCCATCGTCTCCGGGCGGCGCACCGCCGCCACCACCGCGTCCCCCGCCGCGAGGGCGGCGCGCGTGAAGGACGCGCCGAAGCCGCTGCTGGCGCCGGTGATCAGCCAGGTGCGTGCGTTGTCCTGTGTGTGCGTCATCGTGACCTCAACCTCCTGCACGTGACTCTGCCGGGCCCGGGGCACCGGCGACATGGCCCAAAGGTGGAAGGCGGAAAGGCGCTGGAGGGCGGAAAGGTGGTGGAACGCCGGGTGGGCGCGTTATAACGGCGGCATGACGCACGCTCCGACCCCGCCCCGCGCCGTGGCGGCGGCCCACACGATCGTCTCCGAGCCGCGCCGGCCGCGCCCGCTGCCCGGCGGCGAGGCGTTGCCGCCCGAGGACTACCGGAGGCTCTTCGGCGTCATCGAGGCCGTGGACCGGGCGCCCGACCTGCCCGCCTTCCGGGAGCGGCTGCTGCGCGCCCTGGCCGAGTGGTTCGGCTACTCCACGCTCGCCGTGCTGCACGGTCCGGGCATCGCCGAGGCGCTGTGGGAGGGCCGGGGCATCAAGAGCGGCTACAGCCAGGAGTTCCTGGACGAGTACGCCGAACGCTGGATCGCCGACGACCCGTTCATGGCGCCCGCCGCGCACCGGCTGCTCGCCGAGCGCGGCGTGGTGACGCTGCGCGAGCTCCACCCCGAGCGCGACCCCAGGCAGCGGGCGTACGTGGAGGGGTTCCTGACGCCGCACGGCATCGCCGACAAGGCCGGGATGATCGTCGACGGCGGGGCCGAGGGCGTGGTGTACGTGGGGGCGGTGATACGCGGCGCGCTGGCCGTGCCCGCCCGCGACCTCGCGGTGATGCGGGCGCTCAGCCGCCACCTCGCGCCGCACGCGGCCGCCCAGCTCGCCCGCGACCGGGAGGCGGCCGCCGCCTGCGAGGGGCTGGGGCTCACCGCGCGGGAGCGGGAGGTGGCGGGGCTGGCGGCGCAGGGGCTGACCAACCAGCAGATCGCGCGGCGGCTGTTCGTGGGCGTGGACACCGTCAAGAAGCACCTCACCCGCGCGCTGGCCAAGACCCGCACCACCAGCCGCACCCAACTCGCCGCCCGCTGGCGCGCGTTGTAACGCCTAGGACCAGCCCTCGGCATCCTCCCCGGTGCCTTCGCCGGTGCCTTCTCGGGCGCCTTCTCTGGCCGGTTCCGGCGGGTCGCCGGCCGGGCCGGGAACCTCCTGGCCGTCGCCCGCGTCCAAGGCGAAGGCGCCCGGGTGGGTCTGGTCGCGGACGGCTCCGTACTGCTTGCGGACCGCCGCGCCCACCTGGGCGTCCTCGCCCGGCTCGTACGTCTCGCCCGGCGCGGACGGCCACGCCGGCGGGGCGTCGGGCGTCAGCGAGCCGTCCGCCACGCCCAGCGCCCACGCCGCCTGCCGGGCCGCGCCCAGCGCCGTGTAGTCGCCCGGGGCCGGGATGACGACGCGCGCGCCGAGGATCGCGGGCGCCAGCGCCCGCACCGCGGGCAGCTCCGCCGCCGGGCCCAGCAGGAAGATCCGCTCTATCCGCACCCCGCGCCGCCGCAGCACCTCGGCGGCGTCGGCCAGGCCGCACAGCATGCCCTCGAACGCCGCCCGCGCCAGGTGCTCCGGCCTCATGCTCTCGCGCCGCAGCCCGGCCAGGGTGCCGGCGGCGTGCGGCAGTTCGGGGGTGCGCTCGCCCGCGAGGTACGGCAGCAGCACCAGGCCGTGGGCGCCGGGCGTGGAGGCGAGCGCCAGCTCGGACAGGCGCGGCAGCTCGACCCCCAGCAGGTCGGCGGCGCCGCGCAGCACGCGCGTGGCGTTCAGGGTGCGTACCACCGGCATGTGGTGGCCGGTGGCGTCGGCGTAGTTGGTGATGGTGCCGGCCGGGTCGGTCAGCGCCTCGTCGTGGACCGCGCAGACCGAGCCAGAGGCGCCCAGCGACACGACGGCGTCGCCGGGACCGACGCCCAGGCCGAAGGCGGCGGCCATGGTCTCGCCGGTGCCCGCCGAGATCAGCAGGCCCTCGGGCGTGCGCCCGGCGGCCTCGGCCGGGCCGAGCACCTCCGGCAGCGCCACGGGGTGGCCCACGGCCAGCTCCGCCAGCTCCGGCCGCCAGGACTCGGCCGCCGCCGACCAGTAGCCGGTGGCGGAGGCGGCGCCCCGGTCGGTGGTCCAGCGTCCCGGACGGCCCAGGAGCTGCCACACCAGCCAGTCCTGCGCCTGGAGCACGGTGGCGGTGCGCCGCGCCGCCTCGGCGTCGGCGCGCGACAGCCATCGCAGCCGCGCCACGGGCTGGCCGGTCTGCGGCACCGAGCCGACCGCCTCGGCCCAGGCGCGGCGTCCGCCGAGCGAGTCGACGAGCCACCGCGCCGCCGCCTGCGCGGCCTGCGCCCTGTCCTCGCCGCCGGCCGGCATCGCGACCGGCTGCCCGTCGGCGTCGAGCGCGACCAGGCCGTGCATCTGGGCGGCGACGCCGATGGCGGTGACGTCCTCCAGCAGGCCGCCGTCGGCTGCCTCCCCGAGCGACAGCAGCCAGGACTGCGGGACGGGCTCGCCCTCGGGGTGAGCGGCGTGTCCGTGGCGGAGGACCTGACCGGTCTCGGCGTCGCAGACAACGATGCGGGTGTAGGCGGACGAGTTGTCCAGACCGGCAACGATTCCCATGGCCAGATCATGCACCATCTCTCGGCCCCCTCTTCCGGGGGATGTCGGCAGTCTCCGCCGAGGCGGAGGGCCGGGGCGGAGGCCCGC
This sequence comes from Streptomyces sp. 6N223, assembly GCF_052246635.1. Taxonomy (NCBI): domain Bacteria; kingdom Bacillati; phylum Actinomycetota; class Actinomycetes; order Kitasatosporales; family Streptomycetaceae; genus Streptomyces; species Streptomyces sp. 6N223. The sequence continues at coordinate 20,923 of NZ_JBQQCA010000023.1, read as the reverse complement.
CCGGCCTGAGCGTCCTGAGTGGCCTGAGCGTCCTGAGTGGCCTGGGTGGCCTGAGGCCCCGGCGGCCCGGCCGTCTCAGGCCGGGGTCGCCGAGTCGGTGGGCTCCTCCGCGGCCATCGCGCCGCCCCCGTGGCGGTCCGGCGGCGGCTGCGCCGTCGGGGACCCGGCCGCGGCGGGCGCCTCGCGGCCCGTCCGCCGCCGTTCCCGCAGCCGACGCGCGACCGGCTCGGTCCAGCGCGCCGCGAACGGCCCCATGATGACGAGTATCAGCACGTACGCCGTGGCCAGCGGCGCCAGCCTCGGCTCCGTCCCGGCGGCCAGCCCCGCGATGACGATGGAGAACTCGCCGCGCGCCACCAGCGCCCCGCCCGCCCGGAACCGGCCGCGCGGCCCGATCCCGGACCGCCGCGCCGCGTACCAGCCCGTCGCGATCTTGGTGAACGCCGTGACCACGGCCAGCAGCAGCGCGGGCAGCAGCACCGGCGGGATCTCCGTCGGGTCGGTCGACAGCCCGAAGAAGACGAAGAAGACGGCCGCGAAGAGATCCCGCAGCGGCGTGAACAGCCGCCGCGCCGTCGTGGCGACCTCCCCCGACAGCGCGATGCCGACGAGGAACGCGCCCACCGCCGCCGACACCTGCACCTTCTGCGCCAGCCCGGCGACCAGCAGCGTCAGGCCCAGCACCACCAGCAGCAGCATCTCCGGGTTCTCCGAGGAGACCGCCTTGCTGATCAGCCGCCCGTGCCGCAGCGCCCCGTACAGCGCGATGCCCGCCGTGGCCAGCGCCAGCGCCACCGTGAGGCTGCCGCTGGCCAGGCCCACCCCGGCCACCGCCGTGGTCAGGATCGGCAGGTAGAGCGCCATCGTCAGGTCCTCGATCACCAGCACGCCGAGGATCACCGGCGTCTCGCGGTTGCCGAGCCGGTCCATGTCGGTGAGGACCTTCGCGATGACGCCGGAGGAGGAGATGTAGGTGACGCCCGCCAGCGCCAGCGCGCCCACCGGCCCCCAGCCCAGCAGCAGCGCGGCGACGGCGCCGGGGAGGGCGTTGAGCACGATGTCGACGACGCCCGACGGGTACTGCTCGCGCAGGCTGTCCACCAGCTCCGGCGCGGTGTACTCCAGGCCCAGCATGAGCAGCAGCAGGATGACGCCTATCTCGGCGCCCACCTCGATGAACCCCTCGACGGTGTCCAGCGGCAGCAGCCCGCCCTGCCCGAAGGCGAGGCCGCCGAGGAGATAGAGGGGGATGGGGGAGAGCCCGACGCGCTCGGCGAAGCGGCCGACGATGCCGAGGCCCAGCACGAGCAGGCCGAGCTCGATGAGCATGCCGGTCGTGTCGTGCACGCTCAGTCCCCCGCGCCCAGGCCGGCGATGATGTCGGCGAGGTCCGAGACGCCTTCCCGGGTGCCGATGGCTACCAGCGTGTCACCTGCCTCCAGCCGGTAGTCGGGCCCGGGCGCCGGGTGGGCGCCCGTGCGGCGCAGCACGGCGACGATGGACGCGCCGGTACGGGTGCGGGCGCGGGTGTCGCCCAACGGCCCGCCGCGGTAGGGCGACTCGGGCCCGATCTCGATCTTCTCGGTGACGAGGTCGAGACCCAGCTCGCCCCCGGAGAGCTTGCTGACGGCGGCACCGACCGCACCCGTGCCCTGCGGCGCGAGGAGGGAGGCGAGCTTGGCCGCCTCCTTCGGCTCCAGCGGCACGGTGGCCTGGCAGGCGTCGGGGTCCTCCGGGTCGTAGAAGCCGACGAATCGCCGCCCGTCATCGTGGACGACGACGGAGATGTGCCGGCCCTCCCGGGTGGAGAAGTCGTACTGGGTGCCGACGCCGGGCAGCGGTGTGCGCTTCAGCGCCATGATGGGATGCCTCCAGAACAGCCAGGGGCCGTGGTTCCTGTGATCATAACGCCATAGAAGGTCCGGATAGTCCCTGCGGCGGCGGGCCTGGGCGGTTCGGCGGGCTGTGCCCGGCCTCAGGGGGCCGGGACGGCAATGCGGTACGCGCCACTGCCGCGCCTGCGCTCCCCCGGGCATGATGTGGACCATCCGCACCGGCACGGACGAAGGGCGCGACGATGCGCAACGACGGACTGGGGTCCTGGCCGGCACGCCGCGCACGCATGGCCCCCCACCACCCCGCCGTGGTCCACCGGAACGGTCAGCTCACCTACGCCGAGCTGCACGAGCGCGCCACCCGCCTCGCCCACGCCCTCCGCGCGCTCGGCTTACGCCGCGAGGAGCGCGTGGCCTACCTCGGCCCGAACCACCCCGCCTACCTGGAGACCCTCTTCGCCACCGGCGCCCTCGGCGCGGTCTTCGTCCCTCTCAACGCCCGCCTCACCGCCCCCGAAGCCGCCCACCAGCTCGCCGACTCGGGCGCGAAGATCCTCGTCCACGCGCCCTCCCACGCCCCGCTGGTCGACGAGCTGCGCGGCCAGGACACGGGCGTCCGCGCGTACGTCGAGGCGGGCCCGGCGTACGCCAGGCTGCTGGCCACCGCCTCCGCCGAGCCGATCGACGAGCCGGTGGGGCACGACGACCTCTGCCTGATCATGTACACCCCGGGCACCACCGGCCCGCCCAAGGGTGTCATGCTCACCCACGGCAACCTCACCTGGAACGCCATCAACGTCCTCGTCGACCACGACCTCGCCGCCGACGAGCGGGCCCTGGCCGCCGCGCCGCTGTTCCACATGGCCGCGCTCGGGATGCTCACCCTGCCCGTGCTGCTCAAGGGCGGGACCTGCGTGCTGGCCGAGTCCTTCGACCCCGGCGGCGTGCTCGGCCTGATCGCGCGCCACCGCGTCACCTTCATGTTCGGCGTGCCCACCATGTTCGAACTGATGGCCCGCCACGCCCACTGGCGGCAGGCCGACCTGACCTCGCTGCGCACCCTCACCTGCGGCGGCGCGCCCCTGCCGCCGGAGCTCGCCGCCGCGTACCGGGAGCGCGGGCTGACGCTCCGCCAGGGGTACGGCATGACCGAGACCGCGCCCGGCGTTCTCCTCCGCGGCGTCCCCCACTTCTTCACCGACGTGCGCGTCGCCCGGCCCGACCTCTCCCCGGTGCGGGACGGCGAGACCGGCGAGGTCCTGGTCAGCGGCCCCAACGTCATGCGCGGATACTGGCGGGCGCCCGAGGCGTCCGCCGCAGGCTTGGTCGACGGCTGGTTCCGCAGCGGCGACGCCGCCCGCGTCGGCGACGACGGCCGTGTCCACATCGTGGACCGCTTCAAGGACGTGATCATGTCCGGGGGCGAGAACGTCTACCCCGCCGAGATCGAGAAGCTGCTGCTGACCCACCCGGACATCGCCGAGTGCGCCGTCATCGGAACGCCCGACGAGCGCTGGGGGGAGGTGCCCCGCGCGGTCGTCGTCCCCCGGAAGGGGGCGGACCTCGACGCCTACACGGTGATCGCGGCGCTCTCCGGCCGCCTGGCCCGGTACAAGATCCCCACGTCGGTCGTCTTCACCGACCGGCTGCCGCGCACCGCCAGCGGCAAGCTCCTCAAGCCGCGCGTGCGCGAGCTGTACGGCACCCGCTGACACGCCTCCGTCTCCGCCGTCGCCTCCGCGTGGCGGGACGGGCGCGCCGGTGGTCTGCTGGAAGGACAGCGCGCCGGGAGACGGAGGAGCTGGAGGTGGAGGTGGAGGTGCCGGGGATGGACCAGCCCGTCGTGGCGGGGGTGGACGGATCCGACTCCAGCCTGGAGGCGGTGGACTGGGCCGCGGACCTCGCCGCCCGGCACGGCCGCGCCCTGCGCCTGGTCCACGCCTCCCTCTGGGAGCGCTACGAGGGCGGCGGCACGCGGGCCCGCGAGGTGCTGGCCGCCGCCGAGCGGCGCGCCGCCGGCCGCCGGCCCGACGTCAAGCTGTCCCTCGACACGGTGGCCGAGGCGCCCGTCGACGCCCTCCTCGGCGAGGCGATCGAGGCGTTCGTCCTCGTCGTGGGCCACCGGGGCCGCGGCCCGCTCACCAGCGCGATGCTCGGCTCCGTCAGCCTCGGCGTCGCCGGGCGCGCCCCCTGCCCGGTCACCGTCGTGCGCGGCTCCGCCCTCGCACGGGCCGGCCGCTTCGGCCGCGTCGTCCTCGGCGTGGACGCCACCGAGCAGGGGCGTTTCGCCGTCGACTTCGCCTTCGCGGAGGCCGGGGCGCGCGGCTGCGAGCTGCGCGCGGTCCACGCCTGGCGCGGACCGGGCCCGGGCCCGGAGGAGGACGTGGACGCCACCGAGGCGGCCACGGATGCCGAGGAACGCCTGGAGCGGGCGGTCGGCCCGGCCGCGGCCGCCCACCCCGGCGTGCCGCTGGCGCTGGAGACGGTGGACGGCCCGCCGCGCCCGGCGCTGCTGCACGCCGCCGAGGCCGCCGACCTGCTGGTCCTCGGCGCCCACCAGCGGCGCGGCGCCCCCGGCCTGCACCTGGGCCTGGTCGGCCACGCCCTGCTGCACTACGCCGCCTGCCCGGTCACGGTGGCCCCACAGCCGTGACCGGGTCCTGATCCGGGTCCGGGTCCGGGTCGGGAACCCGGTCCGGAACCGGCGCCCCGGCGAGGGCCCGCCGCACCTCGGCCGCCGGGAACGGCGTTCGCTTGCTGCGCGTGAGCAGCCGCCGGTGGAAGTCGCCCAGCACGACCGTGGCCCGCGCGTGCCGGTCGATGATCGCGCCGACCTCGGGCGGGACGCCGTCGGGCCGGCGGCCCGCGATCCACGCGCGCAGGAACGCGTCGCGGTCGGTGTCGCCGCGCACGCCGTCGAGCAGGTGGTGGCGGAGCAGGTGGCCCGCCACGTAGCAGCGGTCGTACGTCAGATGGTCCGCCAGGAAGCCCGCCTCCGCCGCCGACAGCTCGAAGTCCGAGCTCAGCGCGAGGCCGAGGTCCGCGAAGTACAGCCGCCGGCCGTCGGTCAGCACGTTGCGGAAGTGCGCGTCGAAGTGGACCATGCCGCGCGCGCTCATGAACGCCGCGCCGCGTGCCAGCTCATCCTCGACCCACGACCACCGCTGTGGGGAGGAGGTGGCCAGCCAGGCGGCGAGCGTGTGCGGCACGTGCTCCAGGAACAGCACCAGGCTGGCGGAGGACCGGCCGATCGCCTCCAGCCGGCGGCGCACGGCGGGGGCGCCCTCCCAGCGCGCGACGGCCCCGTCGACGCCCCCGAACTCGTCGGCGAAGCCGGCCGGCGGGTCGTCCGGCAGGACCCGCCAGTGGTAGAGCAGCGGGAAGCCGGCGTAGGCGTCCGTCAGGACCCACCCGGTCGTGAGGAGGTGCGCGGCCAGCTCGCGCCAGGCGCCGAAGCCGGCCGATCCCACCCCGTACTGGTAGAACAGCGGGAGGCTGAAGAGGTTGGCGGTGGACCGGGCGTTCGCGGGCCGGGCCTCGATGTCCGTCAGCGGGACGCGCTTGACGAAGACCGGCGTCCCCGCGACGTCCAGCATGCCCGACCGGCCGCCGATCCCCGAGCCGAGGGCGGGCGCGGCGGCCACGGCCTCGCGCAGCCGCCGGTCGCTGAGCAGGGACAGGCGCGCGCCCACCGTCGCGTACGCGGACAGCCGCGCGGCGTGCGGGCGCTCCTCCCGGCCCGGCGGGCGGTGCCCGCCCTGCTCAGCCGAACCCATGCCCGCTTCCCGCCTCTAGCCCCGGGCCATGCCGTCGGACGGCCAGTCCTGGTACAGCTCGTTGATCCCCGCGCCGCCGAAGAGCCGGTCGTCGCCGTCGTTCCCCACCAGCACGTCGTTGCCGTCGTTGCCGTACAGCGTGTCGTCGCCGCTGTAGCCCCACACCTCGTCGTCGCCGCTGCCGCCGTAGAGGTCGTCGTTCTCGCTGTCGCCGTTGACGTTGTCGTCCCCCGCCTCGCCGCGGACCTCGTCGTGGCCCTGCCCGCCGCTGACCCAGTCGTCGCCTCCGCCGCCGCGGACCGTGTCGCTGCCGAACGCGCCGTGCAGGTCGTCGGCACCGCCCGTGCCGGTGAGCGTGTCAGGCCCGCCGCCACCGTACTGCCAGCTCGCGCCGCTGAGGACGTCCGCCCCGGGCCCGCCGTCGACCTGGTCGCCCGCTTCGGCGGCGATCACGTCCTCGCCGTCTCCCCCGTCCACGTCCACGGTGCCCTCGCCGCCCGTGGCGATCCTGTCGTCGCCGTCGCCGAGCGAGAACCACGCGATGGGGTACTCGTACGCCGGATCGGGGAACGTGCACGTCACACGGGTGAGGTCGCCCTCATCGGGGTGCGCGCAACCCTCGCCCGCCTCGATGGGCACGGAGTCGGTGATGACATAGGTGCCTTCCTCGGCGCCCTGGTCGAAGGTCAGGTCGTTGACCTCGCCGTCGCCCGCCTCGTAGTAGAGGATGCTGTCGGCGACCGAGGCCAGGGCCCCCGACTGCTGCGCTGCCGCCGCCGCGCCCGGCCACAGCCCGACGCCCACGCCCGCGCCCGCCAGGGTGACGGCGCCCAGGGCGGCTAAGGACTTCCGCATGTGTCTCTCCCTCCGCATGTGCACCATGGTGGCTTTCAGGCATCGTCGTGCAGAACGTCGGCGAGGTCCACAGCTCGCGCACACGCGCGGAGCGCCCGGCGGAGCCCGGAGACGCCGCCGAACCGGTGCGTCCGGAAGCCCAGCGCCCGCGCCGCCTCCACGTTCGCCGCCGTGTCGTCGACAAAGAGACACCGCGACGGGTCGGCGCCGGCCGCCTCGCTCGCGCGCAGGAACGCCTCGGGATCCGGCTTGGCCACCCCGAGGTCGCAGGAGGCCAGCAGCGCCGCGAAGTGCCGGAGCTCCGGGTGCGCCGCCCGCACGGCCCGCCAGTAGTCGCGGTCGACGTTGGACAGCAGCACCAGGCGGTGGCGCGCGGACAGCGCCTCGACGAGGGAGGCCATGCCGGGCATCGGCCAGGAGTACGGCTCCAGCCAGGCGTCCTCGAACCGCCGGTAGCTCAGCGCCAGGCCGTGCGCGTCGACGAGTCGGCGGTGCACCTGGCGCAGCGTCACCTCGCCGGTGATGATCTCGCGGCGGGCCATGAGCCCGTCGAGGCGCCGGAGGGCGTCCCCGGGATCCGCGCAGTGCCAGGCGAGCCGCGCCGGCACAAGGGCGTGCCCGCCGATCGGATCGCCCGCCGACAGCGCCCGCTCGACGTTGACGCGCGCGCCGGACCGGAGCCGGCCCAGCGTCGACCTGCGGCGCGTGTCGGCGGACGGCGTGGCCCGCAGCAGCCCGTCGGAGTCTGAGGCGACGGCGAGGCCAACGCCGTTGACGCAGACCGAACGGGCTCCCGCAGCAGCCGAGTTGACGGCTCGCACGACGAAGCGGTCCTGGCCGGTGGCCACGACCGTACCGATCTCCTGGATGTGTCCGGTGAACAACCGGCACCCACCACCTCTCCACAGCAGGATGTGCAGGGGCCCGCCTCGGGCCCGAGAGATGGCGGGGTATCACCGCGTGGCCCCGGAGTCGCACCGGGTCGTCCCGCCGGCACCGGCGGAACCGGCGGGCTGTCACCGCCGCACCTGGAATCGCACCGGCCCGATTCTCACACGCGGCGCGGCGGACGGGAAAGCGTCGGCCTGCGGGCCGCCGCTGTCACCGCTCGCGGTACAGGTCGCGCAGCAGGGCGATCTCGGCTCCGTGGTGCAGCAGTTCCTGGTTGACCCACCACACGATGTCGATGAACGGCTCCTCGGCGTCGCTGCCGTGGGGGTAGGTGGAGTACCCGACCGTGTCCAGCGCGGCGTCGTCGACGCTCAGCAGAGCCTCCCGCCAGGCGGAGGCGCCCGCGTCGAAGGCCGCGACCGCCTCCGCGGCGTTCCCGCTGATGCGGTAGTCGTCCCGGGTCAGCGCGCGGCTGCCCGCCGCGTGGTCGGCGCGCAGGGCCAGCCCCTCGCTGACGTGGCTCAGGCGCCACGCGATGGTGGTGAAGGGCGGCGGCCACGGATGCGGATAGGGCGCGGCGTCGCGCCCCCAGTCCCCGGCACCGGCCAGCATCGTCGCACGCGGCCCGGGCCCGTCCACGCGCCGCCTCACCGACCAGCAGCCCGGCACCGGCTCCCAGAACAACTCCTCGTCGGTCATGGGCACGACCTCGGTGTCCGTCCCGTCACCGCTGTCCATGACGGGTCCCACCAAGCGGTTGGCGAGGCGCTCGCGGGCGAAGTCGAACTGCTCCAGCAGCGGAAGGAGGCGGGGAGGTGGGGTCACGGCAGGCTCCTCTCAGGGGTTGTTGACCGGTCAGCCTGTCACTGCCGCCTCCGCACCGCGTTCCCTTTTTCTCCTCGGCCCCGGACAGGCAGTGCGAGGCACTGCGAGGCGCTGCGAGGCGCTCCGGGCGAAAACACCTCGCCGATGGCGCACGACGCCCTTCCCCAGCCCTTCGCATGACGAATTCGTCCTTAACCTTTGGCCGAGCCTCAGCGAGATCGGTAGATTCTCCGCGGTGACCTTGATGGAGGTGCAGGGCCTCGCGTCGATGACCGACGGGGCGCGGTTGCGCTGGATGGCGCTGGGGGACACGACTCGGCAGCCGCCCGTGGTCATGCTCCATGGCGGTCCGGGTCTGCCGGACTATCTGGGCGATGTCGCTCCTATGGTCGGGGACCTCGCGCCCGTGTACCGGTATGACCAGCGTGGCACTGGCCGATCCCCGTGGCGGGGCGCCCATTCCCTGGCCCGGCACGTCGAGGATCTCGCCGAGTTGCTCGACGCATGGGGCGTGCCCAGGGCCGTGTTGATCGGGCACTCCTACGGCACCGACCTGGCGAGCCGGTTCTGCCTGGCGCACTCTGACCGGGTTGCGGCAGCGTTGTTGATGTGCGGGCCCTTCGTTGGCGATTGGCGCGCTGGGGACCGAGCGGAGCGAGTCCGCCGCATGTCCGTCGCGCAGCAGGAGCGGCTCCGCGCGTTGGAGGAGTTGCCGCACCGCACGGAGGAGCAGGAAGCCGAGCTGCTCACGCTGGCCTGGTTCACCGACCACGCCGATCCCGAACGCGGGTGGCGCTGGGCAGCGCGGGAGGCCCGGCAGCGTCGCCCGGTCAATTGGGCGATGAACGGCGAGCTTGGCAGGGAGGGACGCGCGGACCCGCTCGATGAGCACCTTGCCGAGCTGCGCGCGTGCCTGCCCGCGCGAGCGGAGCTCCTCGGTGGGTGCGACGACCCCCGCCCGGTGTCGGCACTTGAATCACTCGCGCGCCGGCTCGCTCTTCCGCTGACGCGGATCGAGGGCGCGGGACACGAACCCTGGCTGGAGCAGCCCGACGCCGTGCGTGCGCACCTTCGGCGATTCGTGCAGGGCGCGGTGGGCCCGTAGGAGCCGGGGAGGAGAATCCGATGGCGCTGTGCGGCCGCGCGGTCAACAATCGGCCGATGCCCGGCGTGAAGCTGTCCGATGGAATCGTCACCCTGTCACCGCTGCGTTTGGAGGACGTGGAGGCGCACCTCGCGGGGGAGGACGAGCTGCTGGTGCGCTGGCTCAACGGAGGGCCCGGGACCCGCGAGGGAACCGAGGCGTACATCCGGCACTGCCTGGATCAGTGGGACACCGCAGGACCGCTGCGCGCCTTCGGCGTCCGGGCGGGTGCCGAGGAGGTGCTCGCCGGGACGATCGACGTGCGGTTCGCGCAGGAGGGGTTGGGACGCGGCCAGGTGAACGTCGCGTACGGGCTGTACCCGTCCTGGCGGGGTCAGGGTCTGGCGACCCGCGCGGTCCACCTGGTCTGCGGGTACGCGGCGAGCGAGGGTGCGGCCGAGGCGGTGATCCAGGTGGAGCCGCGGAACGCCGCATCGGCCGCGGTCGCGCTGCGGGCGGGGTTCACCTACCGCGCCCGGATCCAGGCAGAGGACGGTACGCGGTTCGATCGGTATGTGCGGGGTCTGGCCGCTGTCAGCCGAGGTGGCTGAACGCACCGGCCCTCGTAGCCATGCCGCCCGCCGCGAAGGTGATCGCTCGCATCGTGATGTCGTCGCGTTCGGATGCCTCGGCGCGGTAGGTGAGCTGGGAGCGAGCCACCTTCCGAGCCGCCGAACCGCATGCGCGGCGCTCCAGTTCGGCGGCGGCGCCACCGCCTCACGGCGGGTGCGCCGGCGAATCCGCCGTGAGGCAGCCAGGCCCCGGCAGGGGTACCGGGTTGGCCGGGCCAGGGTGGTGGAACCCGTGTGTGAACGGTGGGCGCAGCGAACCTGAAAGGGGCGAGCGGATGATGACGACGGTGCCGGTGGTAGAGCCGCCAGGGCTCTGCTACCGGCTGGTGGCGCCGAACCTGGTGGGAACGCCGAAGCTGGTGCGGGACCACGTGGCCACCGTGCTGCGGCACAGCGGGTGCGAGGACATCGCCGAGACGGCGCGGCTGCTGGTCAGTGAGACGGCGACGAACGTCTTCCTGCACGCGGCCGTTGCGCGGCTCACCGTCGCGACCACGATCGGGCCCGAGCGGGTGCTGATCGAGGTCGAGGACGAGTCGGCGCGGGAACAGCCCGAGCGGCGCGTGGCGGGGGAGTGGGACGCCGAGTCCGGGCGGGGGCTGGCGTTGCTGGACGCGCTGGCGGAGGCGTGGGGGGTCAGGCCCGTGGCGCAGGCGAAGGTCGTGTGGTTCGAGCTGCGGCTGCCGCAGGGGACGGCTCGATGAGCCGGGACCCGGGACCTGCGCGGGAGCCGACGGCGGTGCGGCGGTATGCGTGCGAGCGTCCGGCGAACGGCAAGGGGCGGGCGCGACATGACCGTTCTGGCTCGCGCCGTCGCGGTGCGGGTCCTGACGCTGTCAGTCACTGACACTGCTGGTCCCTCTCGCCGTCCCTCGCCAGGCCCGCACCCACCGCTCTGGACGGCGGCGGCTCGGGCGGCGTAGCGTGGCGGCCGTGCGTTGATCTTCAGTGCGGCGGCGTCGCGGCTGCCGCGGACGGAGTGACCACCCTCTCGTTGGCGTAACGGCGGACGCGGGGGCGGCTTGGCGTCTTCACCCCTCACCCCCGTCGCACCGACTGGAGATCATCACGTGCATCACCTGACCTACGAGGCGTTCATCGCCCGCGCCGCCGCCGACCCGGCCGTCGTAGGGCTCGTCCTCAAGGGCTCCCACGCCCACGAGGGCATGGTCACCCCCCACTCCGACCGCGACCTGTACGTCCTCCTCGCCGACGACGCCGAGACCGACACCGAGACCGACCTCGCGGCGCTCGACGGCTACCGCTCCGCGGAGCTCGATCTCCTCGTCACCACGCTCGGCGCCTTCCGCGCGATCGGCGGACAGGAGCGTTACGCCCTCTCCCGCGCCCGGGTCGTGCTCGACCGGCTCGACGGCGAGATCGCGGAGATCGTCGCCGCCAAGGGGCGGCTCGGCGAGGACGAGGCGTTCCGCGAGGGCGCCGGCTGGCTGGACGCCTACGCCAACTCGCTCTATCGCTCGCTCAAGAACGCCCGGGACGGCCACCTGCTCGCCGCCCGCCTCGACGCGGGCGACAGCGTCGGATTTCTGCTGGGGCTGCTGTTCGTCCTGGACCGGCGCCCGCGCCCGTTCAACAAGTACCTGGAGTGGGAGCTGGAGCGCTTTCCGCTGCCGGGGTGGGACACGAGGGAACTGCTGGACGCGCTCGGCCGGATCGCGGGGACCGGTGACGTGGCCGCGCAGCGGCGGCTCTTCGCCCGGGTCGAGGCCGTGGCGCGGGAGGCCGGCCACGGCGCCACGCTGGACGCCTGGGGCGAGGACCTGGCGTTGATGCGGGGCGGAGGGCGTTGACCGAACGCGGCCACCCGGCGGGTGTCCGCCGGGTGGCCGCGCTCACGCCCGGGTTACCGCCGGAGGCTCACTGCTCACTGCTGGTGGGCCTCGACCTCGATGGTGATCTTGACGGCTTCGCTCACGGCGGCGCCCGCCGCGCCGCCCGTGACGCCGAAGTCCTTGCGGCTGATCTCGGTGGTGGCGGTGAAGCCGGCGGCGGGCTTGCCCTCCATGCCCGTCCCGAAGCCGTTCAGCTCCAGCTCAAGGGTGACGGGCTTGGTCACGCCGCGCAGGGTGAGCTCGCCGTCGACCAGGAGGCCCTCGCCCTCGGACCGCACCCCGGTGGAGGTGAAGGTCATCGTGGGGAACTCCTCGACGTGCAGGAAGTCCTCGCTCCGGACGTGGTCGTCACGCATGTCGTTGCCCGTGTTGATGGAGGCGGTCTGGATGGTCGCCGTGACCGAGGACTTCAGCGGGTCCTCGGCGGTGACTATCTCGCCCTCGAAGGAGTCGAAGCGGCCGCGCGTCTTGGCGATGCCCAGATGCCTGACGCTGAAGGAGATCTCGGAGTGGACCGGGTCGATGATCCAGGTGCCGGCGGTGTAGCCGGGCAGAGCGTCGGTGAGAGGAGTAGACACGGAAGCCCCCAGTGACAGAGTGAGATGGATGTGTGGCTAGAGGTAGTTGATGTAGTTAAACGCTCAGTCGGTGAGACGGTGACAAAGTAGCATGCAATAATTGAAGCCTCAACCATTCCCCCGCCTGCTGGGAAGACCATGTCCGACCACTCGGAGATCCGCTGGCTGAGCGACCATGAACAGCGCGTGTGGCGTTCGTATTTGATGGCCAACAGCGAGCTCCAGGCCCGCCTCGACCGGCAGCTGCGGGCCGATGCCGGGATGCCCGTTGCGTACTACCAGATCCTGGTGATGCTCTCCGAGAGCCCCGATCGCGCGATGCGCATGAGCTGCCTCGCCGAGCTCCTGCACTCCTCGCGCAGCCGTCTCTCCCACGCCGTCAGCGCCCTGGAGAAGTACGGCTGGATCAGCCGCTGCGCCCACGCCCACGACCGGCGCGGCTCCGTGGCCCGGCTCACCGACACCGGCTACGAGGCTCTGGTCCGGGCCGCTCCCGGCCACGTCACCGAGGTCCGCGAGGTGCTGTTCGACGCGCTCACGCCCGAGCAGCTCGACTCCCTGCACGAGATCAGCCAGGCCGTCCTGGCGAAGCTGCGGGAGCGCTGCGGAACGCCCGGAACGCCCCCGCCCTGACCAGCGGCGATAGCGAAACGCCGCTGGCGTACTGGTCCTGCCGGTCCTGCCGGTCCCGCTAGTCCTCGTGGACCTCGTCGTTCCCGGGGCCGGGGTGGAGGTCGTCCTGCTCCGCGCCGCCGTGGAGGACGTCATCGCCGCTGTTGCCGTAGATGGTGTCCCGGCCGGGGCCGCCGAGCAGCTCGTCGTGCCCGCGTCCGCCGCGTATCTCGTCGTCGCCCTCGTCGCCCTCCAGTTCGTCGCTCCCGTCCTGGCCGAGCAGCAGGTCGTTGCCCTCGTCGCCCTCGATGTAGTCCCGGCCGACGCCGCCGTCGAGGGTGTCGTTCCCCTGCTCGCCCCACTGGTAGTCGCCGCCGCTGAGGTCGTCGTCTCCGGGGCCGCCCCACAGGACGCCCCCACCGTCGCCCGCGAGCACCACGTCGTCGCCCTCGTAGGCCGAGATGTTGTTGTACCCCTGCGATCGCGTCGCGTCGATGTAGTCGTCCTCGTCGCCGAGCGAGATCTCCAGGACGGGCTCGGCCCAGTCCGGGTAGACGCACGAGACGAGGGTGAGGTCGGCCTCGTCGGGATGCGTGCACCCCTCGCCCACCTCGATCGGCACCTCGTCGTCGAACAACACCGCGAGCTCGTCCGGGCTGTGGGTGACGGTCACCACGTTCACCTGGCGGTCGCCCGCGTAGTAGTTGATCGCCTGCTCGCGCTCCGCCGAGTACGTCGTGTCGGCGTACGCCGCGTTCTGGGCGGCGGCCGAGGCGGACGCCGCCGGCGCCATGCCGGCGCCGGCGCCCGCGAGGGAGAGGGCGGACAGGGCGGACAGGGCGGGCAGGGCTTTCCAGGGCTTTCGCATCGTCATCGTTGCTACTCCGAGGAGGCTTGTGGGGTGTGGAGTGTGCGCCCGCCGCCAATCTAATTTCTCCGCTCTGTTGACGTAAATAGCGCCGACTCACACACTCGTCCCCATGGCACAGCAGCCTCAGGGGGCGCTGGCGCAGCTACGACGCGGCCACCAGGAGCGCGTGCTCGACCTGCTGCGCCGACACGGCGCGCTCAGTCGCGGCGAGTTGGGACACCGCTCGGGCCTGTCCCGCACCACGCTCCACGACATCGTCTCCGGCCTGATGGCCAACGGCACCGTGGTCGCGACCGTGCCCGACCAGGCGGTGCGGGGGCGTGGCCGGCCCGCCGAGTCCCTCAGCCTCAACCCCGCCGCCGGGCAGGCCATCGGCATCGACTTCGCCCACCGTCGGCTGCACGTCGCGATCGTCAACGTCGCGCACGAGATCATCGGCTCGGCCAGCGAGGGCCACGCCGCGAATCCGCCCTGGCAGCGCCGCGTCGAGATCGCCGAGCGCCTGATCGGCGAGCTGTCGGAGGGCCGCTCGGCGGATGGAGCGGATGGAGCGGATGGAGCGGGGGACGGCGCGGCGGGTGGCAGGGTGCGGCTCGGCGCGCTGCGGGCGATCGGCGTCGGCGTCGTCGGCCCCGTGGGCAGCCCGGGTGAGGAGAACGCCGCCGCCCGGCGGCTGGACGCGGTGCCCACGCTGCTGCGCAAGCGCTTCGGCGTTCCGGTGCTGATGGACAACAACACCCGCCTCGCCGCCCTCGCCGAGTCCATCTGGGGGGCGGCGGCGGGCTGCCAGGACGTGCTGTACCTGCGCCTGTCCCACGGCGTGGGCGGCGGCCTCGTCCTCGGCGGCTCGCTGCACCGCGGCGCCCACGGCGTCTCCGGGGAGTTCGGCCACATCACCGTCGATCCGGACGGCAGGGCGTGCCGGTGCGGGGGCCGGGGCTGCCTGGAGACCATCGCCTCGGTCAAGGCGGTGCTGGACGCTCACCGCGAGGCGGGCGGCCGGGCGCGGACCCTCCGCGCCCTGGCGTCGGCGGCCGGGGCGGGCGACCCCGGCGTAGGGGACCTGCTCGCGCGCGTCGGCGGCCAGGTCGGGCTCGTGCTCGCCTCGGTGTGCAACACGGTGGGCCCGGACCTGGTCGTGCTCGGCGGGGAGGTGGCCGAGGTCGGCGCGGCGCTGACCGATCCGGTCGAGCGGGAGCTGCGTGCCCACGTCATGCCCATGCTGCGACGCCGCCTGAAGGTCCGCGCCGCCCGGCTCGGCGAGACGGGCGGCGCTCTGGGCGGCATCGCCCTCGTGCTGCACGAGTCGCCGCTGCTGGCCCGCTACCCGCCCTCACCCGCCCCGCACGACCCCGACAGCCCGGCCAGCGACCCCACCTCCTACTACGCCGGGGATCTCTACGCGAGGGCCTCCCGCAGGAGAACCGTCCCGTGAACAGTCCTTTGAACCTTCTCTTCCTGATGACGGACCAGCACCGGGTGGACACCCTGGGCTGCTACGGCAACCCCCACGTGGACACGCCCAACCTGGACCGGCTCGCGGCCGCCGGCACCCGCTTCGACCGCTGCTACACGCCCACCGCCATCTGCACCCCCGCGCGGGCCAGCCTCCTCACCGGCCAGGCGCCGTTCCGGCACCGCCTGCTGGCCAACTACGAGCGGAACGTGGGCTACCTGGAGGATCTCGCCGACGACGCCTTCACCTTCCCCGACGCCCTGCGGGAGCGCGGCTACCGGCTTGGCCTGATCGGGAAGTGGCACGTCGGCACCCACCGCACCGCGGCCTCGTTCGGCTTCGACGGCCCGGAGCTGCCCGGCTGGCACAATCCCGTGGACCACCCCGACTATCTGGCGTACCTGGCTGAGCGCGGCCTGCCGCCGTACCGCATCTCCGACCGGATCCGCGGCACCACCCCCAACGGCAACCCCGGCAACCTGCTGGCCGCCCGGCTCCACCAGCCGGTCGAGGCCACGTTCGAGCACTACCTGGCGACCCGGGCCATCGAGCACCTGGAGCGCTACGCCGCCGGCGGCGGCACCGGCGGTGCGGGGCGCCCCTTCTTCCTGGCCACCCACTTCTTCGGACCGCACCTGCCCTACCTGCTGCCGGACGCGTACTTCGACCGCTACGACCCGGGACTCGTCGAGCTGCCGGAGTCGATCGCCGAGACCTTCGAGGGCAAGCCGCCCGTGCAGCGCAACTACAGCGCGCACTGGACGTTCGACACCATGCCGATCGAGGTCACCCGCAAGCTCATCGCCGTCTACTGGGGGTACGTCTCCCTCATCGACGAGCAGATCGGCCGCATCCTCGACCGGCTCGACGAGCTCGGCCTGGCCGAGGAGACCGCGGTGTTCTTCACCGCCGACCACGGCGAGTTCACCGGCGCGCACCGCCTGCACGACAAGGGACCGGCGATGTACGAGGACATCTACCGCATCCCCGGCATCGTGCGCCTGCCGGGCGGCCCGCCGCAGGTCAGGCGCGAGTTCGTCAGCCTGACGGACTGCACCGCCACCCTCCTGGACCTCGCCGGCTGCGATCCCTCCCCGGCGGTGGACAGCCGCAGCCTCGTGCCCCTGCTGCGCGGCGAACGTCCGCCGTGGGCACCCGAGATGACCGCCGAGTTCCACGGCCACCACTTCCCGTACCCGCAGCGCATGATCCGCGACGAGCGCTACAAGCTCGTCGTCAACCCCGAGTCGGTGAACGAGCTGTACGACCTGGCCACCGACCCGCACGAGCTGCGCAACCGCCACGAGCACCCGGAGCTGGGACCGGTGCGGCTGCGCCTGACGCGCCGGCTGTACGACCTGCTGCGGGAGCGCGGCGACAACTTCTACCACTGGATGACCCCCATGTACGACATCGGCGCCGCCGACCACGACCCGACCCTCAGCGCGTTCGAGGCGGACGACGACGACGGCGGCGTGCCCGGCACCGTGTGATCACTGGGAACCCACGAGGCCCGGAGCCGTCGGCCCGCCGGGATTGTCAGTGGCCGGTGGCAGACTCGTCGGCATGGGTGTGCAGGTGTGTTTGAGAGACGTCGGGCCGGCCGATCTGGAGGTGTTCTTCGCTCAGGCGCACGACCCGGAGGCCGTGCGGCGGTCGAAGGTCCCGCCCCGGGAGCGGGAGGCGTTCATGACCCACTGGGAAACGAGGATCCTCGGCGATCCAGCTGTCTTCGTGCAGGCCGTCACCGTCGAAGGGGAGCCGGCGGGCAACGTGGTGGCGTGGTGGGACGAGGACCGGCGTTTCATCGGGTACTGGTTCGGCCGGCAGTTCTGGGGCGGGGGCGTGGGCACGCGGGCGCTGGCGCTCTTCCTGGAGCGGGAGAGGACCCGCCCGCTGTACGCCGATCCCTTCGTGGGGAACACCGGCTCGGTGCGGCTGCTGGAGAAGCACGGCTTCCGGCGCGCCGAGACGGTCCGGCACGGCGAGAACGAGCACGTCATGCTGGTGCTCGCGAAGACCGCCGACGGCGCCGACGGCGCTGACGACTCCTGACCCCGCGCAGTGCGGGCGCAGAGCAGGGCCCAGCCGTCGTACGCCTGCCGCTGCGCGGTGAGGAAGCGCGTGAGCACCTCGGCGAGGCGGGCAGGCATTTCCGCTCAACGTGTAGCGGCGCGCGTAGGAGGCCGCGTAGGAGGCAGAGCCGCTCGGCGCCACCCCGCTCACCAGCGCGGCAGCGCCGCGTCGTACGCCGGCTGGATCCGCCGCATGTAGCCAGTGTCGTCCCGCCGGTCCCGGCCGGCGGCCAGGTAGGCGTCATGGAGGCGAGCCAGAGCCTCCGGGTCCAGCTCGACGCCCAGGCCTGGGCCGGTGGGGACCGGCACCGCGCCGTCGACGAAGCGCAGCACGCCGGGGCGGACCACGTCGGTGGCGTCGGGCTCCCCGGCGTTCCACGGATAGTGGGTGTCACAGGCGTAGGTGAGGTGGGGCGTGGCGGCGGCGGCGTGGGTCATGGCCGCGAGGCTGATGCCGAGGTGGGAGTTGGAGTGCATGGACAGCCCGATGCCGAACGCCTCGCTCACCGCCGCCAGGTCGCGGATGCGGCGCAGCCCGCCCCAGTAGTGGTGGTCGGCGAGGATGACCTGCACCGAGCCGCGCTCCACCGCCGGGCGGATGGTGTCGAAGGAGATGACGCACATGTTCGTGGCCAGCGGCATCGGGGAGGTCTCCGCGACCGCGGCCATGCCGTCGAAGCCCGGAGTGGGGTCCTCCAGGTACTCCAGTACGCCGTCGAGCTCCCGCGCCACACGGCGCGAGGTCTCCACCGTCCACGCGCAGTTGGGGTCCAGCCGCAGTGGACGGCCGGGGAAGGCCTCGGCCAGGGCGCGGATGGCGGCGATCTCCTCCTCGGGCGGGAAGACGCCGCCCTTGAGCTTCAGGGAACGGAAGCCGTAGCGGTCGATCATGCGGGCGGCCTGGCGGACGATGCCCTCGGGGTCCAGCGCCGGGCCCCAGGAGTCGGCGATGGCGGGGCGGCCATCCAGCGCGGGGTGTTCGGCCCACTTGTAGAACAGGTAGGCGCTGTACGGGACGGCATCGCGCACGGCGCCGCCGAGGAGCTCGCTGACCGGCCGGCCGGTGATCTTGCCCTGGGCGTCCATGCAGGCGACCTCGATCGCGGAGGTGACGCGTGCCCGCTCGAACGCCGTCAGCGGCCCGTCCGGCCCGCCGAGAGCCTCGTCGACGGCCCGGGCGATGGCGGTGGTGGCGAACACGCTCATGCCGGTGATGACGCGCCGGGCCACGCGCAGTCGTTCCAGCTGGTCGCGGTCGCCGGCGCACTCGCCGAGGCCGACGACCTCGCCATCGCCGGCACGCAGCCGCAGCACGCAGCGCAGCACCAGCGGCTCGTGCACGCCGTCGGCGTTGAGGAGGGGCGGATCGGCGAAGGCGATAGGGGTGATGGCCAGGTCGTCTATCCTCACGGGCGTTTCTTCCTCTGTTCCGATCCCGGTAGCGCAGCTTCGAGTGCCATAGACCGGACGCCCACTCGGGGAGGCGCGAGGGGCGTCCGGTGGCCAGGGTGTACGACGCGGTGATCACGGCCGGGGGTGCCGCCCGCGTTTCGGCTACCCACCGGGTCGTGTCGGCGCCCCGTTCCACGCGGCCGTGTGCGCCTCCGGACCTGCCGCGCGGATGCTGTAGGGCAAGGGTTCTTCTTCCTCTCAGGGACTGGCGCACGTGTGCGGACGAGGTGGCCGGGGTGGTGGCCGTGGTGGCCGGGTCCGCATGCTGGGATGTGCGGCCCGGCCACCGCCGGTCAGTGTGACGCGTCGTAGGACTGCTGGTAGATCTCCAGGAAGCGATCGAGTCCCAGGCCGTCGAGTTCGCCGAGGTAGGAGTCCCAGTCGGAGTCGAGGGACTTCTGTCCGGTGATGAACTGCACCGCGCTCTGCTGGATGTAGGTGCCGAGGTTTGTCTGGAGTGTGGCGAGTTCACTGGCCACGGTGTTGTCGATCCATGTCTCTGCGATGGGGAACACCAGATCCTGGTCCGCGTGCGGCTCGTAGAGCTGGGTGGCTTCGAACAGCCGGCGTTCGTATCCCTCTGGCGTCATCGGGTCGGCGGCCGTGACCTGCGAGTTGCGGAACTCCTCGGTGTGGTAGTACTGCGACATTGCGCTCCATGCACCAGTGTTTTGCTCGGGAATGGCCCTGAGCGCCGGCTCCATGGTCTCGTCGAGCGCGATTTCGCCCTCTTCGGGCTCCTCCCAGCCCGTGCCCTTGAGGCCGAAGTGGCCGTTGGCCCGGCCTTCGTCGGTGAAGAGGTAGTCGAGCATCTTGATGGCCTGGATCTGCTCGGTCTGCGTGGCCTGGGTGGTGAGGACGAAGGTCGCTCCGGCGAACGACGAGGGCTGGTAGGTGGCGTAGCTGGTGCCGTCCGGACCGCTCAGCGGCTCCATGGCGGCGTAGTCGAAGTCGCGGCCGTTCTCCTGGCCGGTTGTCACGAAGAGGCCGGGGTGCATTGCCGCGGCGGCGCCCAGGATGACGTCGTTCGCGTGGTCGCCCTGCTGAATGTACGCGTCACCGTTCTGGGTGAAGGCGCTGCTGTCGATCAGGCCCTCGTCGTAGAGGGACTGGATGTACCTCAGGCCCTCGCGCCAGCCTTCCTTGTTGGCCTGGATGTCGGCCTGGCCGTCGTTCATGAAGAGGGTGGGGTTCACATCAATGGTGGTCAGGGGTGCCGGGTAGTAGGCGAACGCGTTCATCAGGAACGGGATGAGCGAGTTCTCGGCGCTGCCGCTCAGCGGGATCTCGTCGGACTTGCCGTTGCCGTTGGGGTCGTCGTTCTTGAAGGCGCGCAGCACCTCGCGGAACTCGTCCGTGGTCGTGGGCATCTCCAGGCCCAGGTTGTCCAGCCACTCCTGGTTGATCCACGTCTTGAATCCGTGCGAGCAGTGGTAGCAGTCGTTCCACTGGGGCATCCCGTAGATGTTGTCGTCCGGCGCGGTGGCCATCCGCTCGAATTCCGGCGTTTCCGTGAACGCGTCCTGGATATTGGGGGCGTACTGGTCGATCAGCTGATTGAGCGGCTGAATGATACCTTGCCCGCCGTACCTCAGAAGTTCTGCCTGGCTGAACTGATCGAGCCATGGAATGAGCAGATAGACGTCGGGGAGGTCACCGCTGGCCAGCGATATCTGGCGCTTCTCCTTTGCGGCGGTGGCGTCGAGGGTGGTCGTCTGCCACTTGATGGTGATGTTGAATTCGTCCTTGATCAGGTCGGTGAAGGCGTTTTTGTCCATATCATCGACCCAGTCTTGCTGTGGGGCGAACACGGTGAGGGTCACCGGCGGATTTCCCTTGATCGTGGGCAGCGGCTCCGAGGTGCTGGTGCCGCCAGTGCCGCCGGAGCAGGCCGCCAGGGTCGCCAGAAGCGCCCCGGCGGCCGAGAATCTTGCGAGCAGGCGTGAACGACGCACGGTGCAGTCCTTTCTGTAACAGGGCTGTGAAAGAGGGAGGGAGACGGGGAGGGAGGGGTTCAGCCCTTGATCGCGCCGATCATGATTCCCTTGGTGAAGTAGCGCGCGACGAAGGGATAGATGAGCAGGACGGGCACGCTCGCGATGACGATCAGCGAATATTTGAGGAGGTC
>NZ_JBQQCA010000022.1:0-104218 GCF_052246635.1 Streptomyces sp. 6N223 | reverse complement strand
AGCACCGGGGGCGGAGCCCCCGGTGCTACCCCGGCGGCAGCGGGCGCGCCGCGGCCGGGTCCGCGAGCGGGGCCATCAGGTCGCCAGCAGCGCGCACCCGCGCCGGGATGTCGCGCAGCGTGAAGACCAGCTGGTCAGGAGAGGCACACCCTTCCACCTCCTCCCACGCCACCGGCGTGGACACCGCCGGCTCCGCCCGCGCGCGCAGCGTGTACGGCGCCGCCGTCGTCTTCCGCGCCGCGTTCTGGCTGTGGTCGATGAACACCTTCCCCGGCCGCAGCCGCTTGGCCATCGCCGCGATGGCCAGCCCCCGCAGCGCCGCGCTCGCCTCGCCCGCCAGCTCGGCGGCGTACGCCGAGGCCCGCGCCGAGGAGTCCACCGGCCGCAGCGGGCACAGCAGGTGCAGCCCCTTCGCGCCGGAGGTCTTGGCGTACGCCGTGAGCCCGTCCGCCGCCAGCCGCTCGCGCAGCCACAGCGCGACCCGGCAGCACTCGACGACCGTGGCGGGCTCCCCGGGGTCGAGGTCGAAGACCAGCCGGTCGGCCGTGCCGGGCGCGGCGGCGGTCCACTGCGGCACGTGCAGCTCGGCGACCAGGTTCGCCGCCCACACCAGCGAGGCCACGTCCTCGATCATCACCTGCCACATCGTGCCGCCCTCGGCCCGCCCGAACTCGCCCACCGTCACCCAGTCGGGCGTGCCCTGCGGCACGTGTTTGGTGAAGAAGCGCTCCCCGTCCGGGCCGTCCGGGTAGCGCAGCAGGCTCAGCGGCCGGCCCGCCAGATGAGGGAGGAGGACGTCGGCGTTGACGGCGTAGTAGTGGACGATCTCCCCCTTGGTGGTGCCGTCCGGATAGATCACCTTCTCCAGATTGGTCAGCGTGAGACGGCGGCCCTCGACTTCGACGACAGGCATACCCTGAGACTGCATGAAAGGTGCGAAAGGGGCTAATGATGCCGATGCGAACCGTGTGGAAAGGCTCGATCTCCTTCGGCCTGGTGAGCATTCCCGTCAGGGTCGTCAGCGCCACCGAGAGCCACAGCGTCTCCTTCCGCCAGATCCACACCACGGACGAGGGCAAGATCCGCTACCGGAAGGTCTGCGAGACCGAGGGCGGCCGTGAGGTGCCCGCCGAGGAGATCGGCAAGGCGTACGAGACGGCCGACGGCGGCCTCGTGCCCCTCTCCGACGCCGACCTGGCCGCGCTGCCCCTGCCCACCGCCCGGACGGTGGACATCCTCGGCTTCGTGCCGATCGAGTCCATCGACCCCTACCAGCTGGACCGCTCCTACTACCTGACCCCGGACGCGGGCGCCGCCAAGCCCTACGTGCTGCTGCGCGAGTCGCTGCGGCGTTCGGGCAAGGGCGCCATCGCCAAGCTGGCCATGCGCGGCCGGGAGAACCTGGCCCTGGTGCGCGCCCTGGAGGGGGAGGAGCAGCGGGACGTGCTGGGCATGCACACCCTGCTGTGGCCGGACGAGATACGCCCCGCCGCCGGGCTGGCGCCCACCGAGAAGGTCACGGTGCGGGACGCCGAGCTCGACCTCGCCGACACGCTGATGGACACCCTGGGCAGCGTCGAGCTAAGCGAGCTGCACGACGAGTACCGGGAGGCCGTGGACGCCCTGGTCAGCGCGAAGCTCGCGGGCACCGAGCCGGAACGCCCGCTCGAGCCCGCCGCCCCCGGGCGCGTCATCGACCTGATGTCCGCCCTGGAGGACAGCGTCAGCAGAGCGCGGCAGGCGCGCGGCGAGGGCGAGGAGGCGACCGTCTCGGAGATCGGCGAGGGTGGCGGGAAGGGTGCGGCGGGGCGCCCTGCCGGGAGGCAGGCCCCGGCGAAGAAGACGCCCGCGAAGAAGACGGCGGCCAAGAAGACGACGGCCAAGAAGACGGCGGCGAAGAAGAGCACCGCCAAGAAGGCCGCCGCCGACAAGAAGACGGGCAGCCGCAGGCGCGCCTCCTGAGCCCGCTACTCGTAGGCGTAGAACCCCGCGCCCGTCTTACGCCCCAGGCGCCCCGCCGTCACCATCCGGCGCAGCAGCGGGGGAGCGGCGTACGTCGGCTCCCGGTACTCCTCGAACATCGAGTCGGCGATCGCCGCGACCGTGTCCAGGCCGATGAGGTCGGCCAGCCTGAGCGGGCCCATGGGGTGGGCGCACCCCAGCTCCATGCCGCTGTCGATGTCCTCCCGGCTCGCCGCGCCCGCCTCGAACATCCGGATCGCCGACAGCAGATAGGGCACGAGCAGCGCGTTCACCACGAAGCCCGAGCGGTCCTGGGCCCGGATCGGGTGCTTGCCCAGCGTCCCGACCACCAGCCTCTCGGCCCGCCTGATGGTGTCCTCGCCGGTGGTGAGCGCCGGGATCAGCTCCACCAGCCGCTGCACCGGGGCGGGGTTGAAGAAGTGGATGCCGAGCACCTGGGCGGGGCGGGAGGTGGCCGTCGCCAGCCGCACCACCGGGACGGAGGAGGTGTTGGTCGCCAGGATGGCGTCCCGGCGGGTGACGACCTGGTCGAGCAGCTGGAAGATCTCCGTCTTGACCTGCTCGTTCTCCACCACGGCCTCGATCACCAGGTCGCGGTCGGCGAACCCTCCCAGGTCGGTGGTGAACGAGAGCCGGCCCAGCGTCGCGTCCCGGTCCGCCTCGGCCATCTTGCCGCGCTCGACGGCCCGGTCGAGTGAGGCCACCAGCCGGGTGCGGCCCAGCTCCAGGGCCTCCCCGGTGGTCTCCGCGACGAGGACGGCCAGCCCCGCCCGCGCGCACACCTCCGCGATGCCGGCGCCCATCTGGCCGCAGCCCACCACTCCGACCCGTTCGATGTCGGTCAACGCCCTGCCCCTTTCTGCCGGGCACGACGTTACCGGGCGGGGGAGGACCGGCCGAACGGTCCTCCCCTCGCCTGGCTCAGCTCGCGGGCTCGCCGTAGATCACGCCGCGCCCGTTGGTGCCGAGGTAGACGCGGCCGAAGACGTCCGGATCGCCGGTGATGGCGGCCCCGGTCCAGCCCCACTGGTGCTGGTCGTCGTTGATCCGCTCCCAGCTCGCCCCGGCGTCCGTCGACCGGTAGATGCCGCGTACGCCGTCCACCACGCCGTAGGCGTACAGGGCGGGGTAGCCGGCGCCGGGCGCGGGCGCGCCGAAGCCGATCGTTTCCGCCTCGATGCCCGCGACCCGGGCGAAGGTCTCGCCCGCGTCGGCCGAGTGCCACAGGCCGGTGCCGCCCGCGACCCAGATGTCGCCCCGGGCGGCGGAGGTGGTGGCGAAGTACGAGCCGCCCGCGGGCAGCCCGGTGGCGGGCGAGGCGGTGAAGGTGGCGCCGCCGTCCGCCGAGACGTAGAAGGTGCCCTGGTGGAGGCCGTAGAAGACGTCCGGGTCCACCCGGTCGGCCTCCACCCGCGCGCCCTCCGGGATGCCCCGCGAGGCGGTCCAGGACTGGCCGATGCCCCGCGTGACGTGCACCGCGCCGTTCGAGGGCGCCCACACGAAGCGGCTGCCGTCGGCCGCCGCCGCGACCGTCCCGCCGTTGACGCCCTGGGATGGGCGGGTGCCGTCGGACCAGGTGGCGCCGCCGTCGGTGGAGAACTGGATCGTGGGCGCGGTGCCCTCGCCGACGTGGGTGCCCACCCGCACCACGGTGTTCGGGGCCGACTCGGCGAAGTCCAGGCTCTGGGTGGTGCCGAAGCTGGGGAAGGAGCGGGCCGGGACCTGGCCGATGTCGGTGTGGCGGAAGCCGCCGATGTCGCCCAGCCCGCTGAGCACCTCGGTCCTGTCGCCGGGCGGCGCGGCGAGGTCGAGGACGGCCGTCTCCTCCAGGCCCTTGACCACGGGCGTGATGGTGAAGGTCTGGTCGCTGTCCCAGTTGGTGAGCTGGGTGGTGCCGTACAGCGTGGCGCCGGTGCCGTACAGCAGGCGGTCGGAGTCGAAGGGGTCGATCTCCAGGCCCTGCGTCATCCAGCCGAGCTTCGGGTTCTCCTCCGGCGGCGCGGGGCTGGCGCCGTTGTCGAGCCAGGGCACGGCGGAGACGTCCAGGGTGTAGCGGTTCTCCCGGTCCGGGTAGCTGGTGTACGACCAGGCCCGGGTCCAGGTCTCGCCGCCGTCGGTGGAGCGGAAGAACTGCGTGTCGGGCCACCACAGGCTGTACGCCGACACCATCAGCGTGCCGGGCTGCTGCCGGTCGACGGCCAGGCCGCTGAAGCCGAAGGAGCGGTCGGGGCCGGCGGGCACGGGCGAGATGTCGGTCCACGTCCCGGCGGCGGTGTCGTAACGCCACACCTCGCCGTCGCTGCCGTCGTACGGTCCGGGGTCGTTGCTCGTCGTGACGTACAGCTCGCCGGTCTCCTCGTCCAGCACGCCCTTGTGCGGCAGGAAGCCCGTCGGCGCGCCGGGCACCGGCTGCCAGGTCTGGCCGCCGTCCGTGGAGCGGTAGATGCTCCGCTGGAGGTCCGCCACCCCGGCGTAGATCGTCTGCGTCGGGCTGCCGGCCGAGCCGGTGCGCGGGTCGAAGGTGACCCAGGCGACGCCGATGATGTCGCTGAGGTAGCCGGTGCTGTCGCTCGGGTCGATGGCGTAGTCGCCGGGGTTGGGGAAGGAGGCGACCTCGCGCCAGGTCACGCCCGCGTCGGTGCTGCGCCACAGGCCCTCGCCGCTCGGGGCGCCGAAGTACAGCACGTCGTTGTCGTGGGGGTCGACCACGAGCCGTTCGCCCATGCCGCGGCCCGGCATGTTGCCGCCCACCTTGAACGGCAGCTCGGTGACCTGCCAGGTCTCTCCCCGGTCGGCGGAGCGGAGGATGGCGCCGTTGCCCGGATCCCAGTCGTTGGTGTAGGAGCCGACGGCGGCGTAGACGTTGTCGGGCTCGACGGGGTCGGTCGCGATCGACGCCACGCCGGAGTAGCCCCAGTGGTCGTTGCCGAACTCGTCCAGCAGCGGGATCCACTCCTGGCCCTGCTCGTTCCAGCGGTAGGCGCCGCCGATGTCGGTGCGGGCGTAGACGAGGTCCGGCTCGCTGCGGTTGAAGACGACGCTCGGCACGAAGCCGCCGCCGTTGATCTCGACGTTGTCCCAGGAGTACGCCGCCTGCAGGGGCTGCCCCGCCGCGCCGGCGCCCGCCCCGGTGCCCGAGTCGGAGTTCTGGTCTCCGCTGGCCGTGGACACGGTGGCCACCAACAGGCCGCCGGCCAGTGCCATGCCCGCCAGGAGGGCGGTGGCCTGTTTCCGTCTGCGCACGCTGACGCTCCTTCGGGTGGGGGTGAAAGCAGAAAGAAGTGCGTGGGAGCGCTCCCACATCTGGGCGTTCGGCTGATGCTAACTGTCGAATGTGGCTCGCATAAGGGTGTGTCACGGGGACATCGCTAGGATCTCCGGTCAGGCTGAGCGGGCATCAGACTGCCGACGATCACCGCTGGGGGTAGCACACATGGGACGAATCACCCGTAGGGGCCTGGCCGTTGCCGCCACCGGGGCGCTGACGGGGATGCTGACGCTCACTCAGGCCTCGGCCTCGGCGCAGCGTGGCGCCGCGGCCACCGACGACGCGGCCCGGGGACGCGGGCACGGCCACGGCGGCGCGGGCGGGCTGCGCGGCATGTGGATCGCCTCGGTCGCCAACATCGACTGGCCCTCCCAGCCCGGCCTGACGCCGGCCGAGGCGCGGGCGGAGCTGGACGACCTCTTCGACGTCGCCGTCGGCTGGCGGCTGAACACCGTCTTCCTCCAGGTGCGCCCGACGGCGGACGCGTTCTGGCCCTCGCCGTACGAGCCGTGGTCGGAGTGGCTCACCGGCGTACCCGGCCAGGACCCCGGCTGGGACCCGCTGGACCACGCGGTCCGCGCCGCCCACGCGCGCGGCCTGAAGCTGCACGCCTGGTTCAACCCCTATCGCGTCGCCATGCACGCCGACCCCTCCCGCCTGGCCGAGGGCCACCCGGCCAGGGAGCACCCGGAGTGGGTCGTCCCCTACGGCGGGCGGCTCTACTACAACCCCGGCATCCCCGAGGTGCGCGCCTTCGTGCAGGACGCCATGGCCGACGCCGTCGAGCGATACGCCATCGACGGCGTGCACTGGGACGACTACTTCTACCCGTACCCGGTCGCGGGCGAGACCTTCGACGACGCCGCCGCCTTCGAGGAGCACGGCGGCGGCTTCGCCGACCGGGGGGACTGGCGTCGGCACAACATCGACCTGCTGGTCACGGAGATGCGCGAGAGGGTCCGGCGGGTGCGGCCCGGAGTCCCCTTCGGCGTCAGCCCCTTCGCCATCTGGCGCAACGCCGCCACGGACCCGCTGGGGTCCGACACCCAGGGCGGGGTGGAGACCTACGACGACCTCTACGCCGACGTGCGCACCTGGGTGCGCGAGGGCTGGCTGGACTACGTCGTCCCGCAGGTCTACTGGAACATCGGATTCGCCGCCGCCGACTACGCCACGCTGGTGCCCTGGTGGTCGGAGGTGGCGGCGGGCACCGGTGTCGACCTCTACATCGGGGAGGCGCTGTACAAGGCGGGCGATCCGGCGCAGTCCGAGGCCTGGCAGGACCCGGCGGAGCTGTCCCGCCACCTGACCCTGTGCCGCGACCACCGGCAGGTGGGCGGCAACGTCTTCTACTCCGCCAAGTACGTCGCGGCCGACCCGATCGGTGCCATGTCCCGCGTGTACGAGGACCACTACAAGACGTCACGACAAGCCACATCGCGCCGGGCCGCCCCGGCCAGGTAGGGGCCCGGCGGGGGAGGGCGCGGGCGGGTCAGCCCCGCCCCTGCCGTTTCCCGGTGGGCTCGACGACGGAGTCGGGGCCCGGGGTGATCACGGTCTCGTGGCCGTTCTCGAAGCGGACGCGGAAGGGCGGCTCGCCCCGCGGCCCCATGACCTCGACGATCTCTCCCTCGCGGTCGTGCTGCCCGACGACTCTGCCGTGCGTCAGCAGCCGGTCACCCTTCTTGGCTCGCATCAGGGGTGCCCTCCTGTCCGTGAGTGATCTGCGTCACGTGTCCTCCAGTCTACGGCCGGGCGGCCGCCGGGGCGCGCCCGCGCGCTGGGTGGCCGTGATGCAGGCGACCACCGCCAGCGCCGCCACGGCCGTGGCCGGGGTGAGGTCCTCGCCGAGCAACGCCGCCGACCAGGCCAGGGTGAGCAGCGGCTGGGCGAGCTGGAGCTGGCTGGCCCGGGCGGTCCCGGCGCGCGCCAGCCCCCGGTACCAGACGACGAGGCCGAGGAGCTGCGAGCCCACCGCCACCCACAGCAGCCCGGCCGCCGAGCGCGTCGTCAGGTCGGCGGGCTCGGCCAGCAGCGCCGCGCCAAGACCGGGCAGCGACAGCGGCAGGCACAGCACCAGCGCCCAGGAGATCACCTGCCAGCCCGGCATCACCGCCGCGAGCCGCGCGCCCTCGCCGTAGGCCGCGGCACAGACCAGCAGCGCCGCGAAGAGGTACGCGTCGCCCGTGGTCGGCGGGCCGCCGCTCTCGGCGACCGTGAACGTGGCCACCACCGCCGCCCCGGCCACGGCCGCGGCCCAGAAGAGGGGAGGGGGCCGGACGCCGGTGCGCAGCGCGGCGTAGCAGGCCGTGGTCAGCGGCAGCAGCCCGGTGACGACCGCGGCGTGGGAGGTGGTGGAGGTCGTCAGGGCGAGCGTGGTCAGCAGCGGGAAGCCGATCACCACGCCCGTCGCGACCGTGACCAGGCCCGCCCAGTGGCGCCGGCCGGGCGGCCTGGCCCGCGCGGCGGCCAGGCAGCAGCCCGCGACCAGCGCGGCGAGCACGAGGCGCGCGCACGTCGCCGTCCACGGGCCGAGCCCCTCCAGGGCCCATGCGGTGGCCGGGAAGGTGAGGGAGAACGCCGTCACGCCGAGCGCGGCGAGCACCAGGCCGCCGCGGGCGGAGGGGGTGGGCCGGACCCGGCCGGGAACCGCTATCGGCGACGCGGCGATAGCGCTATCCTTCGGTCTCATGTCTGACGATAGCAGCATGGCTCAACTGGCCGCTTCCCTCCGCGACGAGCTGAAGCGCTACTCGCCGGGGGAGAAGCTGCCCGCCAGTCGGGCACTCGTCGCCCGCTACCGCGTCAGCCCCGTCACCGTCACGCGCGCCCTCGCACAGCTCGCCACCGAGGGCCTGGTCATCACCCGGCCCGGCTCGGGGGCGTACCGCGCCGAGCCGCACGCCGCCCGGCCACCCGAGCGCGGCGACACCTCCTGGCAGGAGATCACCCTCTCCGCCGAGGCGTCCTTCGAGCACGTGCCGCGCGGCGTCGACGCCGGCGCCGTCGTCGCCACCCTCGCCGCCCCGCCGCCCGGCGTCATCGAGTTCAGCGGCGGATACCTGCCGGCCGCCCTCCGCCCCGAGCGCGCCCTGGCCGCCGCCCTCGCCCGCGCGGGCCGCCGCCCCGGCGCCTGGGAGCGTCCGCCCCTGGCGGGCATCGACGAGCTGCGCGCCTGGTTCGCGCGGGAGATCGGCGGCCCGGGCGGGGCCGTCGCCGCCTCCGAGGTGCTGGTCACGGCCGGCGGCCAGAGCGCGTTGAGCGCCGCGCTGCGCGCCCTGGCGCCGCCCGGCTCCGCCGTGCTCGTCGAATCCCCCACCTACCCCGGCCTGCTCGCCATCGCCCGCGCCGCCGGGCTGCGGACGGTGCCGGTGCCCGTGGACCGCGACGGCGTGCGGCCCGAGCTGCTTCAGCGCGCCCTCGCCGCCAGCGGCGCCCGGGTCTTCGTCTGCCAGCCGCTCTTCCAGAACCCCACGGGCGCGGTGCTGTCCGCCGACCGGCGCCCCGCGATCCTCCGGGCCGCCCGCGAGGCCGGGGCGTTCGTCGTCGAGGACGACTTCGCCCGCCGGCTCGCCCACGCCGACGCCGGGCCGCTGCCGCCCACCCTCGCCGCCGGGGACCGCGACGGCACGGTCGTGCACGTCTGCTCCCTCACCAAGGTGACCTCGCCCAGCATGCGGGTCGGCGCCATCGCCGCCCGGGGCCCGGCGTTCCAGCGGCTGGCCGCCATCCAGATCGTGGACAGCTTCTTCGTGCCACGCCCGCTCCAGGAGGCGGCGCTCGAACTCGTCGGCGCCCCCGCCTGGGAACGCCACCAGCGCGCCGTCGCCGCCGAGCTGCGGCTGCGCCGCGAGGCGATGGCCGCCGCCCTGGCCCGCGACCCGCACACCGCACGGGCGGCACGCCCCCGCCACCTGCCGAGCGGCGGCTACCACCTGTGGCTCCCGCTTCCCGACGGCACCGACGAGCCCGCGCTGGCCGCCGCCGCACTGCGCGCCGGGGTGGCCATCGCCCCCGGCCGCCCGTACTTCCCCGCCGAGCCCGGCTCCCCGCACATCCGCCTCAGCTTCGCCCCGCCCGCCGGGGTCGCCGAGATCGACGAGGGCGTCCGCCGCCTGGGCGCCGCGCTGGCCGCGGGCGCGACGCCTCGCGGGGCGTAGCCTCCGGGAGCGCCGCCCCTGGACCCGGGCGGCGTGGTGCGGCCGTTCCCTGCCGCCTGCCGCCGCCGTGGCGGGGCTGCGTCCATGCTGGTGCGTTTGTTCGGCTGCTCATACGATCGCCGCATGCTGGTGACGCTGATCGCGGCAGCGCGCGGCTCGTCGCTGCTCGACTCCCGCTTCGGTGACGACCGCCCCCTCGACCAGGCCGGATGGCGCGCGGTGGAGCGCGCTGCCCCGGCCCTGGTGCCGCTCGCCGCCGCGGAGCTGCGCTACTGCTCCCCGACGCCGAGCAGCCGCCAGACCGGCGACGCGCTCGGCCTCTCGCCCATCGCGCAACCCGCGCTGCGCGACTGCGACATGGGCCGCTGGCGCGGGCTGACCCTCCAGGAGGTCACTGCCCGCGAGCCGGACGCGGTGGAGCAGTGGCTGTCCGACCCGCGCTCCGCGCCGCACGGCGGCGAGCCGCTGCTCTCCTTCGTCTCCCGCGTCGGCGGATGGCTCGACACCCGCCCCGCGGACGGCGACGACCGCATCGTCGCCGTCACCGAGCCCTCCGTGATCCGCGCCGCCATGCTGTACGCCCTCGGCGCGCCACCGCAGTCGTACTGGCGCACGGAGGTCTACCCCCTGTCGGTGGTCAGCCTCAGCGGCCACCGGGGCCGCTGGAACCTGCGCCTGGGATAGGCAGGCCGTCTCTCCCGGATCCTGTCAGGGCCGCGACGCCGGCGCCGGGGCCACCAGGATCGCGTCCGGAGGCGGCAGCGCGTCCGGCTGTGGCGCACGTACGACGAAGCCCCGGCCGCGCGTGGCGGCCGGGGCCGTTGTTCAGATGCCGAGCGCGCTTTCCCGCACGCAGTCGCGGCACACCCACGCCGCCCGCAGGATCCGGGCCGTGCGCTTCCTGGGGTGCTTGCCGCACCATCTGCCGAGCGGCGTCCGGTCCGGCAGGGACCAACAGATCATGTCCTTCGCGCGCGGCGGCTCGCTCGGGTCGACCGCGTTACTTGCCATCGTCCTTACTGTCGTCCTTGTCGTCCTCGTCGGGGAGGGTGACGATCTCGTCCTCGCCGAGGTCGTGGCCGTTGATCGGGTCGCTCATGGTCATCACCTGCTTCCTACCCATCGGCTCGTGGTGGTGGCGGGGGCGTGGTGTCCGGCCTGCCGAGGGCTGCGGGCCGGACGGGTGGGCGTCGTCAGTCGCAGTCGCACAGGCCGCCCGTAGGGGCGCACTTCTCGCATTCCAGCGCCTTGTACTCCTCCTTCTCCTCCGGTGTGAGGTCGTCGTAGGTGAGATCGCGCTCGCCGGGGTCGCCGGGCTCTCCCATGACTCGGTCCCTTTCTGTGGTGTGGGTTGGGGCGCCCCGGTCCCTGCTCCGGCCCGGCGTACCGTGGGCCGGTCCGTCCGGCCCTCGGGCCGGAGCAGGGGACTGTGGGTGCCCGCCCCCGGCGGGGGGTGGACGCCGGGGCAGGCAGCTTGGGGGCGTCAGGGCGGCGGCGGGGGGTCGGGCAGGCGGTGCAGCCCGTCCAGGACGCGGCGGAGGGTGTACACCGTGGTGTCGTGCCAGCAGTACGGCAGGCACGCTGCCAGCGGGAGCCGCTGCCCGTGGTCGGTGATGACGCCGACGGGCCGGGCGCGGACGCCGAGGCGGCGCCCGCACCACACACAGTCCGCGCGGATCTGCTGCCGCAGCGTCAGCGCCTCCAGCTCCGGCAGCGCCTCGGCCGTCGTCTGCTCGCGCTCGGCCGCCACGGCGGTCACCGCGCCCGCTCCGGCTGCGCGGGCAACTCGACGGGCCGCAGGGCGTCGAGGGTGTCGCCGGGTCCCATGAGCCGGGCCTGGCCGCCGGGGAGTATCAGCGTGACGGCGTCGCGCCTGCCGCCCCCGGCCCGCATGTCCGTGACGGTGATCTCCCGGCCCTCGATCCATACGATGTCGCCGGGGCGGATCGTCTCGGGCGTGACGACCAGGGAGACGTACCCGAGGCGCACCGGTCGCCGCCTCACCGCTGGGCCTGCTGCCTCGGGACGATGCTGTCCCACGCCAGCCGGAGCACGACGGTGCCCACGGTGATCTCCCACGCCGCTTCGTGCACTTCGTCGGCCGTGACCGCGTCGTGTGCCGACAGGCACTCGGTCGCGATCTCGTCGTCCAGGTCCCGTAGGGCGTCGGCGGCGTCCTCATACACGCCGACCAGGTCATGCGCTCTCTCGAAGCGCTGCACGCTGGTCAGCACCCACACGCCGCCGCCCATCCGGGTGGCGTAGCGGATGACGCGAGCGCGCACGTCGTCCAGGCCGAGAACGTCATCGGTCGGCGGGGTGATGGGGCGCGGCGGCAGGAGGTCGTCCAGGGCCACGGCGCCGGTCGGTGCTCCCACCACGCTCACCCCCTCGGCCTCGGGCGGGGCACACCTCGGTGTGTGTGGCCTCGTCGCCCTCGTTCAGCCGGCCATTGCAGTAGCGCACTGGACCAGACGGCGCACGGGCGGCGGCTTCGGCGGCGCGGGTGACTGCGATGTAGCCGGTGGGGAGGGTGAGGGGTGCTCAGGCATGATCGGCTCCGTTTACAGCGGACGGCCGCTCATCTGCGGTTGACGGATAGCGAATCGCGCGCATAAGAAGACAGCCAGTGACGATCCGGCCCGCGCATATGGGTATGCGTTACCTGCATGGCGCTGGCGGGACCACAACAGGCTCGCTGTACGAATCGACCCGAGGTGCACGCCGGTGAATTGGTCAAGCAGGACCATCCGAGAGGCGTCGAGTAGCGGCGACTACGGGCGCGTCATCCGGCTGGCGCGCACCGACGCGGGTGTCTCACAGAAGCAACTCGGAGAAGCCTGCGGGATCAGCCAATCGGCCGTCTCGCGGCTGGAGAGCCACGGGACCGCCTCATACAACATGAACGTCCTGGCGAGTGCCGCCCTGCATCTACGGCTTCCACCGCGGCTCGTCGGCCTCGCCGATCACCAGGCGGCACACGTCGCCGCCGTGGATGGATCATCAGTGGAACGCCGCAACTTCTTTTTGGCCGCCGGTGCGGCGGTCGCAGCAGCACCTGCCATGACCGCGCTCGCCTCCGAGGCGAACGCGGAGACCAGCCAGACGGCCACGCTCCGCGTGGCGACCACGGCATTTCGACGAACGGAGGGTTCGACCGCCTCCCGACACCTCATCGAACCCGTCCTCGCCCACCTCAAGCTCACCCAGAACCTCGCCACCGAGGCGGGCCAGGACAGAGCGCGCGCCCGCCTGGCCGCCGCCGGTAGCGAAGCCGCAAGCCTCGCTGGCTGGCTGTCGTGGGACATGGGCGACCTGGGCTCAGCACGCACCTGGTACGGCGCCGGCATCACCGCCGCGCGCCGCTCAGGAGACCGACTGCTCACCGCCTATCAGGTCGGAAGTCTCGCGCAGCTCGAAGCGCACGTGGGCAACGCCGCGGAGAGCCTGGCACTGGTCCGCTCGGCACGTCTGCAGCTGGGCGACCGGCTGCCCGCGATCGCCGTGGCGTGGCTGGCCACCATCGAGGCACTGGCCTATGCGGGAGGCGGCGACGCCGGGGGCGCCGCCGACTTCCTGTCTGCGGCCGAGGACGCTACGGGGCGCATCTCGTCTGAGGAGCCGCCGCCTTGACCATGGGTGTTCAACTTCAACAGCAGCAAGGTCGCCGCGTGCCGTATCTCCTGCGGCGCTAGGCTCGGCATCCCGGAGTGGGCATTCGACTCGCAGGAGGCCGCTGGCTCGGCGCTGGCCTCAGGCCATGAGAAGCAGCGTTCGCTGCTCGTGCTGGACCTCGCGTTCGCGCACCTCGCCGCCGGGCGCATCGATGGTGCGTTCGCGCTCGGTACGCGGGCGTTGGAGGTCGGTCTGCGCTACCGTTCCGGACGGATCATCGAGCGGGCGCGAGCGCTGCGCCGGGCGCACGCACCGACGAATCCGGCGAAGGTCGTGCGAGATTTCGACGAGCGGCTTCACGGCGTCTACTTGTGATCACGGGAGGAAGCGGTGCGAGTTGGGATCACTGGCCACCGGGGGCTGTCGGAGGATATTGCGGAGCAAGTCCGCCAGAGGCTCATAGCCGAGCTGGCCGCGCTCCCTCTCGACGGGCTTGTGGGCGTGTCCTGCATCGCGGACGGTCCGGACGCCTGGTTCGCCCAGGGGGTGCTCGACCTCGGCGGCACGATCGAGGTCGTCGTCCCGGCCGCCGCCTACCGGGATGGGTTGCCCGAGTGGCACCACCCCACCTATGACGAACTCCTGTCCGCCGCCACCGAGGTACACCAGACGGGAATGGACACCTCTGACTCGCAGGCGCACATGGCTGGCAGCGAGATCATGGTGGGCCTGATCGACGAACTGATCGCGGTCTGGGATGGCCAGCCAGCGCGGGGCTACGGCGGCACGGCCGATGTGGTGGCCTATGCAGAGCGCACTGGGATTCCAGTGCGGGTCCTGTGGCCCGAGGGAGCCACGCGCGACTGAGCGGCCCCCGCCGGCGAGGTGGGAGGGGGAGCGGCGGGGGCCGGCGGGGGTGACCCGACCGTACCGCCGCACGCACCCGGGAGCGCCCGGCGCGCACGGGCCTAGTATTCGAACACATGGCCGACCCGTCGCCGCTCCCGAACGACCCGGCACGGCTCCACGCCATCGCCCGCTACCTCGAACTCCAGCTCGCCGCCGTCCACGCCGCGCTGGCCGAGGCCGAGCAGCGGCCCCGGTGGTGGGTGCAGTGGGCCCGGCGACGGGAGGGTGAGGCGCGGCACGGACTACTCCATGAAGAGGGCTGCTGGCACCCGGGAGAGCCGATGCTGACCGCGCA
This sequence comes from Streptomyces sp. 6N223, assembly GCF_052246635.1. Taxonomy (NCBI): domain Bacteria; kingdom Bacillati; phylum Actinomycetota; class Actinomycetes; order Kitasatosporales; family Streptomycetaceae; genus Streptomyces; species Streptomyces sp. 6N223. The sequence continues at coordinate 89,988 of NZ_JBQQCA010000022.1, read as the reverse complement.
GCAGGGGCAGGCGCTGCTGGCCGAGTACGGCGGGCGAATCCTGCGATGCGAGGTGTGCAGGCCGGGGCAGCGGCGGACGTGACGAAACGCCCCGCCAGGCCCGTGATGGGCCATACGGGGCGAGTCGGTTGCCACAGACTTCTGACGGATCGCCGGACACAGCTGCCCGCGTTCGGGTCGAATAGACCTATGACGATGAGGACTTCACCGGAGCGGCGAACCGCACTGCGGCGGATAGCCACGCGACGTCGGACCGCGGCGGACGAACCCCGCTCGCCGCCCGTATCGCCTACGCGAGGAGCAGGCCCGAAGCAGAACCGCCTGCTGCTGGACAACGCGACTGGATGCGACGCATCGAGGTGCTCGGCGTGCTGATCGCATCGGTCGTGGCCATCGCGTCGATCTGGTACACGCGAGAATCGACGAACCAAGTGCAGGAGGAGCTAAGCATCAGCCGGGAAGAACTCCGAGCCACTCGGGAAGGGCAGATCACGGACCGGTACACCGCCGCCGTGGAGAATCTCGGCAGCGACACCATGGAGATCCGCCTCGGCGGAATCTATGCCCTCGAGCGAATCATGCAGGACTCTCCCCGCGACCACTCAACCATCGTCAACGTCCTGGCCGCTTACATTCGTATCCATGCCACGACCCCCCAGGAAAACACCCGGGGTATAACGCCTGATGTCCATGCGGCACTAACCGTACTAGCTTCCCGCAACGCCTCTAGTGACGAGGATACTCCCATAGACGTGAGTTCAGCCTATCTCGCTGAAGCCGACTTGGCCCCGGAGTGGACCCCGGTGGGTCCGGACCCGGAAACCAGAGCCGACTTGAGCAACGCCGACTTCTCCGGGACGAATTTGCCCAACTCCATCCTAAGGGGAGCGAACTTGTTCAAGACGTCGTTGGAGGGTGCAAACCTATCGGGCGCCTCATTGCAGTATGCGAGTATGATAGATGCAGAACTGCACGGCGCGAACCTCTCTGGCGCGAACCTGATGGGCGTGGATCTGTCATGGAATGATCTCAGCAATGTTGACCTCCGGCGAGCAGGTCTAGTCTCAGCGAATCTGACGCACGCTGACTTGAGTGGCGCGAACCTTAGCGGAACGGTGTTGTATGCCGCAGACCTGTCAGGAGCAAACCTTGCCGGCGCAGATCTACGCGATGCATATCTTGATGGCACAGATCCAAGTTCGGCAGATCCAACACTTCTAACCGAACAGCCTCCGCCTGGCATGGATCTAGTTGATCCAAACCTGACGGCTAGCTCCTGCTGTCCGGCGAGGAGGCGAACGCCGCGGGCCGCGCCGTGCGCGTCGAGGGCGTACGCCTGGTGCACCCGCCCGCCACGCCGCCGCCCGTGGTCGCCGCCGCGCTCGGCCAGATCGACAGGGGCCGCGCCGCCGCGGACACCTCCCGCCCCCACGAGCTGATCGCCTTCACCGACCTGTGCGTGCCGGAGGACCGCGAGCGCATCGCGCCCGTCCTCGCCGGCCAGGCCGAGTGGCTCGGCATCCCGCCGGAGGAGGCGTTCCTGGCGGCCGGCGACCCGGCCACCGCCGCCGAGCGCGTCCGCGAGCTGGGGCGGGCCGGCGCCACCACGGTCGTCCTCCGCCCGATCGGCCCCGATCCGCTGACCCAGTTCGGCGCCACTCTCGCCGCCCTGCGCGAGAAAAGTTGACGGCCGCTGTCAGGTTAGCGCGGCAGGCTGCCGTCCATGAGCCTGCAGAACACCGCATACGACGACGTCAAGACGCTGCGCGACGAGGTCCGGGGGGCCGTGTGCCTCCCCGGCGATGACGGGTACGGCGCCGAGCGCACCGGCTTCAACACCGCCGCCGACGGGCGCCCCGCCGTCGCCGTCGGGGCCGCCGACGCCGGCGACGTGCGCGCGGCCGTCGCCTTCGCCACCGCCCATGGCCTGCCGGTGGCGGTGCGCGGCACCGGGCACGGGACGGCCGGCACCGGCGACGGTGGCGTGCTGATCACCACCCGCCGCATGACCGGCGTCCGGGTCGACCCGGACGCCCGGCGCGCCCGGCTGGAGGCCGGCGTCCCGTGGGGCCGGGTCGTGGAGGCGGCGGCGGAACACGGCCTCGCCCCGCTCAGCGGATCGGCCCCGCACGTCGGCGCGGTGGCGTACACCCTCGGCGGCGGCCTGCCGCTGCTGGGCCGCACCTTCGGGTACGCCGCCGACCGGGTGCGGTCCCTGGACGTGGTCACGGCCGACGCCCGCGCCCGCACGGTCACGCCCGACGCCGACCCCGAGCTCTTCTGGGCGCTGCGCGGCGCGCGCGACAACTTCGGCGTGGTCACGGCGCTGGAGATCGACCTGGTGCCGCTGGAGCGGATCCTGGGCGGCGGGCTGTTCTTCGACGCCGGGGCGCCCGGGCGCGCCGAGGAGATCCTCCAGGCGTGGCGCGCTTGGAGCGCCGACCTGCCGGAGGAGACGAACACCTCGCTCGCCCTCGTCCCCTTCCCGCCCGTCCCCGCCCTGCCCGAGCCTCCCCCAGGCCCTGGGGGGCCTGGGAGGTACCCCCATCGCGGCCGGTACGTGGCCCACATCCGCGTCGCCCACGTCGGCGACGCGGCGCGCGGCGAGCGGCTGGTGGCGCAGCTGCGCGCCCTCGGCCCCCGGCTGCTCGACACCCTCGCCGAGATGCCCTACGCCGAGTCCGGCTCCATCCACGGCGATCCCACCCAGCCCATGGGCTTCAACGGCGACACCGCCATGCTCGACGACCTGGACGAGGCGGCGGCCGGCCACCTCATCGCGCACGCCGGGCCGGGCGCGCCCGTGCCCTGCGTCGTCGAAGTACGCCGCCTCGGCGGCGCGCTCGCCCGGCCGCCCGCCGTCCCGAACGCCGTCGGACATCGTGCCGCCGCCTAGTTGGTGGGCACGGTGTCTCGGCTGACCGGCGCGGGCGGCGACGACGAGGCCGACCGGGTACGCCGCGCCCACCGGGCGCTGACCGACGCGCTGCGCCCCTGGACCACCGGCCGGTTCGTCAACTTCATGGGCCACGGCGAGGCGGCCTCGCCCGAACTGGTCCAAACCGCCTACGAGCCGCAGGACTTCGCGCGCCTGACCGCCCTCAAGGCGGCCCACGACCCGGCCAACACCTTCCGGCTCAACCACAACATCCCGCCACGGGAGGCGTGACCGGGGGTGCTGGCAGCGCCGTGGCGCGGCGGCTCCCTGGCCGCCGCGCGACGGCGCGTCCTTGTGCGGGGCTCAGCTCACCGTGATGTCGGAGCTCCCGCTGCTCTGGTAGCCCTCAGTGGCCATAATCATGTAGTAGTCGAAGCTGCCGAGGGTCATGCCGGCGCTGGCCCACGCGTCGAAGTGGACGCCGGTGTCGATGGTGCCGCTGGTCCGGTGGCTCTGCCGGACGCTCCAGTACTGCGGGAAGGTCGCGGTGCCCTCCACCGACGGGGCGTCGTACCGCATGGAGTGGAGGAGGGTGTACGTGCCGTCGTCGGCGTCGAGCGAGCCGCGGTTCTCGGCGCCGGTGCTGGGGTTGTACGGCCCGTGGGACTCCACGATGTAGTACTCCACCAGCGGGTTGGAGGTCCAGCCGTAGAGCGCCAGGTAGCCGTTGCTGCCGTGGTCGACGGTGCCGCTGTAGTTCACGGTCCGGGCGCTGCCGTTGCTCCAGCCCTTACCGGCGACGAAGTTGTTCGTGCCGCTCCACTGGGTGCTGTAGCCGCCCCCGGGGTTCAGCGTCATCGACACTGTGCCCTCGGTGTCGGTCCAGAAGGAGAAGTAGAACCCGTCGTGGGTGCCCGTCTGGTTGGTGGTGATGGTTTCCTGTGCACTGGCAGTGCCGGGCCGGAGCATCATCGTGCCCGCGATCAGCCCCATGGCACCGGTGCCGATGAGCCCCCGACGGCTCAGCAGCGGACGCCTGGTCGCGTCCGGTGTGGGGGAGTTGTCTTCCCTGCGCATCTCAATCCTCCTCGTGAATGGCTGGCAGGAGGCCAGGCGGCGTCCGACGGCTCGGCCGGCCTGTGGGGGGCCGGGGGCGCCGCCCGCGTGGGTGTTGAACAACGCGAAGGCTTGCCGGGTCGTCGTGCCGCTCGCGACCCCAGAGAAGGTCACGACAAGTGACCCTCGTCGACAGTGGGTCAGGCTCGTCGACGCGGAACAGTGTCGAATTAGCCGCCGATGCTGTCAACAGTTTCCACAGAATTCCGGAAGGATCCTTCCTCCCCCCGGGGTGACTTTGAGCCACCATCGCACCAGGTCATAGGTCCCTCAACTGGTTAAGCGCAAGCTTGGTCAGCGACTCGCCAGGTCGCGTGGAGATCTAATGAACGAGGTATGGGGCTCGAAAATTATCGGGAACTTTCCGGAATCAATCGGGAGGATGAGGCCAGGGAGGAGCCTCGCGCGGTTGACACAAAGTGACTGGACTGGACCGGCCTCCCCCCGCCCTGTCGCCATAACACTCATCAACACTCATCGCGAGCGTGGATGGGAGCGCCTGGGCTGTCGCGATCACGGTTTCTGCCGTGCCCGTTCTGTGACGCGATCGGCACCGGCCGCGGCCCGCACACCGCTAGCGTCGGGCCCATGATCGTATGGCTCAACGGCACCCACGGCGCAGGCAAGACGACGACCAGCGCACTCGTGCAGCCGCTCCTCCCGGATTCACGGGTGTTGGACGCCGAGAAGGTCGGCGAGACGCTCATGGACATCACGCCCGGGCTGCCGGGAACGGACAACTTCCAGCACTGGCCGCCGTGGCGGCAACTCGTCGTCGAGACCGCCCGCCGCGTACTCGACTACACCGGCGGCACCCTGGTGATGCCCATGACTGTCCTGGTCGAGCAGTACTGGCGCGAGATCAGCACGGGCCTCGCCCACCATGGCATCCCGGTAAGGCACTTCGTCCTCCACGCTGACCAGGACACCCTCCGCCGGCGCATCGAGGGGGAGCACCCCGTCCCTTCACCGTTTCGCCTCACATACCTCGAGCCCTACGCCGAGGCGGCCCGCACGTGGCTGCACGACGAGGCCGAGGTCGTCGACACCACGCACCTCACGCCCGCCCAGGCCGCGCTGCGGATCGCGGAGGCCGTCAAGGGCTGAGGCTTGATCCGCCCGCCACGCGTCACCCGTTCGGCCCGCGCGGGATCAGCGTTGTGTGAGCGGGCCTCCGGTCAGCCACGACACGATGCGCCACACCCTGGGTCACACCGGGATCCACCCATACGTCGAAGGCCGCATCTTCAGCGCCAGTGAGGTCGCCCACGGCAAACCGGCCCCCGACCTGTTCCTGCACGCCGCCAAGCAGATGGGCGTCCACCCGTCGGCCTGCATCGTCGTCGAGGACAGCACATGCTCAGCCCCGCCAACTCAAGCGCTCACCCGCGTGCGTGTGCTGCTGCTGGAGGCGGGGCTCATCGATGGTCACTGGGCGGTCCAGCCGCCGTCGACGGTCAGGAGAGCGCCGGTGACGAAGGAGGCCGCGTCGGAGGCCAGGAAGGCGACGGCTTCCGCGACCTCTTCGGGACGCCCGATCCGTCCGACGGGGTGCGCGGGGCCGAACGAGGCGAGCATCTCGCGACCGTTGTCGACGACGCCCTCCATGATGTCGGTGTTGATGACTCCGGGTAGCACGGCGTTGGAGCGGATGCCCTTGGGGCCACCCTCGATGGCCAGCACCCGGGTGATCTGGGCCAGGGCGCCCTTCGACGCGGCGTAGGCGGTCTGCGTCTCGAAGGCGACGAGCGACGAGACGGAGGCGATCGAGATGATCGTGCCGCCGCCACCGGCCGCCATGGCGCGGAACGCCTCACGGGCCTGGACGAAGTTGCCGCGGGCGTTGACGCGCAGGATGTCGTCGAAGTCCTCGACGGTGGTCTCGGTGACCGGCTTGTTCAGGGTGCGGCCTGCGTTGTTGACCAGGATGTCGAGCGAGCCGAAGCGGCTGATCGCGAGCGCCGCGGTGGCCCGGGCAAGGTTCTCGTCGGCGACATCGCCGACAAGCGCGGCCACGTTGTCGGGGTCCTCCGCGGCGAGTTCCTCGACTGCCTCGGACCGGTCGGTGACAACCAGTCGGGCGCCTCGGGCCCGCAGGAGCGTGGCGGTGGCGTGGCCGATGCCGCGGGCGGCTCCGGTCACGACGGCCACCCGTGAGGTGAGGTCCCACGCCGCGGGGACGGCGGGGCGGTGCGGGGGCGTGGTCATGAGCTCCTCCGGTCGGTGTCGGTGCGTGTCGGTGCGGGTCAGCGCTGGCGGACGGGGCGTACGACGATCTCGTTGACGTCGACGTCGGGCGGCTGTGCGAGGGCGTAGGAGACCGCGCCGGCGATGGCGGCGGGTCCGATCGCGTGGGCCCGGTAGGCGCGCATGGCCTCGGCGGCGCCGGGCTCGGTGATGGTGTCGGCGAGCTCGGATTCGACCACTCCGGGTGAGATGGTCGTGACTCGGATGAAGGGGGCCGTCTCCTGGCGCAGGCCCTCGGTGATCGCCCACGCCGCGTACTTGGTGGCGCAGTAGACGGCGCCGGTGGGCACGACCTCGTGGGCGCCGGTGCTCGCGACCGTGACGAAGTGCCCCGAGCGCTGCGCGGTGAACACGGGCAGCGCCGCGGCGATGCCGTGCAGCAGGCCGCGGACGTTCACGTCGATCATCCGGTCCCACTCGTCGACGAGCAGGGAATCCAGCCGCGACAGGGGCATGACGCCGGCGTTGCCGACGAGGACGTCGACCCGGCCGTGCCGGTCGCGGGCGGTCTGGACGAAGGCGGCGACGTCCGCGCGGTCCGTCACGTCGAGACGGACCGGCTGCAGGCCGCCGCCGGAGCGGCTGGCCGTCTCGGCCGTGCTCTCCGCCAAGGCCCGCAGGCGGTCGATGCGGCGCGCACCGGCCACGACCCGGTGCCCCTCTGCCACGAGTCGTGCGGCGACGGCCGCCCCGATGCCGCTGCTGGCGCCGGTGACGAGGACGACCTTGCGGTCGGCCGGCTCGGCGCGTTCGGGTTGCTGTGTGGTCATGACCTCGAGGCTGGCCCGGCCGGAGCGCCCGCGGGAGAGGCGGAATCCTCCTGGGTGCGGCGCTCCCAGGCAGAGCGGCAGCGCCCGGACCTAGCATGGCCGCATGGCACGCTCAGAGCTCGGCGCCTATCTCACCGCCCGGCGCGCCCGCGTCACCCCGGCCGAGGTGAACCTTCCGGCCACGGGGCAACGCCGGGTGCCGGGGCTTCGGCGGGAGGAGGTGGCCCTGCTCGCGGGGGTCAGCGCCGACTACTACGTACGCCTGGAGCAGGGCCGGGAGCGCACGCCCTCCGCGCAGGTGCTCGACGCGCTGGCCGCGGCCCTGCGGCTGGAGGAGGACGGCCGCCTGCACCTGTTCCGGCTCGCCGGCCTCGGACCGCGCGCCCGGGCTGCCGCGGTGCCCGGCCGGGTCGAGCCGAGCCTGCTGGTGCTCATGGACGCCTGGCCGCACAACCCGGCCATCGTCTACAACCGCGCCTACGACGTCTTGGCGTCCAACGAGATAGCCGACGCGCTCTTCCACGACTGGGCACACTCGCGCAACCTCATGCACGTCGTGTTCACCGATCCGGCCGCCCGGGCCTTCTACCGCGACTGGCACGACGTCGCCCGCAACTCCGTGGCCGGCCTCCGGCTCAGCCACGGCGCGGCGCCCGACGACCCGCGGGTGCGGCAGGTGCTGAACGAACTGCTGGACGGCAGCCCCGAGTTCGCCGAGCTGTGGGCCCGCCACGACGCCCGGGGCAAGGCGCTGGAGGACAAGCGCTTCGAGCACCGCGACGTCGGGCCGCTGACGCTGACCATGCAGACCTTCGATGTCCGCTCGGCCCCGGGCCAGGAACTCGTCGTCTACCACGCGGAGCCCGCCTCGCCCAGCAGCGAGGCGCTCGCGCTCCTCGGCTCGCTGGCCGCGACCTCGCGCCGCGAGTCCTGAGCCGGCGCGACGCGGCGCCCGCCCAGCGGGCCGCGTTGACCTGGCCCACCTGGGTATTGGCCGGCCGCAAGCGACCTCGGGGCCATCTGTCCCTCGGGAGGGCCACCTATCGATCCTCGTCACAACAGCCACGTGGTCACCCGCATCTCCCGCGATTGCATAAAACTTCAGTGGTGCGTATAGTCATGCCATACTCACGAGGAGGCGATGACAGTGCGCGCTGCGGTGGCGGGCGCGAGCGGTTACGCGGGGGGCGAGCTCCTGCGTCTGCTGCTCCAGCACCCCGAGGCCGAGATCGGATCCCTGACCGGCGGCTCCAACGCGGGCCAGCCGCTCGGCGCGCTCCAGCCGCAGCTGGTGCCGCTCGCCGAGCGGATGCTTGAGCCGACCACGCCCGAGACGCTGGCCGGGCACGACGTGGTGTTCCTCGCCCTGCCCCACGGGCAGTCCGCCGAGATCGCCCGCCAACTCGGCGAGGACACCCTCGTCGTCGACTGCGGCGCCGACTTCCGGCTGCGCGAGGCCGCCGACTGGGAGCGCTACTACGGCAGCCCGCACGCCGGCACCTGGCCCTACGGCCTGCCCGAGCTGCCCGGCAGCCGCGACGCGCTCCGGGGGACCAGGCGCGTCGCGGTCCCCGGCTGCTACCCGACGGCCGTCACCCTCGCGCTCTTCCCGGCGTACGCCGCCGGCCTGGCCGAGCCCGAGGCCGTGATCGTCGCCGCCTCCGGCACCTCCGGCGCCGGGCGGTCGCTCAAGCCGCACCTGCTCGGCAGCGAGGTCATGGGCTCCATGAGCCCTTACGGCGTCGGCGGCGTCCACCGCCACACCCCCGAGATGATCCAGAACCTCTCCGCCGTGGCGGGCGAGCGCGTCACCGTCTCCTTCACCCCCACCCTCGCGCCGATGCCGCGCGGCATCCTCGCCACCTGCACCGCCCGCGCCCGGCCCGGCACCACCGCGGCCGCGCTGCGCGAGGCGTACGACAAGGCGTACGCCGCCGAGCCGTTCGTCCGGCTGCTGCCGGAGGGCCAGTGGCCCGCCACCGCCGCCGTCCACGGCTCCAACGCCGCGCTCCTCCAGGTCGCCCTGGACGAGGCCGCCGGCCGCGTCGTCGCCATCAGCGCCATCGACAACCTCACCAAGGGCACCGCGGGCGGCGCGGTGCAGAGCATGAACATCGCCCTCGGCCTCCCCGAGGACCTGGGGCTGCCGACGATCGGAGTCGCTCCGTGAGCGTCGCACGCGCGGCTGCCGGGCCGCGGGTGAGGTTGATGCCCGCGGGATGCCGCGCGGGCAGAGAAGCGAACAGGAGAGCACAGTGAGCGTCGCACGCGCGGCTGCCGGGCCGCGGGTGAGGTTGATGCCCGCGGGATGCCGCGCGGGCGGAGAAGCGAACAGGAGAGCACAGTGAGCGTCGCACGTGCGGCTGCCGGGCCGCGGGTGAGGTTGATGCCCGCGGGATGCCGCGCGGGCGGAGAAGCGAACAGGAGAGCACAGTGAGCGTCGCACGTGCGGCTGCCGGGCCGCGGGTGAGGTTGATGCCCGCGGGATGCCGCGCGGGCGACGGTGACATGAGCCGCTGCCGCGGCGGAGCGAACAGGAGAGCACAGTGAGCGTCACGGCCGCGCAGGGATTCACGGCGGCGGGCGTCGCCGCCGGGCTCAAGGACAGCGGCGATCCCGACCTGGCCCTCGTCGTCAACACCGGGCCCCGGCTGGACGCCGCCGGCGTCTTCACCAGCAACCGCGTCAAGGCGGCCCCCGTCGTCTGGTCCGAACAGGTCCTCGCCGGCGGCCGGGTCTCCGCCGTCGTCCTCAACTCCGGCGGCGCCAACGCCTGCACCGGCCCCCTCGGCTTCCAGGACACCCACGCCACCGCCGAACGCGCCGCCGCCGCCCTCGGCGTGAGCGCCGCCGAGGTCGCCGTCGCCTCCACCGGCCTCATCGGCGTACGCCTCCCCATGGACCGCCTGCTGCCCGGAGTCGACAAGGCGGCAAAGGAACTTTCCCCGCACGGCGGCGAGAAGGCCGCCATCGCCATCAAGACCACCGACACCGTCCACAAGACCGCCGTCGTCACCGGCGACGGCTTCACCGTCGGCGGCATGGCCAAGGGCGCGGGCATGCTCGCCCCGGGCCTGGCCACCATGCTCGTCGTCCTCACCACCGACGCCGACCTCGACTCCGCCGCCCTCGACCAGGCGCTGCGCGCCGCCACCCGCACCACCTTCGACCGCGTCGACTCCGACGGCTGCATGTCCACCAACGACACCGTGCTGCTGCTGACCTCCGGCGCCTCCGGCGCCACGCCGCCGCACCCCGCGTTCGCCGAGGCCGTCCGCGCCGTCTGCGCCGACCTCGCCCTCCAGCTCGTCCGCGACGCCGAGGGCGCCTCCAAGGACGTCCGGATCGACGTGGTGAACGCCGCCAGCGAGGCCGACGCCGTCGAGGCGGGCCGCTCCATCGCCCGCAACAACCTCCTCAAGTGCGCCCTCCACGGCGAGGACCCCAACTGGGGCCGGGTGCTGTCCGCCATCGGCACCACCGGCGCCGTCTTCGAGCCCGACCGGCTGAACGTCGCCATCAACGGCGTCTGGGTCTGCAAGAACGGCTCGGTCGGCGAGGACCGCGACCGGGTGGACATGCGCTTCCGCGAGGTCACCATCACCGCCGACCTCGCCGCCGGCGAGCACTCCGCCACCATCTGGACCAACGACCTGACCGCCGACTACGTCCACGAGAACAGCGCCTACTCCACATGACGACCACCACGGGCACGACCCGCAAGCACACCGCCCTTCCCAAGGCGCAGATCCTCATCGAGGCGCTGCCCTGGCTCACCCGCCACCACGGCAAGACCGTCGTCATCAAGTTCGGCGGCAACGCCATGGTGGACGACGCCCTCAAGGCCGCGTTCGCCCAGGACGTCGTCTTCCTCCGGCACGCCGGCCTGCGCCCGGTCGTCGTCCACGGCGGCGGCCCGCAGATCAACGCCCATCTCGACCGGCTGGGCCTGACCTCCGAGTTCCGCGCCGGACTGCGCGTCACCACCCCCGAGACCATGGACGTGGTGCGCATGGTCCTGGCCGGCCAGGTGCAGCGCGAGCTCGTGGGCCTGCTCAACCGGCACGGCCCGCTCGCCGTCGGCATGACCGGCGAGGACGCCCACCTGATGACCGCCACCCAGCACTTCGCCGACGTCGACGGCGAGCCCGTCGACATAGGCCGCGTCGGCGAGATCACCGCCATCGAGACCGGCGCCATCGCGGCGCTCCTGGACGACGGCCGCATCCCGGTCATCTCCTCCATCGCCCGCAGCGCCGACGACCACCACGTCTACAACGTCAACGCCGACACCGCCGCGGCCGCCCTCGCCGCCGCGCTCGGCGCCGAGACGCTGATGGTCCTCACCGACGTCGAGGGCCTGTACGCCGACTGGCCCGCCAGCGACGAGGTGATCAGCCGGCTGACCGTCAGCGAGCTGGAGAAGCTGCTGCCCGACCTGGCCAGCGGCATGGTGCCCAAGATGGAGGGCTGCGTGTACGCCGTGCGGCACGGCGTACGCACCGCGCGCGTCATCGACGGGCGCGTCCAGCACGCGATCCTGCTGGAGATCTTCACCGACGAGGGGATCGGCACGATGGTCGTGCCGGACGAACGGCCGCAGGGAGAGCAGGGATGAGCAACCGGGAGCTGACCACCCGCTGGCAGAACGTCCTGATGGACAACTACGGCACCCCCCGCCTCGCCATCACCCACGGCGAGGGCGCCACGCTCTACGACGCCGACGGCCGGGCGTACCTCGACTTCGTCGCCGGCATCGCCGTCAACTCGCTCGGCACCGGCCACCCCGCCGTCGTCCGGGCCGTCTCCGACCAGGTCGCGCTGCTCGGCCACGTCTCCAACCTCTTCGTCGCCGAGCCGCCCGTCGCCCTCGCCGAGCGGCTGCTCGCCCTCGCCGGCCGCGCCGGCCGCGTCTACTTCTCCAACTCCGGGGCCGAGTCGGTCGAGGCGGCGTTCAAGATCGGCCGGCTCACCGGCCGCCCCCACATGGTCGCCGCCAGCGGCGGCTTCCACGGCCGCACCATGGGCGCCCTCGCCCTCACCGGCCAGTCGAAGAAGCAGGAGGGCTTCCACCCGCTGCCCGGCGACGTCACCCACGTGCCCTACGGCGACGCCGAGGCCCTGGCCGGCGCCGTCACCACCGACACCGCGCTGGTCGTCATCGAGCCCATCCAGGGCGAGAACGGCGTGATCGTGCCGCCCGAGGGCTACCTGGCCGCCGCCCGCGAGATCACCCGCGCGACCGGCACCCTCCTCGTGCTGGACGAGGTGCAGACCGGCATCGGCCGGACCGGCCACTGGTTCGCCGGCCAGGCCGAGGGCGTCGAGGCCGACGTCATCACCCTCGCCAAGGGCCTGGCCGCGGGGCTGCCCATCGGCGCGACCCTGGCCTTCGGCGAGGCGGCCGAGCTGCTCGGCCCCGGCCGGCACGGCTCCACCTTCGGCGGCAACCCGGTCTCCTGCGCCGCCGCGCTCGCGGTCCTCGACACCATCGAGTCCGAGAACCTCCTGCAGCGCGTCAAGGAGACCGGCGAGCGGCTGCGGGACGGCATCTGGAATCTCGGACACCCGCTGGTGGACCGCGTCCGGGGCAGCGGCCTGCTGCTGGGTATCGTGCTCACCGAGCCGCTCGCGCCCCGCGTGCAGCAGGCGGCACAGGACGCCGGAGTGCTCGTGAACGCCGTCGCACCCGACGTGGTGCGCCTCGCGCCGCCGCTGATCATCGGCGACGCCGAGGTGGACGCGTTCCTCGCGACGCTGCCCGGCGTTCTCGATGCCGTGGACGTGGATGCCGCGGGGGAGTCCGCGGCGCACCGATGACCCGACCCGGAGAGGGAGCATGACGCAGGATCGGCACCACAACGGGCCGTCCGTGCCCCAGACGCGCACCGCCCGTCACCGCCGGATCGTGGAGATCCTGGGCAAGCAGCCGGTGCGTTCCCAGAGCCAGCTGGCGAAGCTCCTCGCCGACGACGGGCTGAGCGTCACGCAGGCGACGCTCAGCCGCGACCTGGACGACCTGGGCGCGGTGAAGATCCGCAACACCGGCGGGGAGCTGATCTACGCCGTGCCCAGCGAGGGCGGGTTCCGCACCCCCCAGGTGCCCCTGGGGGAGTCGGCGAAGGAGGAACGGATGGCCAGGCTCGCCGGTGAGCTGCTGATCTCCGCCGAGGCCTCGGCCAACCTGGTGGTGGCCCGCACCCCGCCCGGCGCGGCACAGTTCCTCGCCTCCGCCATCGACCAGGCGGAGCTCCACCACATCCTCGGCACCATCGCGGGCGACGACACCCTGCTGCTCATCAGCCGCGACCCCGAGGGCGGCCAGGCCCTCGCCGACCACCTGCTGCGCCTGGCGCAGAAGGAGAAGGAACAGCAGTCGGACGAGCCGTGACGGCCGCCGGGCCTCACCGGTCCCGGCGGCAGGCCAGGCGTGCCAGCGCCGCCAGGCAGGCCGCCGCCGGCTCGGCGGGCTCGGCCACCCGCAGGGAGTCCAGCGCCAGGCTCAGCTCCTCCTCGGCCGTCGCCTCCGCCCAGGACCGCCCGCCCGCCTCCACCACGAGATCGGCCAGCAGCGTCACCTCGCCCGCTTCCCCGCCGGAGGGGGCGGCGTACAGCTCGGCGAGCCTGCGACCCGCCGGCGTGCCGGAGTCCAGCGCCGCCACCACCGGCAGCGACTTCTTGCGGCTGGCCAGGTCCGCGCCGGCCGGCTTGCCGGTGACGTCCGGGTCGCCCCATATGCCGAGCAGGTCGTCGGCGAGCTGGAACGCCATGCCCAGGTGCCTGCCGAACCGCCGCAGCGCCTCGGTCTGCTCCGGCGACCCGCCGGCCCACAGCGAGCCCAGCGCGCAGGAGTACTCCAGCAGCGCCGCCGTCTTCCGCTCGGTCATCGCCAGGCACTCGGCCAGCGGGACGTGCGAGCGCTCCTCGAAGCTGACGTCCGTCTGCTCGCCCTCGATCAGCGAGATCGTCGCCTCGCTCAGCCACCTGATGCCGGTGCCCGCGCGCGACTCGTCCGGCTGGTCGCCCAGCACCCGGCTGGCGTGGCTCAGCAGCGCGTCCCCGGCCAGCAGCGCGGCGGGGATGCCGAACACCGTCCAGGCGGTGGGCCGGTGACGGCGCGTGGTGTCGCGGTCCAGGATGTCGTCGTGGAGCAGCGAGAAGTTGTGCACCAGCTCCACGGCGACGGCCGGGGCCAGCGCCGCCTCGGCGGTGCCGCCCACCGCCTCGGCGCAGCCGAAGACCAGGGCGGGCCGCAGCGCCTTCCCGGCCGGGGCGTTGTCGGGCCGGCCCTCGCTGTCGGTCCAGCCGAAGTGGTAGGAGGCGACCCGGGCCACGGGGCCGGGCAGCCGCTCGACCCAGGAACGCAGTGCCGGGTCGAGCAGGGCGCGCGTGCGCCGCAGCGCCTCCCGCGCCGTCAGCGGGTGGTCCCGCCCGGTGGTCTCGGCGGTGGTCGTCATGACGGCCCTCCCGGCTCGGCCGGCTCCGGATCTGTCGCCCGCACGGGCTCTGCCGCGGTCTCCGTCTCCTCGGCCAGGCGCAGCGCCTCCTCGACCAGCGCCTCCACGATCCCCGACTCGGGGACGGTGCGGACCGTACGCCCCCTGACGAAGATCTGCCCCTTGCCGTTGCCGGAGGACACCCCGAGGTCGGCCTCGCGCGCCTCGCCCGGCCCGTTGACGACGCAGCCCATCACCGCGACGCGCAGCGGGTGCGGGAAGCCGTCGAACGCCGCCGCCACCTGCTCGGTCAGCCGGTAGACGTCCACCTGGGCCCGGCCGCAGGACGGGCAGGAGACGATCTCCAGCGAGCGCTCGCGCAGCCCGAGCGAGGCGAGGATGCCCACGCCCGCCTTGATCTCCTCCACCGGCGGGGCGGAGAGCGAGACCCGGATGGTGTCGCCGATGCCCTCGGTGAGGAGCTGCGTGAACGCGACCGCCGACTTGATGGAGCCCTGCAGCAGCGGGCCCGCCTCGGTGACGCCGAGGTGCAGGGGGTAGTCGCAGCGCTCGGCGAGCAGCCGGTAGGCGGCGACCATCGTGGCGGGGTCGTGGTGTTTGACGGAGATCTTGATGTCGGTGAAGCCGTGCTCCTCGAAGAGCGAGCACTCCCACAGGGCGGACTCCACCAGCGCCTCGGGCGTCGCCCGGCCGTGCTTGGCGAGCAGCCTGGGGTCGAGCGAGCCGGCGTTGACGCCGATGCGGATCGGGATGCCGGCGGCGGTGGCGGCCTTGGCGATCTCCTTGACCTTGTCGTCGAAGCGCTTGATGTTGCCGGGGTTGACGCGGACGGCGGCGCAGCCGGCGTCGATGGCGGCGAAGACGTACTTCGGCTGGAAGTGGATGTCGGCGATCACCGGGATCTGCGACTTGCGGGCGATGACGGCCAGCGCGTCTGCGTCGTCCCGGGAGGGGACGGCGACGCGGACGATCTGGCAGCCGGCCGCGGTGAGTTCGGCGATCTGCTGAAGGGTGGCGTCGACGTCGGCGGTCACGGTGGTCGTCATGGACTGCACGGAGATCGGGGCGCCGCCACCGACCGGGACCGCGCCGACCATGACGTGGCGGGTGGCGCGGCGGGGCGGGGCGGGCGGCGCGGGCAGGCCGAGGTGTACGGGCATCACAGGACTCCCTCGCAGGCTGATCTGCCACTTCAGCTTGACCGCCCGGCCGGTCGGCGGAAACGGCGCGCGCGCCCCGCCGCGTGCGCCGTCCCCTGCCCGCTTCGCGCCGTCCGCCGCAGGGTAACGGAGCTGACCTGCTGTTCCGCTCAGGCCAAGGCCTGGCGCGGAGTCGCGCGACGCGCGCGCCAATCACCCGTGTGAGTGATCGGAACCGACGGGACGCGCCCGTCCGCCGCTGCCGCCGCGCCGCCGCCACTCCTCGGCGAGCACGGACCACATCTGGAGGTCGTGCCGCCGGCCGCCCATGGCGAAGACGCTGCGCAGCGTCCCCTCGTGCGTCATCCCCAGCCGCTTGGCGACGGCGATGCTGGGGGCGTTGGCCGGACTGACCAGCCACTCCACGCGCGTGATGCCGCGCGCGCCGACGGCCCAGTCGATCATGAGGGAGGCTGCCCGGGTCACCAGGCCCCGGCCCTGCGCCTCGGGCGCCAGCCACGCGCCGAGCTCGCAGGAGCCCTCCTCGGTGTTGAAGAGCCGGAAGATCATGCCGCCCAGCAGGTCCTCGCCCTGCCAGATGCCGTAGATCCGGCCCTCGTCGGCGGCCTGGCGTTCGGCGTACCGCCGCAGGAACCGCCGGGCCGACTCGGTGTCGGTCACGTCGTGCGCCCAGGGCAGCCAGGGCGTCAGGTGCTCGCGCACGCGGTCGGTGTACGCCGCGAGCTCCGCGGCCTGCCACGGCTCCAGGGGCCGCAGCTCGGCGCCGTCACCGAGCGGGGCGCTCAGCATCGTCACCTCCCGGGGTCGCGGCGGCCGCGGGAAGGGGCGGCAGGGGCAGCGGCAGGCCGGGCAGGCCGTCCATGCTGCGGGCGCTGTACTCCTTCTTGTGGAAGTACTCGTCCAGCGTCTCGTCCGTCTCCCGCTCGAAGCGGGAGCCGTGCAGCGGCCGGTCGCCCTCGTAGGTCATGAACGGCACGGCGAAGCCGCAGCTGTCGCGGATCTCCTCGGCGGTGACGACGATGATCGCGCGCAGGCCGTGCCGCGTGTGGTCGATGGCGGGGAAGCGCGCCAGCAGCTCGGGGAAGCGCGGGTCGTCGCGGAAGACGGGCTCGCCGCGGCCGTGGACGCGCACGACGGTCGGCGGGCCGGTGAAGGCGCACCACATGAGCGTGATGCGGCCGTTCTCCCGCAGGTGGGCGATGGTCTCGGAGTGGGAGCCGGCGAAGTCCAGGTAGGCGACGGTGCGTTCGTCGAGCACCGCGAAGGAACCGGTGAGGCCCTTGGGAGAGAGGTTGACGGTGCCCGAGGCGGAGAGCGGGGCGGTGGCGGTGAAGAAGACGCGTTGCTCTTCGATGAATGTCCGAAGCCTGCCCGTGATGCGCTCGTATGACTTACCCATGGGGGAAGTATCGGTCCCCGGACGGCGCGGACGCCTCCGGTTTGACGAATCATGCACAGCTCCGCATAATTATTCCAGTCCATGCATGGATTCCGAAGGAGACACCGTGACCGAGCGCGTCGTCCTGGCCTACTCCGGTGGCCTGGACACCTCCGTCTGCGTCGGCTGGATCGCCGAGGCCACCGGCGCGGAGGTCATCGCCGTCGCCGTCGACGTCGGCCAGGGCGGCGAGAGCCTCGACGTCATCCGCAAGCGGGCGCTCGCCTGCGGCGCGGTCGAGGCGGAGGTCGTCGACGCCCGGGACGAGTTCGCCGAGGGGTACTGCCTGCCCGCGATCAGGGCCAACGCGCTGTACATGGACCGCTATCCGCTGGTCTCCGCGCTCTCCCGGCCCCTCATCGTCAAGCACCTCGCCGCGGCCGCCCGCGCGCACGGCGCGGACACCGTCGCCCACGGCTGCACCGGCAAGGGCAACGACCAGGTGCGGTTCGAGGCAGGCATCGCCGCCCTCGCCCCGGACCTGACGTGCATCGCGCCCGTCCGCGACTACGCCATGACCCGCGACAGGGCCATCGCGTTCGCCGAGGACAAGGGGCTGCCGATCGCCACCACCAAGAAGTCGCCCTACTCCATCGACGCCAACCTCTTCGGGCGGGCCGTCGAGACCGGCTTCCTGGAGGACATCTGGAACGCGCCGGTCGAGGACGTCTACGAGTACACCCGGAACCCGGCCGCCCCCCGGGAGCCGGACGAGGTCGTCATCACCTTCGAGGCGGGCGCCCCGGTCGCCGTCGACGGCCGCCCGGTCACCCCGCTCCAGGCCGTCACCGAGCTGAACGAGCGGGCCGGCGCCCAGGGCGTCGGCCGGATCGACATGGTCGAGGACCGGCTCGTCGGCATCAAGTCCCGCGAGGTGTACGAGGCCCCCGGCGCCATCGCGCTGATCACCGCCCACCAGGAGCTGGAGAACGTCACGGTCGAGCGCGAACTCGCCCGCTACAAGCGGCAGGTCGAGCAGCGCTGGGCCGAGCTCGTCTACGACGGCATGTGGTTCTCCCCCCTGAAGCGCGCCCTGGACGGCTTCGTCACCGAGGCCAGCCGGCACGTCAGCGGAGACATCCGGATGACCCTCCACGGCGGCCGCGCCGTCGTCACCGGCCGCCGCTCCGCCCAGTCGCTGTACGACTTCAGCCTCGCCACCTACGACACCGGCGACAGCTTCGACCAGTCCCTGTCCAAGGGATTCATCGAGATCTTCGGCATGTCCAGCCGGATCGCGAGCAGGCGGGACCTGACCCAGTGACCGACGCACACGACGACACGACACAGCCGGACGTACGCCTGTGGGGCGGCCGGTTCGCCGACGGGCCGGCCCAGGCCCTGGAGCGGCTGAGCGCCTCGGTCCACTTCGACTGGCGGCTGGCCCCCTACGACATCGCGGGCTCCCGCGCCCACGCCCGGGTGCTGCACCGCGCCGGGCTGCTGAGCGACGACGAGCTGACGCGGATGCTCGCCGGGCTCGACCGGCTCGCCGCCGACGTGGCCGACGGCTCCTTCACCGGCACGCAAGCCGACGAGGACGTGCACACCGCCCTGGAACGCGGCCTGCTGGAACGCCTCGGCCCCGAGCTGGGCGGCAAGCTGCGCGCCGGGCGCTCCCGCAACGACCAGGTCGCCACCCTCTTCCGCATGTACCTGCGGGACCACGCACGCGCCGTCGCCGGGCTCGTCGCCGACCTCGAGGAGGCGCTGATCGGCCTGGCCGAGGCCCACCCCGACGCCGCCATGCCCGGCCGCACCCACCTCCAGCACGCCCAGCCCGTGCTCTTCGCCCACCACGTGCTCGCCCACGTCCAGGCCCTGGCCCGGGACGCGCAGCGGCTGCGGCAGTGGGACGAGCGCACCGCCGTCTCGCCGTACGGCTCGGGGGCGCTGGCCGGCTCCTCCCTCGGCCTGGACCCGGAGGCGGTCGCCGCCGACCTCGGCTTCGAGGGCGGCTCGGCGGCCAACTCCATCGACGGCACCGCCTCCCGCGACTTCGTCGCCGAGTTCGCCTTCATCACCGCGATGATCGGCGTGGACGTCTCCCGCATCGCCGAGGAGGTCATCCTCTGGAGCACCAAGGAGTTCTCCTTCGTCACGCTCCACGACGCCTTCTCCACCGGCAGCTCGATCATGCCGCAGAAGAAGAACCCGGACATCGCCGAGCTGGCGCGCGGCAAGTCCGGGCGCCTGATCGGCAACCTCACCGGGCTGATGGCCACCCTCAAGGCGCTGCCGCTGGCGTACAACCGCGACCTGCAGGAGGACAAGGAGCCCGTCTTCGACTCCTGCGACCAGCTGGAGGTCCTGCTGCCCGCGTTCACCGGCATGATCGCCACCCTCACCGTGCACACCGAGCGCATGGCCGAGCTGGCCCCGGCCGGGTTCTCGCTCGCCACCGACATCGCCGAGTGGCTGGTGCGGCGGGGCGTGCCGTTCCGCGACGCCCACGAGGTCGCGGGGGAGTGCGTGAAGGCGTGCGAGGCCGAGGGCATCGAGCTCGACGAGCTCACCGACGAGCGGTTCGCCAAGATCTCCCCGCACCTCACCCCGGACGTGCGGTCGGTGCTGAGCGTCGCGGGCTCGCTCGCCGCCCGCTCCGCCCGTGGCGGCACCGCGCCGTCGGCCGTCGCCGTCCAGCTCGCCGAGGCGAAGCAGGACCTGGCCGCCCAGCGCGCGTGGGCCTCGCGGGGCGCCGGCGCCTGAGCTACGTGAGCCGGGTGAACTCCACCGTCACCCGTGGCGGGCCGCTGGGCGCCCCGTGGTACACGCCCTTGTGCGGCACCACGTCGCCGTACTCCCGGCCCCGCGCCACGACGACGTGCGAGACGCCGGGCCGGGTCCGGTTGGTGGGGTCGTAGCCGACCCAGCCCCCGGCCCAGTACTCCACCCACGCGTGGCTCTCGCCCGCCACCACCCGGCCGGGCTCGGCCTCGGGGTCGGGGTGCAGGTAGCCGGAGACGTAGCGGGCGGGCAGCCCGACGCGGCGCAGCAGCGCCACCGTGAGGTGTGCGATGTCCTGGCACACCCCCGCCCGCTGCGTCCACGCCTCCTGCGCCCCGGTGTGCACCCCGGTGCTGCCCGCGAGGTACGCCACCCGGTCCCGCACCAGCCCGGCCACGGCCAGCGCCGCGTCGTGCGGCCCCAGCCCGCGCACGGCCGCGCGGGCCTCCTCCTCCGGGCCGTCCTCGACCGTGGTGCGCCGCGTCGCGAAGCCGAACTCCGCCAGCCGCGTGGCGTTCAGCGCATCCGCGATCGCCTCCCACGCCGGCGCCTCCGGCAGCGGCGGCGGGGGAGCGGTCTCCACCAGGCTGGTCGCCACCACGGTGAGCCTCTCGTGCGGCTCCATCAGGTCGAAGCTCGTCACCCGCGTGCCCCAGTAGTCCCAGTAGCTCCAGCTCTGGGCGGCCGGGCCGATCTCGATCCGCGCGTCCAGCGTCGTCTGCGCGGGCAGCGTCAGCGGCGTCATCCGCAGCTCGTTGTGGGAGGAGCTGGCCGCGCCGGCGTACTCCACCCGCGTCTCGTGGCGTATCCGCAGCCTGCGCCCCGCGCCCTCGCCGACGTCCTCCGCGCTCACACGCCCTCCTGGGACCAGGCCACCGGGCCGTCGTAGGGGAAGTACCGCTCGGCCACGGCGGCGGCCGACTCGCCGCAGGCGTCCTGGAGTTCCCGCAGCAGGCCCGGCAGCACGCCGCCGAGCTGCGAGGGGTCCAGGTACTCGAGGCGCGTCCGCATCCGGCCGATCGGCAGCAGCGCCGGGTCGGGCCGGCCGTACGGGTCGCGCCCGCGCCCGCCCGCGCCGTCTCCCAGCTCGGCCAGGCACCGCTCGGCCGTGGCCAGCGCGTGCCGCACCGAGCGCGGGAAGTCCCGGTTCAGCAGCAGGAACCCGGCGACGCTCGCCGCGTCGCCCGACCCGCCGTGCGTCCGCAGGAACGACTCCACCGCGCCGCTGGCCCCCAGCAGCGTCGGCCAGTCGGGGGCGTGCACGGCCGCCAGCACCCGCACCGCCAGCAGCCGCGCCGTCATGTCGACGCGCTCCAGACTGCGGCCCAGCACCACGAACCGCCAGCCGTCGTCGCGGCTCATCGTCGAGTCGGCCAGGCCGAAGAAGAGCGCCGCCCGGTTGCGTATCGCCCCCAGGTAGGCGTGCGGCCCGGTGCGGCGGGCGGCGGCCCGGTGCTCGCCCAGGCTGTGCCAGGTGGAGTTCAGGCACTCCCACATCTCCGTGGAGACCACCTCGCGCGCGCGGCGGGCGTTCTCCCGCGCCGCGCCGAGGGCGCCCTCGATCGCGCCGCCGCCGTCGCGGTCGAACGCCAGATGCTCCAGCACCTGGTCGATGTCGCAGGGGCGGTCGGGATGGGGCGCCACGCCGAGGATGGCGTGCAGCGAGCGGCAGGCGGCGTCCTCGTCGCTCCAGGGATCCTCCAGCAGGCGGTGCAGGTAGGCGTCGAGGATGCGCGCGGTGTCGTCGGCCCGCTCCACGTAGCGCCCGGTCCAGAACAGCGACTCGGCGATCCGCGACAGCATCACGTCGGCGGTGGTCGGCATGCTCACTGCTGGCCTCCCCGCGCCGCCGCGGCCGGCCCCAGCTCGCGCGGCGCCACGTCGCGCGGCGGCGGCAGCTCGTCGCCCTCGGCGATGGCGGTGAGCACCGACCGGGTGGCGGCGCCCGGCACGCGGTGGCGCGGCAGCACCCAGGTGTCCTTGGAGCCGCCGCCCTGGCTGGAGTTGACCACCAGGCTGCCCTCCCCGAGCGCCACCCGCGTCAGGCCGCCGGGCAGCAGCCAGACGTCGCGGCCGTCGTTGACCGCGAACGGCCGCAGGTCCACGTGGCGCGGCGCGATGCCGCCGCCGGTCAGCGTCGGCGAGGTGGACAGCATCACCGGCCGCTGCGCGATCCAGCCCCGGGGGTTGGCCATCACCTGCGCGCGCAGCCGGTCGAGGGTGGCGCGGTCGGCCTGCGGGCCGATGACGATGCCCGCGCCGCCCGCGCCGTCCACCGGCTTGAGCACGAGCGAGCCGAGCTGGTCGAGCACCGCCTCCAGCTGGCCCGGCTCCTCGGGCCGGTAGGACTCCACGTTGGGCAGCACCGGCTCCTCGCCCAGGTAGTAGCGGATCAGCTCGGGCACGTAGGTATACAGCAGCTTGTCGTCGGCGATGCCGTTGCCCACGGCGTTCGCCAGCGTGACGGTGCCCGCCCGCGCCGCCGTCATGATCCCCGGGCAGCCGATCACCGAGTCCGGCCGGAAGTGCAGCGGATCGAGGAAGTCGTCGTCCAGCCGCCGGTAGACCACGTGCACCGGCGCCTCGCCGCGCGTGGTGCGCATCCTGACGCGGTTGCCCGAGCACACCAGGTCGCGGCCCTCGACGAGCTGCACTCCCATCAGCCGGGCCAGCAGCGCGTGCTCGAAGTAGGCGGCGTTGTGCACCCCGGGGGTGAGCACCACGACCACCGGATCGTCCACGCCCTCGGGCGCGGCGGCGCGCAGCGCGGCCAGCAGCCGCTGCGGGTACTCGTCCACCGGCCGCACCGGCGCCTCCGCGAAGAGCGCGGGGAAGACCCGCGTCATCGCCCGCCGGTTCTCGATGACGTAGGAAACGCCGGACGGCACGCGGACGTTGTCCTCCAGCACCCGGAACGCGCCGTCCACGTCGCGCACCAGGTCGATCCCGGCGACGTGGACGCGCACCCCGCCCGGCGGCTGCACGCCGTGCGCCGCCCGGTGGTAGTGCGGCGAGGAGTGCAGCAGCCGGTAGGGCACCACGCCGTCCTCGAAGACCTGGCAGCCGCCGTAGGCGTCGCCGAGGTACGCCTCCAGCGCGCGGATGCGCTGCCGCACGCCGCGCACGATGGTGTCCCACTCCAGCGCGTCGAGGATGCGCGGCACCAGGTCGAGGGGGAAGGGACGTTCCTCCCCGGCGTGGGCGTAGGTCACGCCCCGGTCGGTGAACGACCGGGCCATCTGCTCGGCGCGGAACGCCAGGTCCGCGGTGTCCAGGGGCTGCAACGCCGCGAACACCGGCTCGTAGGCGGCGCGCACCACCCCTGGACCCTCGAACATCTCGTCCCACGCGCCCGCCATCGTGTACGAGTCGAATATGTCCGCCATGAAGTGACAGTATGAGGCAGGCGTTTCCCATTCATGTCGACGATGCTTCGGAAAACTCGTCGCCGGGCTCCCCCGGGAAGCGCAGCCCGATCCGGTCGCGCACCGCGTCCAGCGTGCGCATCACCGCCAGGCTCCCCTCCAGCGGCACCAGCGGCGACTCCAGCTCGCCCGCCCGCAGCGCGCGCATCACCTCGGCCGCCTGGTGGACGAAGGTGCGCCCCGGGGCGGGCCCGGTGAACTCCTCGGGCTCGGCGCCCCGCCGGTGCAGCACGAACCGCTCGGCGAAGAAGAAGCCGCGGGGGAACTCGATCCGGCCCTGGGTCCCGGTCACCGACGCGCGCAGCGGCGTGTCCGCGACGAGCGAGCAGCTGAGCGCGGCCAGCGCGCCCGAGGCGTAGCCCAGCAGGATCCCGGTGTTCTCGTCCACGCCGTCCGCCAGCCGCGCCCAGGCCGCCACCTCCTCGGGCTCGCCGAGGACCAGGTGCGCGAAGGACACCGGGTAGACGCCGATGTCCAGCAGCGCGCCGCCGCCGCGGGCCGGGTCGAGCAGCCGGTGGCCCGGGGCGAGGCCGGACAGCCCGAAGTCGGCGTGCACCGCCCGCACCTCGCCGATGGCGCCGTCGCGCACCAGGTCGGTCATCCGCCGGATCACCGGGTTGCAGTACGTCCACATGCCCTCCATGAGGAAGACGCCCCGCTCCCGGGCGAGCGCCACCAGCGGCTTGGCCTCCGCCTCGCTGAGGGTGAACGGCTTCTCGCACAGCACCGCCTTGCCCGCCAGCAGGCACTCGCGGACGGCGGTGTGGTGGGCGTTCTGCGGGGTCGCCACGTACACCACGTCAACGCCGGGGTCGGCGGCCAGCTCCGCCCAGCTGCCGTGGGCGCGCGGGATGTTGAAGCGGCGGGCGAACGCCTCGGCCGCCGCCGTCGAGCGGGAGCCCACCGCCGCCACCTCGGCGTCCGGCAACCGGCCGAGGTCCTCGGTGAACGACGCGGCGATGGATCCGGTCGCCAGGATGCCCCAGCGCACCGGCCGCGCGGGCCGCTCTGCCCCGGTCGTCGTGTTCGTCTCGTTCGTCGCGTCGGTCACGTTCGTCTCAGCCGCCTCTCCCTCGACGTCCCGACAGCGTAGGTGCGCGCTGGGTACCGTGACTGCCCCACCCTCACCACACACCGTCGACATCGTCGGCACCGTCAGGAGGTCGTGACGCCGTGGCGTTCACCCGCTTCGACCCCCGGGCCACCCCCACCGCCCGCGTCGGCCTGGGCCTGGCCGCCGTCGGCAGGCCCGGCTACCTCAACCTCGGGCGGGCCCGGGACCTCCCGGCCGAGCGCACCCCGGACGCGCTGCGCGAGCGCACCCACCGGCTGCTGGACGCCGCCCACGCCGGCGGCGTGCGCTACCTGGACGCGGCCCGCTCCTACGGCCGCGCCGAGGAGTTCCTCGCCGGCTGGCTGCGCGCCCGCCCGGAGGTCACCGACGTGGTCGTCGGCAGCAAGTGGGGCTACACCTACACGGCGGGCTGGCGAGCCGACGCCGAGGTGCACGAGGTGAAGGACCACGGCGCCGGCACGCTCGACCGCCAGTACGCCGAGACCCGGGCGCTGCTGGGCGACCGGCTCGACCTGTACCAGATCCACTCCGTCACCCCGGAGAGCCCGGCGCTGAGCGACCCGGGCGTGCTGGCGCGGCTGGAGGGCCTGGCGGAGGCGGGCGTGAGCGTCGGGCTGTCCACCTCCGGGCCGGGCCAGGCGGAGGCGATCCGCGCGGCGCTGCGCCTCACGCGCGGCGGGCGTCCGCTGTTCACCACCGTGCAGGCCACCTTCAACCTGCTGGAGCCCTCGGCCGGTGAGGCGCTCGCCGAGGCGCACGCGGCCGGCCTGACCGTCATCGTCAAGGAGGCCATGGCCAACGGCCGCCTGGCGCCCGACGCCGCCCCGCCCGCGCTGCGCGATCTCGCGCGCGAGACGGGAGCGGGGACCGACACCCTCGCGCTCGCCGCCGTGCTGCACCAGCCGTGGGCCGGCGTCGTCCTCTCCGGCGCTGCCACCGTGCCGCAGCTCGCGAGCAACCTCGCCGCGGTCCGCCTCCGCCTGGAGGAGGAGCAGTTGGCGCGCCTGGCAGAGGTCGCCGAGCCGCCCGACGCCTACTGGCGCCACCGCTCGGCCATGGCCTGGACCTGACGCATCCTCGGCGGGGCCACGCGCACGTGCGGAGGTCCTGCGCCGCGCCCTCGTCCCCGTCTCGCGGTTTCCGCCGTGGCGAACCACGGTCCGGACGCGGGGATTCCTCCGGGGTCCAGGGGGCGGGCGGGTGGGGGAGAACCCCTACGCCGCCTTCACCTTCGTGGCGTACATGTCCACGTACTCCTGCCCGGAGAGCCGCATCACCTCGGTCATCACCTCGTCGGTGACGGCCCGCAGCACGTAGCGGTCGCGGTCCATGCCCTCGTACCGCGAGAAGTCCAGCGGCTGGCCGAAGCGGACGGTGATCCGCCGCCCCCGCCCGATCCGCGGCAGCCCGCGGCCCCCCGGCTGCACCCGGTCCGTGCCGATCATCGCGAACGGCACCACCGGCGCGCCCGTCATCAGCGTCAGCCGGGCGATGCCCGTGCGCCCCCGGTAGAGCCGGCCGTCGGGGGAGCGGGTGCCCTCGGGGTAGATCCCGAAGACCTGCCCCTCCTCCAGCACGCGCCGCCCGGTCATCAGCGCCGCCACCCCGCCGTGGCCGCCGTCGCGGTCCACGGGGATCATGCCGACCGCCGTGAAGAACCACGCCATCGCCCGGCCCTTCAGGCTGCGGCCCGTGACGTACTCGTCCTTGCCGATGAAGAACACCTGCCGCCGGCTGATCAGCGGCAGGATGATCGAGTCGATGAAGGTCAGGTGGTTGCCGGCCAGGATCACCGGACCGTTCTCCGGAACGTTGCCGCCGCCCTCGACCCGTGGGCGGAAGAAGAGCCACAGCAGCGGGCCGAGCAGCACCTTCAACAGTGCGAATCGGGACAACTTCCCCTCCATTAGGTCATGGTCATGCGTCCGGCCGCATGACTGCAGGACGATACCCGGGTCGGCCATCCCCCGCGCACGGGGTTCACTCTGCGTTCACCGCTCTGCGCGCGCCTCCCGCCGTCGACGTGCCTTCGCCGGCTGTTCGCCCGCGCGTCCTCGTGCGGGCACGTCCGCGTCCCTACGATCGGGCGCGATCACCGGATCCCAGCCACACCAGCCCCAGGAGGCAACCATGGCAGCTGAATCGACCCCTCGACGGCGGGCGGTGCTGGGCGCGGCGGTGGCGGGTGCCTCGGCCGCCACCCTGCTACCGGCCGCGCGGGCCAACGCCGCGACATCCGCCGCCTCGGCCGCCTCCGCGGCCGGCGGCAGACCGTCCCCGCTGCCCGTCCCCACGGTCATCGCCCACCGCGGCGCCTCCGGCTACCGGCCGGAGCACACCCTGGGCGCCTACCAACTCGCCCTCGACATGGGCGCGGACATCATCGAGCAGGACCTGGTGCCCACCAAGGACGGCCACCTGGTCTGCCGCCACGAGAACGACATCACCGGCACCACCGACGTCGCCGACCACCCCGAGTTCGCCGGCCGGCGCACCACCAAGACCGTCGACGGCCAGCAGCTCACCGGCTGGTTCACGGAGGACTTCACCCTCGCCGAGCTGCGGACGCTCCGCGCCACCGAGCGCATCCCCGCCCAGCGCCCCAACAACACCCTCTACAACGGCCGCTGGACCGTGCCCAGCTTCGAGGAGGTCCTGCGCTGGGCCGCCGACGCCGCACGCCGCCGCGGCCGCCCGGTGTGGCTGTACCCCGAGACCAAGCACCCCACCTACTTCCGCGAGCTCGGCCTCGGCCTGGAGCAGCCGCTGGCCCGGCTGCTGCGCCGCTTCGGCCTCCACGGCGCCGACGCCCCCGTCTTCCTCCAGTCCTTCGAACCCACCAGCATGCAGCGCATGTCCCGCCTGGTGGACACCCCGCGCGTGGTGCTGCTCAGCTCGCTCACCTCCCAGCCCTGGGACTTCAAGGTCTCCGGCGACCCGCGCACCGTCGCCGACCTCATCACCCCGGAGGGGCTGCGTGAGATAGCGGGATACGCCCACGGCATCGGGCCCACGCTCGACCTCGTCATCCCCCGCCGCTCCGACGGCACCCTGGGCACCCCCACGACGCTGGTGGCCGACGCCCACGCCGAGGACCTCGTCGTCCACCCGTACACCCTGCGCAACGAAAACAGCTTCCTGCCGGCCGAGTTCCGCACGGGCACGGACCCCAACCGCTACGGGGACGTCTTCGGCGCGATCGGAACCTTCTTCGAGCAGGGCATCGACGGGGTCTTCGCCGACCAGCCCGACACCGCGCTCCTCGCGGCGGCCGACTTCCGGGCCTCGCGCGACTGATCGCCGGGCGACCCGCGGCGGCGCGGTCCACCTCACATCGCCCACCGTCATAGAGACAGAAATCTCAAAGGTAGTTGGGGCGCACACGTTCCCCTCCGCACCCGCTCCCTAGCACAATGCTGTCGGCGCGGCGCACACCCCCCGCGCCGTCAGGGCTGACACCGGCCGGGCGCGCGACCCTCATCCCAAGCGCGCAACGGCCCGAACACCTCAACCGGAGGAGGCGTGTGCGGATGGGCATGAGCGTGACCATCGACAGGGCGGAGGAGCGCGACGCCGAGCAGATCCTCAAACTCCAGTATCTGTGCTACCAGCCGGAGGCCGAGCTGTACGGCGACTACACCATCGAGCCGCTGACGCAGTCCCTGGCCGCGCTCCGCGCCGAGGTGCGGGAGGGCTGCGTGCTGGTGGCCAGGCTGGGTGAGGAGGTCGTCGGATCGGTGCGCGGCACCGTCGACGCCGACGGCACCGCGCACATCGGCCGGCTCATCGTCCATCCCCGGATGCAGCGCCACGGCCTGGGCGGGCGGCTGCTGGCCGCGATCGAGGAACGCCTCACAGCCGAGCGCCACGCGGCCCGCTACCGCCTGTTCACCGGCCACCGCAGCACCGGCAACCTGCGCCTGTACCGCAGGCTCGGCTACGCGCCGGTCTCCACCGAGGAGGTCTCCCGCCAGCTCAGCCTGGTCACCATGGAGAAGGAGGCACCCCGCTCCATGGCCAGCACCTGATCGTGGAGCCCGCGCAGGCGCCCGTCGGCTATCCGCCGCCGGGCGCCTGGGGCTCCGGCCGCGCGCGCCGCAGCCACAGCAGGCCGGTCACCGGGAGCACGAGCGGGAAGAGGAGGTACCCGACCCCGTAGTCCGACCACACCGTCGCGTCCGGGAACGCCCCGGGATCCACCAGCGTCCACGTGCCGACCGTCAGCACGCCCGCGAGCTCCACCGCGCAGCACCCCAGCGCCAGCCGCCGAGCCCGCTCCCCGCCGCGCACCAGCGAGACCGTGATGAAGGCGTAGATCAACGCCGCCACCGCCGAGAGCAGATACGCCAGCGGCGCCTCGTCGAAGCGCGTGGAGAGCTGGTAGACCGACCGCGACGCCGCCCCGACCGTGAAGATGCCGTAGAGCGTGACCAGCAGCCGCCCCGGCCCGTGCCGCAGGCCGCGTCGCTCCCCGGCCACCCGCGACTCCGTCTGCTCAGCCACCGGTGCCCCCCGCCCACAGGTCGGCCAGCCGCAGCTCCAGCGCCGCCACCACCACGGCGCCGGCGGCCACCGTCACCGACCCCCAGCGGCTGCGTTCGCCCAGCGCGACGACCGCGACCACCGGCAGGCACAGCGGGACCGCGACGAGATAGGACACGAAGAGCGCGGTGCCGCCCCCGGCCGGCCGCTCGTCCCCGGCGAGCTGCGCCACGGCGATGCCCGCCTGCACGAGCGTGAGCAGCAGCACCACGGCCACGCCGATGTAGTGCCAGTCCTTCACCGGTTGATCGCGCAGGGCCGCGTACCCGCACCAGGCGGCCAGCAGCAGCGCGGCCACGCCCACGGTGACCGTCAGCGGGGTCAGCATGGCGCCGACTTTACTGGCGCGCTGTTGACCGCAGCACACCGGTCCGCGGCGTTACCCATCGCGACGTCTGTGTCATCGGCCGCAGGGGCGCCGACGCCCCCTCGCCGACGTCACCGACGACCACGGCCTGCGCTTCGACGGGCCCCGCTCCATGCCGGGGCCCGGCGCTGCGCCCGCAAGGGCGATGCTGCATGCTGTCCCCTCAGAAACCAGGCAGGGAGCGGCGCATGACATCCACCTTCCCCGACATCACCATCAGCACGGACCGCCTCGTGCTGCGCGCGTTCGAGGAAGCGGACATCCCGGATCTCGCCGAGATGATGAACGACGAGCTCACCACGGCGTGGACCTCCGTGCCCCATCCCTACACCCTCCAGGAGGCCCGCGACTGGGTCACGCGCCGCGCTCCCGCCGAGCGCACCGAGGGCCGGGGCATCGTGCTCGCCGTCGCCGAGATCCTCACCCACCGCCTCGTCGGCAGCGTGCACCTGATGAACACCAACTGGCGCACCCTGGCGACGGAGGTCGGCTACGTCATCGCGCCCTGGGCCAGGGGAGAGGGGTACGCGGCGGAGTCCGTCCTCGCCCTCGTGCAGTGGCTCTTCCGGGACCAGAAGTTCGAACGCCTGGAGCTGCGCACCGCGGCCGGCAACACCGCCTCCCAGCAGGTCGCCCAGAAGACCGGCTGCGTCAGCGAGGGCGTCCTGCGCAACGCGGTCATAGTGCGCTCCCGCACCGAGGACGGCGGGTGGACCGACATCCGCACCGACCTCATCGTCTGGGGCCTGCTCCCCGAGGACCTGGAGGACGCCCTCGGCTCCCCGGGCTCGCCGGCCCGCTGACCGGGCGCGGTAGGCTCCTGGCGTCCCCCAGCTGCGTAGTCCCGGCTTGCAAGCCAAGCACAGCCAAGCCACCAAGCCCAGGAGCGCCCCGACCATGGCCGACCGCGTCACCGTGATCGGATGGGACGGCTCCCCTCTGGAGCCCGCCGCGCGGGCGGCGTTGCGCGCGGCCACCCTGGTCGCCGGGGCGCCGCGCCACCTGGCGCTCCCCGAGGTGCCGCCGCACGCCGAGCGCGTCCAGCTCGGCAGCGTCGCCCTGGCCGCCCGCCGCATAGCCGCCCACCGCGGCACCGCCGTCGTGATCGCCGACGGCGACCCCGGCTTCTTCGGCGTGGTCCGCACCCTGCGCGACCCCGAGCACGGCCTGGAGGTGGAGGTCGTGCCCGCCGTCTCCGCCGTCTCCGCCGGCTTCGCCCGCGCCGGTATGCCCTGGGACGACGCGCGCGTCGTCGTCGCCACCCGGCGCACCCTGCGCCGCGCCGTCAACGTCTGCCGGGCCCACCCCAAGGTCGCCGTCCTGACCTCGCCGGGCGCCGGGCCCGCCGAGATCGCCCTGCTGCTGGGCGACGTCCACCGCACCTTCGTGATCTGCGAGGCGCTGGGCACCGAGGGGGAACGGGTCTCCGTCCTCACCTCCGACACCGTCTCGCAGTACCGCTGGAGCGACCCCAACCTGGTGATCGTGGTCGGGGGCGTGGGCTCGGCCCACGCGGCCGCCGACGGCTGGCTGGCCGGGCTCGAACCGGGCCACGGCGTTCAGCCGCGCGGCTGGGGGCTCGACCCGGCGGCGTACGGCCTGCCCGCGCCCGCCGACCCGGGCGGCGGGGCCCCGTCGCCCGGCCGGGACCCGCGGCTGCGCGCCCTGCAACTGGCCGCGCTCGGGCCGGGCGTGGGCGAGCTGATGTGGGACATCGGCATGGGCGACGGACTCGCCGCCGTGGAGGCGGCGCGCCTCGGCTCGGCGGTCATCGCGCTGGACCGCGACGCCGCGGCCTGCGCCCGCGCCGAGGAGGCCGCGCGGCGGCTGGGCGTACAGCTCCACGTCGTCCACGGCATCGCGCCACAGGCGCTGGCCCGGCTGCCCGAGCCCGACGTGGTACGGGTCGGCGGCGGCGGCCCGCGTACGCTCGCCGCCTGTGCGGACCGCAGGCCGCAGCGCCTGGTGACCCATGCCCTGACGCGGGATCAGGCCGAGGCCGCCGGGCGGGTGCTGAGCGGCGCAGGGTACGAGGTGCGGTGCACGCTGCTGCAATCGGTCGAACTGGAGACCCGCGACTGGACGGAACGCGGCCGGTCCGTTGCCTTTCTGCTCGTCGGCAGTCGCCTCCCGGCACCCCAGTGACAAACCAGGATCATCCCGGGCCACTCGCGCACCCATGACCGGTACCAGCCACGCACCCGGGTAGGCTGGTGGATCGTTGTGCGCGCGGCCGGAGCTGATGGTTCATCCGTCAATGTCCGGGATGTGGCGGGTAAGGAGCACTACCGATGGGCGAGGGACGCATGACGAACACCGGCCAGGTCCAGGAGGGGGAGCAGTCGGCGGGGCAGGCCCAGCCGATGCGGCAGGCGCCACCGGGACAGCCGGGCGCCCCACTCCCCGCCGCCGTCCCGCCGTACCCGTTCCCCGGCCAGGCGGACGACCCGGCCGACGACGCCGACGACGAGGAACTCCTGATGCCCGGCGCCCCCGGCGCCTGGGCCGACGCCGTCGTGGCCCCGCCCTCCAACGCGACTCCGCCCTCCGGCACGCCCTCACCGGCCACACCCCCGGCGGGCGTGCCCAGCCAGCCCACGCCGAGCGCCGGAACGCCGGTCCCCGGCGTCCAGGCGCCGGGCGCGCCCGCCGCCGGTGCTGCTCCGGCCGCGGGCACGCCGGCCTCCGGTACGCCGTCGCCCAGCACTCCGGCTTCTGGCACCGCGGTCCCGGTCCCGGGTCCGGCGGCCTCGGGGACTCCCGCCGCGGGCACGCCGGCTCCCGCCGCCGGTGCTGCTCCGGCCTCCGGAACTCCGGTCCCCGGGGCTCCCGGTCCCAGCGCCCCGGCCACCGGAACTCCGTCTCCGAACACCCCGGCGGCGGGCATTCCGGCCCCTGTGTCCTCCGGTGCCCCCGCCGCCGGCCCGGCCGCGCAGGCACCCGGTACTCCGGGGCCCAGCACTCCCGCCGCCGGGCCCGCGGTTCCGGGCACCCCGGCGTCGGGCACGCTCGCCGCGGGCGTTCCGGCTGCCGGTGCCGCGGTTCCTGGCGGCTCGGATGCGGTGACGCCGCCTCCGGGCACGCCGGCTTCGGGCACTCCCGTGCCGGATGGTGCGGCTGCGGCTGCCGGAAGCCCTTCTCCGGATGTTCCCGCCTCGGGTGCGCCGGCTGGCGGCGCTGCGGTTCCGGGCGCCCCGGCGTCGGGCACCCCGGTCCCCGCTACTCCGCCCTCGGGCGTTCCGGCTGCGGGTGCCGCGAATCCTGGTGGTCCAGGTCCGGTGCCCCCGTCTCCGGGCGTTCCCCATCCGGGTACGCCGGCGTCCGGTACTCCATCTCCGGGCACCCCCGTCTCCGATGGCGCGGCTGCCGGCGGCTCGCCTGCGGATGTTCCCGCCTCCGGCACGCCAGCGTCCGGTGCCCCGGGGTCCGCTGCTCCGGCCGACGGAACCCCGGCGTCGGGTGTCCCGGCTGCCGGGAGCCCGTCTCCGGGCGTTCCCGGCTCGGGTGCTCCGGCACCCGATGCCCAGGGGGCCGGTGCTCCGGCTGGCGGCACTGCGGTTCCGGGCACCCCGGCGTCGGGCACGCCGGCGTCGGGCACGCCGGTCCCGGGCGCTCCGGCGGCCGGCGTTCCTGATGCGGGCACTCCGGCCTCCGGCGTTCCGGCTTCGGACGCGCCGGCGGCCGGTGCTGCGGCCCCTGGTCCTCCGGCCACCGGCGCTCCCGGCGCCGGGATCCCGGCCGCGGGCACGCCGGCCGCTGGCGCGCAAGCCCCCGGAACTCCCGCGCCCGGCGATCCTGCCCCCGCGCCTGGCACGCCCGGCGCGCCCCCCGCAACCGCTGCTTCGGCGGCCCCGGGAACGCCGTCCGCCTCCGGCACCCCGCCGCACGGCACGCCCGCGCAAGGTGCCGCGCCAGCGCCAGGCACCCCGCCGCACGGAACCCCTGCACAGGGGACTCCGCCGGAAGGCACCCCGACCCCGGCTGTCCCCGCCTCCGGTGCGTCAACGCCCGTCGCCACCGCGCCCGCTCCGGCCGCCGCCGAGGCGGCCGCCCAAGGGGAGCCCGCCGCGGGAACCCCGGCATCCGGCGTTCCCGTGCCCGACGCCCCGGCGGACGGTCAGCAGCCCGCCCCCGCGGCCCCCGCGCCCCCGCGGCAGCCCGTCGTCGTGCCCGCGCAGGCGAACGCCTGGCCCTCGGCGGCCCCGGCCGCCCCCGCGGCCCCCGCGCCCGAGGCGCCGGAACCGCAGCAGCCCGCCCCGCTCGGCCTCCCCGAGGCCGAACGGGAGGCCGTGCACCGCCTCATGCGGCAGCGGCGCGACGTCCGCCAGGGATTCCGCCCCGACCCCATCCCGCACGACGTGCTGCTGCGGATCCTCCAGGCCGCCCACACCGCCCCCAGCGTCGGCCTCACCCAGCCCTGGGACTTCGTCATCATCCGCTCCGCCGAGACCCGGCAGCGCGTCCACGAGCTCGCCGCCCGCCAGCGCGAGGCGTACGCCACCTCCCTCCCCAAGGCCCGCGCCCGGCAGTTCAAGGAACTCAAGGTCGAGGCGATCCTCGACACCCCGGTCAACATCGTCGTCACCGCCGACCCCACCCGCGGCGGCCGCCAGGCGCTCGGGCCGCTCACCCACCCGCAGATCGCTCCGTACTCCGCCGCCCTCGCCGTGGAGAACCTCTGGCTCGCCGCCCGCGCCGAGGGCCTGGGCGTCGGCTGGGTCAGCTTCTTCGACGAGGGCGAGCTCATCAAGGCCCTCGAACTCCCCGAGCACCTGGAGATCGTCGCCTACCTCTGCATCGGCTACGTCGACGAGTTCCCCGACGAGCCCGAGCCCGTGCCCGGCGCGGGCTCCCAGCGCCGCCCGCTGTCGTGGGTCGTCCACGAGGAGTCCTACGGCCGCCGCGCCCTGCCCGGCGCCGCGCCGCACGACCTCCTCAGCGAGACCCTCGCCGAGATCCGCCCGCTCGACGCGCAGGCGCTGGGCGAGGCCTGGGAGCGGCAGAAGCGGATGACCAAGCCCTCCGGGGCCCTCGGCGCCCTGGAGGTCATCGCCGCCCAGCTCTGCGGCCTGGCCCGCTCCTGCCCGCCGCCCGTGCCCGAGCCGGCCGCCGTCGCGGTCTTCGCCGGCGACCACGGCGTTCACGCCCAGGGCGTCACCGCCTGGCCGCAGGAGGTCACCGGCCAGATGGTGGCCAACTTCCTCGGCGGGGGAGCGGTCTGCAACGCCTTCGCCAACCAGGTCGGCGCCGAGGTGTGCGTCGTCGACGTGGGCGTCCGCGGCGAACTGCCCGGCGTCCAGGGCCTGATGCCGCGCAAGGTCAGGTCCGGCACCGACGACATCACCGCCGGGCCCGCCATGAGCCCCGAGGAGGCGCTGCGCGCCGTCGAGATCGGCATCGAGACCGCCCGCGACCTCGTCGCCTCCGGCAACCGGGCGTTGCTCACCGGCGAGATGGGCATCGCCAACACCACGGTCGCCGCCGCCCTCATCGCCGCCTTCACCGACTCGGACCCCGCCGAGGTCACCGGCCGGGGCACCGGCATCGACGACGAGACGCACGCCAGGAAGATCGACGCGGTACGCCGCGCGCTGGAGCGCCACCAGCCCAGCGCCACCGACCCGCTGGGCGTGCTCGCCGCCCTCGGCGGCCTGGAGCACGCGGCGCTCACCGGCTTCGTCCTCGGCAGCGCCGCGCTGCGCGTGCCGGTCATCCTGGACGGCGTCAGCGCCGGGGCCGCCGCCCTGGCCGCCCGCGCCATCTCCCCGGAGGCGGTGTCCGTCTGCATCGCCGGCCACCGCAGCGCCGAGCCGGGGCACCTCGCCGCCCTCACCTCCCTCGGCCTGCGCCCGCTGGTCGACCTCGACCTGCGCCTCGGCGAGGGCACCGGCGCGCTGCTCGCCCTCCCGGTGGTCCAGAGCGCGGCCCGCGCGCTGCGCGAGGTCGCCACCTTCGACTCCGCGGGCGTGACCGACAAGAATTGACCCCCGCGCCGATAACCGCGCCCGCGCCGAGGAGCAACACCGTCATGCCCGCCACGCCTGCCACGCCCGACAACCCCGCACATCCTGCATATCCCGTCGGACTGCGCCTGACCGGACGCCGCGTCCTCGTCCTCGGCGGCGGCACCGTCGCCCAGCGGCGGCTGCCCGCGCTGCTCGCCGCCGGGGCCGACGTCCTGCTGATCGCCCCCGAGGTCACCCCGTCGGTGCAGGCCATGGCCGAGGCGGGTGAGATCACCTGGCAGCGGCGCGGCTACCGCCCCGGCGACGTCGAGGGCGCCTGGTACTGCCTGATCGCCACCGACGACCCGGGCGTCAACGCCGCCGCCTCGGCCGAGGCCGAGGAACGCCGCGTGTGGTGCGTGCGCAGCGACGACGCCGAGGCCGCCACCGCCTGGACCCCGGCCACCGGCCGCAGCGACGGCGTCACGGTCGCCGTGCTCACCGGCACCGACCCGCGCCGCTCGGCCGCCGTCCGCGACGCCGTCGTCGAAGGCCTGCGCGACGGCACCCTCACCGCGCCGCGCCACCGCCACCGCACCCCGGGCGTCGCCCTCGTCGGCGGCGGCCCCGGCGACCCGGATCTCATCACGGTCCGGGGCCGCCGCCTGCTGGCCGAGGCCGACGTCGTCATCGCCGACCGGCTCGGCCCCCGCGAGCTGCTTGCGGAGCTGCCGCCGCACGTCCAGGTCATCGACGCCGCCAAGATCCCCTACGGCCGGGCCATGCAGCAGGAGGCCATCAACAGCGCCCTCGTCGAGCACGCCAAGGCGGGCCGGTCGGTGGTGCGCCTCAAGGGCGGCGACCCGTACGTCTTCGGGCGCGGCATGGAGGAGGTCGACGCCCTCACGGCGGCCGGCATCCCCGTCACCGTGGTGCCCGGCATCACCAGCGCCATCAGCGTCCCGTCCGCCGTGGGCATCCCCGTCACCCACCGGGGCGTCGCCCACGAGTTCACCGTCGTCAGCGGCCACCTGGCGCCCGACGACCCCGCCTCCCTGGTCGACTGGCGGGCGCTGGCCGCCCTGCACGGCACGCTGGTGCTGCTCATGGCGGTTGAGCGGATGGGCGCCATCGCCGCCACCCTCATCCGGCACGGCCGGTCGCCCGACACCCCCACCGCCGTCATCCAGGAGGGCACCACGGCCGCCCAGCGCCGCGTGGACGCCACCCTCGGCACCGTCGCCGAACGCATCGCAGCCGAGGAGGTGCGCCCGCCCGCCGTCATCGTCGTCGGCGACGTGGTGCGGCCCGGGGCGGATCCGGCGTGACCGGCGGGCCTGGCGGCGGCCCGATCGAGGTCGGCGACCCGGCCGACCCCCGCCTCGCCGACTACACCGCGCTCACCGACGTCGCCCTGCGCACCGTGCGCGAGCCCGCCGAGGGCCTGTTCATGGCCGAGGGCGAGAAGGTCATCCGCCGGGCGCTCGCCGCCGGCTACCCGATGCGCTCGATGCTGCTGACGCCGAAGTGGGCCGGGCAGCTCCGGGACGTCATCGACGCCACCGGCGCCCCGGCGTACCTGGTCAGCGTGGAGGTGGCCGAACGCCTCACGGGCTACCACGTGCACCGCGGCGCCCTGGCCGCGATGGCGCGCAAGCCGCTGCCGGACCCCGCGCGCCTGCTGACGGGACCGCCGCCGCGGCGGGTCGCGGTGCTGGAGGACATCGTGGACCACGCCAACGTCGGCGCGGCCTTCCGCAGCGCCGCCGCGCTCGGCATCGACGCCGTGCTCACCACCCCGCGCTGCGCCGACCCGCTCTACCGGCGTTCGGTCAAGGTCTCCATGGCCGCCGTGCTCCAGGTGCCCTGGACCCGGCTCGAGCCCTGGCCCGAGGAGGGCCTGCGCCTGCTGCGCGACGCCGGGTACGCCACGGCCGCGCTCGCCCTCACCGACGACGCCATCACCCTTGACGAGCTCGCCGCCCGCCGGCACCCCAGGCTCGCCCTCGTCTTCGGCACGGAGGGCGCCGGCCTGAGCCGGGCCACGCTGGCCGCCGCCGACGTGCGGGTCCGGATCCCGATGAGCGCCGGGGTGGACTCGCTCAACGTGGCCGCCGCCTGCGCCGTCGCCTGCTACGCCACGCGCCCGCGCTGGCCACAGGCCTAGACGGGCCCTTGGCAGCCCTGCGCGGCGGCGATGCCGAGCGCCACCAGCAGCGTCACGGTGACGAAGATGATCAGCCGCTGCCGCAGGAGCCGCCGGTCCACCCCGCGCCCCGGCCCCGGCCTCGACCCCGGACGCCGCCCCGGCCCGGGCCGCGGCGCCGGTCGGGGCCGTGCGCCCACACCGGCCCGCGCGGACGCGCGCCCGTCGGGCCCCGCGACCCCGGCGTTCCCGGTCCCGGTCCCGCTCCCGGCCGAGGCCGGGCGCTGCCGCGCCCCGGTCGCCTGGCCGTCGGCCCCGCCGACCCCGCGCGCCTCCCGGGCGGCGATCTCCTTCAGCCGCAGCGACAGCTGCAGCGTGGTGGGACGCTCCTGCGGCGACTTCGCCAGGCACGAGCGCAGCAGCGGCGCCAGGGCGGCGGGCACGCCGCGCAGCTCCGGCTCCTCGTGCACCACGCGGTAGAGCATCACCTCGGAACTGCCCTGCCCGAAGGGCGAGTCGCCGAGCGCCGCGTACGCCAGCGTCGCCCCCAGCGAGAACACGTCCGTCGCCGGCGTGACCGTCTGGCCGCGCACCTGCTCCGGCGCGAGGAAGCCCGGCGAGCCCACGGCCGTGCCCACGTGCGTCAGCGTGCTCGCGCCCGTCGACCAGGCGATGCCGAAGTCGATGATCCGCGGGCCCTTGGGCGACAGCAGGATGTTGGACGGCTTCAGGTCGCGGTGCACCACGCCGGCCTCGTGCACCGCGACCAGCCCTTCGGCGAGCGCCGCCCCGATGGCGGCGGACTCGGCCGCCGTCAGCGGCCCGCGCTCCATCACCCGGTCGTGCAGCGAGGGCCCGGGCACGTACTGCGTGGCGAACCACGGCCGGTCCGCCTCCAGATCGGCGGCGACCAGCCGCGCCGTGCACCCGCCCCGGATACGCCGCGCCGCCGACACCTCCCGCGCGAACCGCGAGCGGAACTCCTGGTCCTCGGCGAGCTCCGGCCGGATCACCTTCAGCGCGACCCGCTGGCCCCGCCGGTCGGAGCCGAGGTACACCACGCCCATCCCCCCGGCACCGAGCCGGCGATGAAGCCTGAAGGCGCCGACGACGCGCGGATCCTCGCGCCGGAGCCGCATCATCGCCATGTCCACCTCGCTGCCCGGTCCTTGTACTGGGCCACAGCTTACGGACTGCCCGCCCCCAGCGCCGAAAGGCCGCGCAGCTTAACGCCCCTACCGCGTACCGCCCCTGGGGGATATCCCTGGCGCGCGCGACCGCGTATCCACCCTGGGGAGTAGCCGGGTCGCCACGGTCTCATCCTGGGGGAGGCCCCGAGGTCGGTACGCCGGGCTGACGTCTCGCGTGCCCCGCGCACCTAGTGTTGTCCTCAAGCGGCGGGCGCAGCACTCGTCCCCCGAGGTCACCCGCCCGCCGCCCCAAAGGACTTTCGGAGCGAGATCCGGCAGGAGGGGAAGAGCGATGGCATCCACGGCGACCGGGCGGCCCACCACGGGCAGCGCGGCCGGGCGGCGTCATCCCCTGGTCGCCACGGCCATGGTGCTGCCGCTGGCCATCGCCCTCGCTGTCATCTTCGGCGGCGTCGAAGCCGTCGTGACACAGGCGTCGTCCGTCGCCGGCACGCTGGGGCGCTGAGCGGCGCCCCAGGCCCGGGAGAGCGGCCCGGGTCGGGGACACCGGCGGGCAACCCCGTGGGGACGGGGGTAGCGGACGGCATGTGCCCGGGCAGCTGGGGAGCTGCCCGGGCACCGTACTCGTGAGCACTCTTGACGCGGCACTGGTAACGCGGCGAACAAGCGAACAGCGGAAGGGCCGGAGGAGCGCTCGCTCCTCCGGCCCTTCCGTGTGGTGCGCGATACTGGGATTGAACCAGTGACCTCTTCCGTGTCAGGGAAGCGCTCTCCCGCTGAGCTAATCGCGCGAGGTGGAGACGGGATTTGAACCCGTGTAGACGGCTTTGCAGGCCGTTGCCTCGCCTCTCGGCCACTCCACCGGAGGGGGGCTGGCCCCCTTCGAGCGGACGACGAGATTCGAACTCGCGACCCCCACCTTGGCAAGGTGATGCTCTACCAACTGAGCTACGTCCGCACTTGTCGCCTCCGGGACCGGGTCCGCGTCCCGGGGACGTCATGAACTCTAGCGGATTCGCGGGCCAGCTCAAACTCCGTATCCGCGGCCGCCGCCCGCCGCCTCCGTGGCGTGACGCCTAGACTCGCACACGTGAACGACTTCGCTCCGCTGGCCCGGCTCGGCGGGCGCCTCGCCACCGGCCTGGCCGACGTCACCGCCGACCCCGGGGCGCTGGACTCCGCCGGGTGGTGGGCGGTGGTCGCCGGGTTCGAGGGCGAGCTGCTCTGCGCCCGGTTCGAGGACGTGCGCCCGGCGCCGCCGCCGCGCGCCGTGCCCGGCCGGTGGCGCGGCCCGGACCCCGCCGCCTGGCGCAGCTCGCTGGACCGGGCCGCGTACACCGCCGGCGTCGCCCGCATCCGCGAGCACATCGCCGCCGGCGAGGTCTACCAGGCCAACCTCTGCCGCGTCCTCACCGCGCCGCTGCCCGCCCCGCCCCCGCCCGCCCCCGCGCCGGACATCGACGCCCTCGCCGCGCTGCTCGCCCGCGACAACCCCGCGCCGTTCGCGGGCGCGATCCGGCTGCCCGAGCACGGCGTCGAGATCGCCACCGCCTCGCCCGAGCTGTACCTGCGCCGCCGGGGCCGCGTCGTGGAGTCGGGGCCCATCAAGGGCACCGGACGGACCGCCGCCGACATCACGGCGAAGGACCACGCCGAGAACGTCATGATCGTCGACCTCGTCCGGAACGACCTCGGCCGCGTCTGCGCCCCCGGGTCCGTGACCGTGCCCGACCTCTGCGTGACCGAGCCGCACCCCGGCCTCGTCCACCTCGTCTCCACCGTCCGCGGCGAGCTCGCCCCCGGCACCGGCTGGGCCGAGCTGATCGCCGCCACCTTCCCGCCCGGCTCCGTGACCGGCGCCCCCAAGTCCAGCGCGCTGACCATCATCAACGCCCTGGAGACGGCGCCGCGTGGCCCGTACTGCGGCGGCATCGGCTGGGTCGACGCCGACCGCGGCACCGGCGAACTGGCCGTCGGCATCCGCACCTTCTGGATCGACCGTGAGGAGGGGAGCCAAGGACGCCCGCTGCTGCGCTTCGGCACCGGCGCCGGCATCACCTGGGGATCGGACCCCGCACGCGAGTGGGCCGAGACCGAGCTCAAGGCCTCCCGCCTGCTCGGGGTAGCGTCTAGGAGAGGACGGGCGGCGACGACGCGGTCGCCCGCCGACACCACGGGGACGACCACGGGAGTGCGCCATGGCGCTGATCTGGCTGGACGGTGAGCTGCGCGACGCCGAGACCGCGCGGGTCTCCGTCTTCGACCACGGGCTGACCGTCGGCGACGGCATCTTCGAGACGCTCAAGACCGCCAACGGCAGGGCCTTCGCCATGAGCCGGCACCTGGACCGGCTCGCCGCCTCCGCCGCCGGGCTCGGCCTGCCCGAGCCCGACCGCGACGCGGTGCGCCGCGCCTGCCAGGCCGTGCTCGACGCCGAACCCGTCCCGCTGGGCCGGCTGCGCGTCACCTACACCGGCGGCC
Organism: Streptomyces sp. 6N223; assembly: GCF_052246635.1. Classification (NCBI taxonomy): domain Bacteria; kingdom Bacillati; phylum Actinomycetota; class Actinomycetes; order Kitasatosporales; family Streptomycetaceae; genus Streptomyces; species Streptomyces sp. 6N223. Next base: position 49,063 of record NZ_JBQQCA010000022.1, on the reverse strand, counting down.
GCGCCCCGCTGGGCTCGGACCGGGGCCAGGAGCCGCCGACCCTCGTCGTCGCCCAGGCCCCCATGCCGCGCCGCCCCGACACCACCGCCGTCATCACCGTGCCGTGGGCCCGCAACGAGCGCGGCGCGCTGACCGGCCTGAAGACGACCTCCTACGCCGAGAACGTGATCGCCCTCGCCCGCGCCCGCCAGGACGCCGCCACCGAGGCGTTGTTCGCCAACACCACGGGCCAGCTCTGCGAGGGCACCGGCAGCAACGTCTTCGTCGTCCTCGACGGCGAGCTCCACACCCCGCCGCTGGCCTCCGGCTGCCTGGCCGGGATCACCCGCGCCCTGGTGATCGAGTGGGTGGGCGCGAAGGAGACCGAGCTGCCGATGGACTGCCTGGACCGCGCCACCGAGGTCTTCCTCACCTCCAGCGCCCGCGACGTCCAGGCCGTGCGCAGGGTCGACGGCCGGGAGCTGCCCGGCACGCCCGGGCCGGTGACCGAGCGGGCCATGCGGATCTTCGCCGAGCGCTCCGCCGCGGACATCGACCCCTGACCGGCCCGCACCGATGACGACGACCCTGCGCCCCACCGGCCCTCTCGCGCAGACCACCGACGGCGGCCGGGAGCGGGCGTACCAGATCTGCGTCAACGGCCGCCCCGTCGGCGAGGTGCGGCTGGTGGCCGACCCGAGCCTGGGCTGGCGCGCCGGCCGCGTGGACCGCCTGCGCGTCGACGAGGGGGAGCGCCGCCGCGGGCGGGCCACCGTCGCGCTTCTCGCGGCCGAGGAGGTGCTGCGTGACTGGGGCTGCCGGCGCGTCGAGCTCCGCGTCCCGGCCGGGTCGGACGCCGCCCTCGGCCTGGGCGCCGCCCTCGGCTACGCCGAGCGCACCCGCCTGATGGTCAAGACCGTTTCCGGCCCCGCCCCCCTGCCGCCGGAGGGGAGCCGGATGCGGGCGCCCACGGAGGAGGAGTACGCGGCCTGGTTCGCCGCCGAGCGCGCCTGGTACCTTCGCGGCGCCGCGAGCCAGGGCGTGCCGGACGACGAGGCCGTGGCGGGCGCCGAGGCCACCTACCGCCGCCTGCTGCCCGACGGGCCGCGCACCGCCGGCCTCCGCCTGCGGGTCCTCGTCCTCGCAGGGACGCGGATCGGCTCGCTGTGGCTGAGCCTGGGGGGCGACCGGCTGCCGAGCGGCATGGACGCGTACGTCTACGCCGTGGAGGTGACGGAGGAGCACCGCGGGCGCGGCCACGGCCGGGCCCTCATGCGGGAGGCGGACCGGCTCTGCCACGAGGCCGGGGCGCGGCGGCTGGGCCTGACGGTCTACGCCGGCAACGAGCCCGCCCTGTCGCTGTACCGCTTTCTCGGCTACCGCGTCCGCGACGTCTACCTGTCCAAGCCGCTGCCCTGAGCCAGCAGCGACGCGGCGATCTCCTCGATCCGCTCCCGCAGTCCTTCCTGGCTCCTGCCGCCGTCCAGGCGCCGGCCGCCGATCACGTACGTCGGGGTGCCGGTGACGCCGATCGCGCGGCCCTCGGCCTCGTCGGCGTCGACCGCCAGCAGGTGCCGGCCGTCGATCAGCGCGGTCTCGATCTCCTCGGCGTCCAGGCCGAGCTCCCGGGCGACCTCGGCCAGCACCGGCTCGCCGCGCTCGCCCAGCTCCCCGGTGCGCGCCAGCAGCGCCGCGCAGTATTCCTCGCCACGGCCCTGGGCGTACGCCTCCTCCGCGGCCTGGGCGGCGGCGTACGCATGCGTGTGGCGGGGGAGCGGGAAGTGGCGGCGGCGGATCTCCAGGGCGTCGCCGAACCGCGCGCGGAGCGCCGCGAGGTCGCCCTCCGCGCGGTGGCAGTCGGGACACTGCAGGTCACACCACACGTCCAGGACGATGGTGCGGCCGGTCGGTTGACTCATGGCCCCCAGTCTTCCACCGCCCGCCCCCGAAATATCCCTGATCCCCCGCCCGGGCCATGGCCTCGGCGGAGCGGGCACGGCAGGATGGAAAGATGTTGATTGGCACCGTCTGCACCCTCATCTCCGCCGCGGGCATGGGCCTGGCCTTCGCGATAGCCCGCCGCCGCAGATATGCCCTGGCGCTGCGGACGGCCGCCGTGGCGTTGCTGCCCGTGGGTCTGGCCATGACCGGCGTGGTGCGGTTCGTGCTCAACATGACCTTCAACCCCGTCGCCTGGGCGGGCTTCGGTGTGCTGGGCCTGGCCGTGCTGCTGTTCCTGTCCGGCCGCCTGGCCGAGGGCCGCGGCCGCCGCCAGGCCGCCGCGGAGCCGGGCGCGGGCGGCGGCGTGGTCCTGCCCCCGGGCAAGCGGCGCGGCGCGGTGCCCAAGGCGGCGCGGGGCGGTGCCGACGACTTCTCCGAGATCGAGGCGATCCTGAAGAAGCACGGCCTCTGAGGTCCGGGGCGCGGAGGCCCTCGGACCAATCCGGCATAGCGGCAACGTGGCAGAAGCGCGAATATCTTCGAATCGCTGGGCAAAGAAGGCGTGTTGATCGCGAAGAGGGCCCGGCCTGCGCCATGATCACCCGCGACATGGCGTACATCACCAGGGAGCACGCTCCCGACCCAGCGAACCGGCCCCAGCAGGTCCGACCTGCCGAACCGGCATACCCCGCCCCTCCCGCCCGTGACGAGAGCCGGGGATGCCTGTTCGCGCTCTCCCAGCCCCCGCTGATCCTCTTCCTGACGGTCATCGGCGCCCTGCTGCTCATCGCGGGGGCGCACGACACGTTCCTGCTCTGATCGACTGGTCGTTCGATTTGGTGATCACATGATCACGCAGGGTTCCCTGGGTCCCGCCGCACGCTGCGGCGCCGCCGCGGTGCCGCGCTGCGGCGCCGAGCGCTGGCGGGCATCGCCGGTCCCGCACCATCGCCCCGAGCCAGACGGCGCGGGGAACCGGCGAGTCTGTCAGCTCTCCGCGAGGATGTGGGAGAGCTCCGTGTCGAGGTCGAAGTGACGGTGTTCCGTGCCGGGCGGCACCGCGGCATCGGTTCTCTTCAGGAACGACTCCAGGGCTCGCGCGGGGGCCTCCAGCAGCGCTTCGCCCTCGGGTGAACTGAGGGCGATGCAGACGACTCCCTGCCCGTGGCTGCGCGAGGGCCACACCCGGACGTCGCCGGTGCCGGTCGGGCGGTGCAGCCCCTCGGCCAGCAGGTCGCGGGCGAAAACCCACTCGACGGTTTCCTCGGCTCCGGTGTGGAACGTGGCGTGTACGGCGTAGGGGTCCGCCGTGTCATACCGCAGCCCCGCGGGTACAGGTAGCGATGACTCGCTCGATACAACGAGGCGCAGGTGCAGCTCGCAGCTGACCGTGGTGTTCATAAGCGCCAGGGCCTTTCGCTCAGTGTGCGCTCGGGGATTCGCACGTCGGCGAAATCGACATGCCACATTCTGGGCGGGTGTAAACACCGCTGAGGTAATTGTGGCGATTAACATCATTCCAATGGACGAGTGTCTATATCCGATAAGGATGGCTGAATCGTTCCACGGCGAATCCGGCGAATAGGGAGGGAGGGCCGATGACGGACGGCCGAGGGGGCGGGCGAACCGGCGGGACCGGTACCGGTTCCGCGGCGAGTGGTGGGACCCCTCGCCGCCGCCGGACGTCCACGCCGTGCTCGCGCGCGGCGAGGACTACCCCCGGTGGTGGCCCCAGGTCCGCGAGGCCGTCCCCACCGGTCCGGGCACCGGGCGCTGCCGCCTCCGCTCCGTTCTGCCCCTCGAGCTGACGGTCACCGTGCGGGCCGCCCGCGAGGACCCGGCCGCCGGCGTGCTCCGGGCCGAGCTCGCCGGCGACCTCGACGGCTGGGTCCGCTGGACCCTCTCGCCCGACCGCGGCGGCACCCGGGTCCGCTTCGAGCAGGAGACCGAGCTGCACCGCCCGCTGGCGCGCCGGCTGTCCTGGGCGCTGCGGCCCGTGCTGCGCGTCAACCATGCCCTGATGATGCGCGCCGGGCGGCGCGGATTGCGGCGCGCCGCGCGGAGTTCGGGGGCCGGGGACCGGAAGTGGTTTGGATGAGCGCCGAGCCGCACTGTATGGTTCTGTCCGTGCCGCAGGCACCACTCCCGGGCGATTAGCTCAGCGGGAGAGCGCTTCGTTCACACCGAAGAGGTCACTGGTTCGATCCCAGTATCGCCCACCACCATCCATCAGGCCGGTCCGCCGCGGCGGACCGGCCTTCCGGCGCTCTGTGGCCGCCGGCCCGCGCTCCGGGGCTTATCGCTTCGCTACCGCGCCGCGCGGCCCGGTACCATCGCCACGTCGCGGCAGCAGCCGCGACGGGCCCGGGACGGCCCGTCACATCACGAGTCAGGAGAGACCGGTGTCTGAGGTCCGTGTGATCATCCAACGCGATTCCGACAGGGAAGAACGCGTGGTGACCACGGGCACGACGGCCGCCGCGCTCTTCGAGGGCGAGCGGTCGGTGATCGCCGCCCGCGTCTCGGGCGTGCTGCGGGACCTGACCCACCCGCTCGCCGACGGCGACGCGGTCGAGCCCGTCGACGTCTCCTCGCCCGACGGCCTGGACATCCTGCGGCACTCCACCGCGCACATCCTCGCCCAGGCCGTGCAGGAACTCTTCCCCGAGGCGAAGCTGGGCATCGGCCCGCCCATCAAGGACGGCTTCTACTACGACTTCGACGTCGCGCAGCCCTTCAACCCCGAGGACCTCGGGCGTATCGAGAAGCGGATGCAGCAGATCGTCAAGCAGGGGCAGCGCTTCTCCCGGCGCGCGGTCACCGACGACGCGGCCCGCGAGGAACTCGCCGACGAGCCCTACAAGCTGGAGCTCATCGGGCTGAAGGGCGCCGCCGGGCAGGCGGCCGAGGGCGCCGACGCCGAGGTCGGCGCGGGCGAGCTGACCATCTACGACAACCTCGACGCCGCCACCGGCGAGCGGCGCTGGCGCGACCTGTGCCGCGGCCCGCACCTGCCCACCACCCGCCTGGTCCCGGCGTTCAAGCTGATGCGCAGCGCGGCGGCGTACTGGCGCGGCAGCGAGAAGAACCCGCAGCTCCAGCGGATCTACGGCACCGCCTGGCCGACCAGGGACCAGCTCAAGGCGCACCTGGCGTTCCTCGCCGAGGCCGAGCGGCGCGACCACCGGCGGCTCGGCGCCGAGCTCGACCTCTTCTCCATCCCCGAGGAACTCGGCTCGGGCCTGGCCGTCTTCCACCCCAGGGGCGGCGTCGTCCGCAAGGTGATGGAGGACTACTCCCGCGGGCGGCACGAGGACGAGGGCTACGAATTCGTCAATACCCCGCACATCTCGAAGGCGAAGCTCTTCGAGGTTTCCGGACATCTGCCGAACTATGCCGAGTCGATGTTCCCTCCCATGGAGTTCGAGGGGCACGACTATTACCTCAAGGCGATGAACTGCCCGATGCACAACCTGATTTTCAGGGCGCGCGGGCGTTCTTATCGGGAATTGCCACTGCGGCTTTTCGAGTTCGGCACCGTCTATCGCTACGAAAAGTCCGGCGTCGTCCACGGTCTCACCCGGGCCCGCGGCTTCACCCAGGACGACTCCCACATCTACTGCACCAAGGAGCAGATGCCCGACGAGCTGGACTCCCTGCTCACCTTCGTGCTCAATCTGCTGCGCGACTACGGCCTGTCCGACTTCTATCTCGAGCTCTCCACCCGGGGCGACACCGACAAGTTCATCGGCGAGCCGGAGGAGTGGGAGGAGGCCACCGAGCAGCTGCGGCAGGCGGCGGAAAAGCAGGGCCTCGAGCTCGTCATGGACCCGGGCGGCGCGGCGTACTACGGCCCGAAGATCTCGGTCCAGGCCACCGACGCCATCGGCCGGAGCTGGCAGATGTCCACGATCCAGGTCGACTTCCAGCAGCCCAAGCGCTTCGCCCTGGAGTACACCGCCGCCGACGGCTCCCGGCAGCAGCCGGTCATGATCCACCGCGCGCTCTTCGGCTCGATCGAGCGGTTCTTCGCCGTGCTGCTGGAGCACTACGCCGGCGCCTTCCCTCCCTGGCTCGCCCCGGTCCAGGCCGTGGGCATCCCGATCGGCGACGCCCACGTGCCGTACCTGCGGGAGTTCGCGGCCGAGGCGCGGGCGGCGAGGCTGCGGATGGAGGTGGACGCCTCCAGCGACCGCATGCAGAAGAAGATCCGCAACGCGCAGCGGTCCAAGGTGCCCTTCATGGTGATCGCCGGCGACGAGGACGTCGCGCACGGCGCGGTCAGCTTCCGCTACCGCGACGGCTCCCAGAAGAACGGCATCCCCCGCGCCGAGGCGCTGGCCGAGATCGCCGAGGCCGTGGAACGCCGCATCCAGGTGTGAGCCGCGAGTGACGGCCGTGACGGGCCACCCCATATGCTGGCGAGCATGAGCAGCGAGCCGGAACAGCAGATCGGGGTGGGTACGCCGGACGCCTTCCAGCGCCTGTGGACCCCTCACCGGATGGCGTACATCCAGGGCGAGGGCAAGCCCAGCGGCCCCGGCGCCGGCGACGGCTGCCCGTTCTGCACCATCCCCGGCAAGAGCGACGAGGACGGGCTGATCGTCACCCGGGGTGAGGAGGTCTACGCGGTGCTGAACCTCTACCCCTACACCCCGGGCCACCTGATGGTCGTCCCCTACCGGCACGTCGCCGACTACACCGAGCTGACCGCACGGGAGACCGCCGAGCTGGCGGCGCTGACCAAGCAGGCGATGGCGGCGATCCGCGCCGCGGCCGGCGCCCACGGCTTCAACATCGGGATGAACCAGGGCCAGGTCGCCGGCGCGGGCATCGCCGCCCACCTCCACCAGCACGTGGTGCCGCGGTGGGGCGGCGACGCCAACTTCATGCCGGTCGTCGGCCACACCAAGGTGCTGCCCCAGCTCCTCGGCGACACCCGGCGGATGCTCGCCAAGGCGTGGCCGCCGGCCTGACGGCCGCGCGGCCCGCCGACGGCGTCACATGTTGTACTCGTCCACCTTCGCCGGGGAAGGCGCCTGCACCAGGCCGCTGAGGGCCTGGGAACGCGACTCGAAGTTCGAGATGTCCACGCCGTTCTCCTCCAGCACCTTGAAGGCCGCGGCGTGCGCCACACGGAGGATCGGCGTCACCGAACGCAGCGCGTCGTCCGCCTGGAAGCGGCGGTCCCAGTGCTTGTCCGTCGCCCATGTGTGGCGCAGCCCGAAGGGCTCGGGCAGGACCAGCTTCCCGCCCCAGGCCTCCAGCAGCTTGGGGAACCAGGTCAGCGGCGCGCGGGCGGCCAGCCGCACCACCTCCCGCGCCTCGACCAGCGGCAGCGGGCGGTCCACCTTCTTCCAGAACTTCACCGGGTGCCGGACCGACTTCTTCTTCGCGTCGGGCTTCTTGTAGAAGAACTCGTGCACCGGGCCGAGTGAGTACCCGGTCACCTCGATCCGCAGCGTGTAGTGCAGCACCGTCACGGTGATCATCACCGTGATCACCAGCGAGCCGCCCCGGAGCACGAACTGAACGCCCAGGTAGTGCCGATCGTCGCTGTCGAACTGCTGCTCGTTGCAGATCCGCTGCACCTCGATGCCGCTGAAGCTGAACCCGTCCGCCGCGTTCCCGTCGGGCCGGCTCACCTCCTTGGCGCCCGCGCCCACGTCGCGGACTATCCAGTGCACTATCGAGGGGGCGGGGAAGCCGCCCGTGTGCAGCGGTCCGCGCTCCAGCAGCCTCAGCTGGTCATGGATGGCGCGGGCCACGTCCCAGCTGCGGAAGGGGTCGATGTCCCGGCCCGGGTCCCGGGGCCGGAGATCCTCCGCGAGCTGCCAGGCGCACCAGCGCACGCCCATGCCGAGGATCCCGTTGGGGCCGGCGTAGTAGACGAGGTTGCTGGTCTGCTCGGCGGCTATCTTGGCCAGCGCCACCCGCAGCCGCTCGGCCTCCTTGTCGTTCGGGTTCTGCGGCACCGCCTCCGGGACGCGCGCGCCGCCGCCCCCGCCGCCGACGAGGTTCGTCCAGTGCTCCCGAAGCGTCTTGGCGGTGCGCTCGCACAGCTCCCGGGCCCAGAACCACCCGATGATCGGCGCGGGCAGCACGCTCCAGGCGTAGATCCGCCACACCCCGGTCAGCGGCAGCCGCAGGAGGATCAGCACGAGCAGCACCACCACGCCGGCCAGCGCCGCCATGCCGAACGCACCCGCCCGCCTGTCCTGCGCGCCCGCGATGGTGCGGCGCAGCTGGAACAGCCCCAGCCAGATCAGCACCCCGGGCAGAAAGAGCACGCCGAAGATGAGCATGATCATCGTCAGCCGCCGGTCGCGCTGCCGCCGGATCCGCTTGGCCGCCAGGCACTGCTCCACCACCGTCTGCGGCTCGGCGCCGAAGGACTGGATCAGCGGCTTGCGCCCGGCGTCGAGCATCCGGACCTCGATGGCCCGGGTGAACGCCTCGCCGAGGTCCGGCTCCAGCAGAGTGAACTTGCCCTTCTTCACCTCGGCCGCGTCGTTGGCCTCGCGTATGTCCTCGGGGTTGACGCCCTCCCGGTACGCGACGGACGCGATCGCCTGGCTGATGCCGGTGTGCCCCACGCCCACGCCCGAGAGCGGGACCTGCGCGCCCGGTGCGAAGTCGAACTCCAACGCCATCGCAACCCCCAGTCGAATCGGTTCTCGAATCGCGCCGCCCTCAGGCCCGTTCCCTTCCCCGCGCCCGAACACACCTGATGACGCCCCGTGTCGGGGATCAGCCTAGCGGCGCGCCGCTCCCCTCACGTCCGTCCGCGTCACATCCCGGACATCCCGGCCCCCTGCGCCCGGTTCCGGCCCCCGCGCGGCCACACCCGGCGGCGAGACTACGATGGGCCGTGTCGATGGCCGCCCGCCCGAGGGCGCGGCCCGCAGCGACCCCTGGGAAGGTCATGCTCAACAAGTACGCGCGTGCTTTCTTCACGCGTGTCCTCACGCCGTTCGCCGCCCTGCTGCTGAGGCTGAAGGTCAGCCCGGACGCGGTGACGCTCTTCGGCACGGCGGGAGTGATGGCCGGGGCGCTGGTCTTCTTCCCGCGCGGGGAGTTCTTCTGGGGCAGCTTCACCATCACGCTCTTCGTCTTCTCCGACCTCGTCGACGGCAACATGGCGCGCCAGGCCGGCTCCTCCAGTCCGTGGGGCGCCTTCCTGGACTCCACGCTCGACCGGCTCGCCGACGCCGCGATCTTCTCCGGGCTCGCCCTGTGGTACGCGGGCAAGGGCGACGACGAGATGATGTGCGCCGTGGCGCTCTTCTGCCTCGCCAGCGGCCAGGTGGTGTCCTACACCAAGGCCAGGGGGCAGAGCATCGGGCTGCCGGTCAAGGTCAACGGGCTGGTCGAGCGGGCGGAGCGGCTGGTCATCACGCTCGTTCTGGCCGGCTTCGCCGGCTTCGAGGACACCTTCGGTGTGCCGCACATCGGCGTACTGCTGCCGATCGCCCTGTGGGTGGTGGCCGTCGGCAGCCTCATCACGCTGATCCAGCGGGTGATCACGGTACGCCGCGAGGCGGCCGAGGCCGCGCCGGACGCGGTGGACGTGCCGGATGCCGTGGACGCGCCGGACACGCCGGCCGAGCCGTCCCCGGAGACCGCGTCCCCCGCCGCGCCGTCCCCACCCCCCGCCGCCCCGGCCGGGCCGCTGCCCGAGGTGCGGCACCACGGCCGGGGCCACAGGAGCCGCCGGGCATGAGCGAGCGGGCGACAGACGTGCTGTACGGGCTGGCGTGGGGCGGCGTCAAGCGGCTGCCGGAGCCCGCCGCCCGCGCCCTGGGCCGCCGCGTCGCCGACGCGGCCTGGCGGCGGCAGGGCCCCGGCGTCCGGCGCCTGGAGGCCAACCTGGCGCGCGTGGTGCCCGAGGCGGACCCGCGGCGGCTGCGCGAGCTGTCCCGGGCCGGGATGCGGTCCTACCTGCGCTACTGGATGGAGTTCTTCCGGCTGCCGGCCTGGCCCCGGGAGCGGATCGGGACCTGCTTCAGGCCCGACGGCATCCACCACGTGACCGACGCCCTCGACTCCGGCCGTGGCGCCGTCGTCGCCCTGCCCCACATGGCCAACTGGGACCTGGCCGGCGCCTGGGTGGCCACCGAGCTGAACATCCCCTTCGCCACCGTCGCCGAACGCCTCAAGCCCGAGCGGCTCTACGACCGGTTCGTGGCCTACCGCGAGGGCCTGGGCATGGAGGTGCTGCCCCACACCGGCGCCGCCTCCTTCGGCGCCCTCGCACGACGGCTGCGCAAGGGCGGCATGGTCTGCCTCGTCGCCGACCGGGACCTGTCCGCCTCCGGCGTCGAGGTGAGCTTCTTCGGCCACGCCGCGCGGATGCCCGCCGGGCCTGCCATGCTGGCGCAGCAGACGGGCGCCGCCCTGCTGCCGGTCACCCTGTGGTACGGCGACCCGCCGTTCATGGAGGGCCGCATCCATCCGCCGGTCCCGGCGCCCGAGACCGGCACCCGCGCGGAGAAGGCCAGGGCGATGACGCAGACCATGGCCGACCACTTCGCCGCCGGCATCGCCGAGCACCCGCAGGACTGGCACATGCTCCAGCGGCTGTGGACCGCCGACCTGCCGGCGGGAGAAGGGAAGCGGCGCACGTGAGGATCGGCATCGTCTGCCCGTACTCCTGGGACGTCCCCGGCGGCGTCCAGTTCCACGTGCGCGACCTCGCCGAGCACCTCCTCCGGCGCGGCCACGACGTCTCGGTGCTCGCCCCCGCCGACGACGACACCCCGCTGCCGCCGTACGTCGTCTCCGCTGGCCGGGCCGTCCCCGTGCCCTACAACGGGTCCGTCGCCCGGCTCAACCTCGGTTTCCTCTCCGCCACCCGGGTCCGGCGGTGGGTGCACGAGGGCGACTTCGAGGTGCTGCACATCCACGAGCCCGTCGTTCCCTCCCTCGGGCTGCTGACCTGCTGGGCCGCGCGCGGGCCCATCGTCGCCACCTTCCACACCTCCAACCCCCGCTCCCGCGCGATGATCGCCGCCTACCCCATCCTCCAGCCCGCCCTGGAGAAGATCAGCGCCCGCATCGCGGTCAGCGAGTACGCCCGCCGCACCCTGGTGGAGCACCTGGGCGGCGACGCCGTGGTGATCCCCAACGGGGTCGACGTCTCCTTCTTCGCCGACGCCGAGCCCAAGGCCGAGTGGCAGGGCCAGACGATCGGCTTCATCGGCCGCATCGACGAGCCCCGCAAGGGCCTGCCGGTGCTGATGAAGGCGCTGCCGCGGATCCTCGCCGAGCGGCCCGAGACCCGGCTGCTGGTGGCCGGGCGCGGCGACGAGCGCGAGGCGGTCGCCAGGCTGCCGGAGGCCGTACGCCGCCAGGTGACGTTCCTCGGCATGATCAGCGACGAGGACAAGGCCAAGCTGCTGCGCAGCGTCGACCTGTACGTCGCCCCCAACACCGGCGGGGAGAGCTTCGGGATCATCCTCGTCGAGGCGATGTCCGCGGGCGCGCCCGTGCTCGCCAGCGACCTCGACGCCTTCGCGCAGGTGCTGGACCACGGCTCGGCGGGGGAGCTGTACCCCAACGAGGACGCCGAGGCGCTGGCCCGGGCCGCGGTGCGGCTGCTGGCGGATCCCGCCCGGCGCGACGGCCTGCGCGAGCGCGGCGGGCGCCACGTCCGCCGCTTCGACTGGTCCACCGTCGGCGCCGACATCCTGGCCGTCTACGAGACGGTCACCGCGGGCGCCGAGGCCGTCGCCCCGGACGACCGCGTCGGCCTGCTGGGCCGGCTCGGCTTCGCCCGCGAGGCGCGGGAGACCCGCGACGCCCGGGAGGTGCGCGACGCCCGCGAGGCGCGCGACGCCCGGGACTGATCCGGCGCCGAGTGATCCGGCGCCGGGAGCGGCCCGCGGGACCGGAGCGCGGCGCGGGTAGGGTGGCCCGCCGTGACGACCGTCATCTGGATCGCCGTCGTGCTGCTGCTCGTCGCGGTCTACCTCAGCTGGACCGCCGGGCGCCTCGACCGCCTGCACGCCCGCCTCGACGCCGCCCGCGCCGCCCTCGACGCGCAGCTGCTGCGCCGCGCCTCCATCGCCCAGGAGCTGGCCACCGCCGGGGTGCTCGACCCGGCCGCCTCGATGGTGCTCTACCAGGCGGCGCACGCCGCCCGCCTCGCGCCCGAGGACCAGCGCGAGGTCGCCGAGAGCGAGCTGAGCCAGGCGCTGCGCGCGGTCTTCGCCGAGCCCGGCCAGGTGCGGGCGGTCCGCGACGCGCCGGGCGGCGAGGCCACCGCCGAGGAACTGGTCGCGGCGGTGCGCCGGGTGCCGATGGCACGGCGCTTCCACAACGACGCGGTGCGGGCCGCCCGCGCCCTGCGCAGGCACCGCAAGGTGCGCTGGTTCCGCCTGGCCGGCCACGCGCCGTTCCCGCTGGCGTTCGAGATGGACGACGAACCGCCCCCGGCACTGGCCGGGTACTCCCCGAGCGAGAGCGGCTGACGCAGGCCACCCGGGACCGATTGGCCCTTTCCGGGCCGGGCCACCGCGCGGTGAGATCGTGCCGTTGGCATGACCTGGCGTTCCGCCCGTGCTCGTGACCCTCACCCGAACGGGCCTACGATGGTCATGTCGCACTTCTCCCGCTTCCGTCTCCCGCCTTCGTCGTCAGTGAGGTCAGATCACCGTGTCCACCGCGTCCACCAGCACCCCGCAGGCTCCCGAGACCGGCACCGCCCGGGTCAAGCGGGGCATGGCCGAGCAGCTCAAGGGCGGCGTGATCATGGACGTCGTCACGCCGGAGCAGGCGAAGATCGCCGAGGACGCCGGCGCGGTCGCGGTCATGGCCCTGGAGCGCGTCCCGGCCGACATCCGCAAGGACGGCGGCGTGGCCCGCATGTCCGACCCCGACATGATCGACGGCATCATCGAGGCGGTCTCCATCCCCGTGATGGCCAAGTCCCGCATCGGCCACCTCGTCGAGGCCCAGGTCCTCCAGGCGCTCGGCGTCGACTACATCGACGAGTCCGAGGTCCTCACGCCCGCCGACGAGGCCAACCACACCGACAAGTGGGCCTTCACCACGCCCTTCGTCTGCGGCGCCACCAACCTCGGCGAGGCGCTGCGGCGCATCTCCGAAGGCGCGGCGATGATCCGCTCCAAGGGCGAGGCCGGCACGGGCAACGTGGTGGAGGCGGTGCGCCACATGCGGCAGATCCGCAGCGAGATCGCCCGCCTGAAGGGCCTGGACCGTCACGAGCTGTACGCCGCCGCCAAGGAGCTGCCGGCGCCGTACGAGCTGGTCAAGGAGGTCGCCGAGCTCGGCAAGCTGCCCGTGGTGCTGTTCTCCGCCGGCGGCGTGGCCACCCCCGCCGACGCCGCCCTGATGCGCCAGCTCGGCGCCGAGGGCGTCTTCGTCGGCTCCGGGATCTTCAAGTCCGGCGACCCGGCCAAGCGCGCCGCGGCCATCGTGAAGGCCACCACCTTCTACGACGACCCCAAGATCGTCGCGGACGTCTCGCGGGGCCTGGGCGAGGCCATGGTCGGCATCAACATGGACTCGCTGTCCGAGGCCGAGCGCTACGCCGCCCGTGGCTGGTAGCGAGCGCGAGCGATGAAGGCAGGCATCCGGCAGTGACCCATCCCGTCATCGGCGTCCTCGCGCTCCAGGGGGACGTCCGCGAGCACCTGGCCGCGCTGGAGGCGGCGGGCGCCACCGCCCTCCCGGTACGCCGGCCCGAGGAGCTCGGCCGCGTCCAGGGCCTGGTGATCCCCGGCGGCGAGTCCACCACCATCTCCAAGCTCGCCGCCGCCTTCGGCCTGCTCGAGCCGATGCGCGAGCGCGTCCGGTCCGGCATGCCCGCCTACGGCTCCTGCGCGGGCATGATCATGCTCGCCGACAAGATCCTCGATCCTCGCTCCGCGCAGGAGACCATCGGCGGCATCGACATGATCGTGCGCCGCAACGCCTTCGGCCGGCAGAACGAGTCCTTCGAGGCCGCCGTCGAGCTCGACGGGGTGGCGGGCGGCCCGGTGCCGGGGGTGTTCATCCGGGCGCCGTGGGTGGAGTCCATCGGCGCGCGGGCCGAGTCGCTCGCCGAGTACGACGGGCACAGCGTCGCGGTGCGCCAGGGGCGGCTGCTCGCCACGGCGTTCCACCCGGAGCTGACCGGCGACCACCGGGTGCACCGGCTCTTCGCCGAGATGGTGCGGGACGCCACCTGACGGCCGTCCCGCAAGCTGCCGGTAGGATCGCCGTGTCGGCAGAAGTTGGTGACAGCGAAGGAGCAGGGGCGTGTCCGGCCACTCCAAGTGGGCAACCACCAAGCACAAGAAGGCCGTGATCGATGCCAAGCGGGGCAAGCTCTTCGCCAAGCTGATCAAGAACATCGAGGTCGCGGCCCGCGTCGGTGGCGGTGACCCGGACGGCAACCCCACCCTCTACGACGCCATCCAGAAGGCGAAGAAGAGCTCGGTCCCCAACAACAACATCGACCGCGCGGTCAAGCGCGGCGCCGGACTGGAGGCGGGCGGCGCCGACTACCAGACGATCATGTACGAGGGGTATGGCCCCGGCGGCGTCGCGGTGCTCATCGAGTGCCTCACCGACAACCGCAACCGCGCCGCCTCCGACGTGCGCGTCGCCATGACCCGCAACGGCGGCTCCATGGCCGACCCGGGCTCGGTCTCGTACCTCTTCCAGCGCAAGGGCGTCGTGATCGTGCCGAAGAGCGGCCTGTCCGAGGACGACGTGCTCGGCGCGGTCCTCGACGCCGGCGCCGAGGAGGTCAACGACCTGGGCGAGTCCTTCGAGGTGGTCAGCGAGGCCAGCGACCTGGTCGGGGTGCGCACCGCGCTGCAGGACGCGGGCATCGACTACGACTCGGCGGAGAACGGATTCCTGCCCACCATGCAGGTCGAGTTGGACGAGGAAGGCGCCCGCAAGATCTTCCGGCTCATCGAGGCCCTGGAGGACAGCGACGACGTGCAGAACGTCTTCGCCAACTTCGACGTGCCCGACGAGATCATGGCGAAGGTCGACGCCTGACGCCTCGCCGGCGACGCAGGCCCCGCGCGCTGGCTCCGGCCCGACGCGGCCCACCGGCCCGACGGCCACGGCGCGCCTGCCGCGGTGCGAGCGCTGCCCCCGACTGTCAGAGGCGGCCGGTAGCCTGCCAGCACGGTCGGCCACGACGAAGCTGAGGAGGGCCATGCGGGTGCTGGGCGTGGATCCGGGGCTCACCCGCTGCGGCATCGGCGTGGTGGACGGCGTGCCCGGCCGCGCGTTGCGCATGGCCGGCGTCGGCGTGCTGCGCACGCCCGCCGACGCCGGGACCGCCCAGCGGCTGCTGCTCATCGAGCGCGGCCTGGAGGAGTGGCTCGACGAGCACCGGCCCGACGCCGTGGCCGTCGAGCGCGTCTTCAGCCAGCACAACGTGCGCACCGTCATGGGCACCGCGCAGGCCAGCGCGGTCGCCATGCTCTGCGCCGCCCGCCGGGGCCTGCCCGTCGCGCTCCACACCCCCAGCGAGGTCAAGGCCGCCGTCACCGGCAGCGGGCGGGCCGACAAGGCACAGGTCGGCGCGATGGTCACCCGGCTGCTGCGGCTTCCCGCCCCGCCCCGGCCCGCCGACGCCGCCGACGCCCTGGCGCTGGCCATCTGCCACATCTGGCGCGCCCCCGCCACCGACCGCCTGCTGCGGGCGTACGCCGCGGCGCGCCCGGCCGCGTCCCCTCCCGCTGCCGCCCGCCCCGCTGCCGCCCGTCGCGCCGCTTCCCGTCCCGCATCCCCGAAGGACCGCACCGACCCATGATCGCGTTCGTCTCCGGCCCGGTCGCCGCCCTCGCCCCCGACGCCGCCGTCGTGGAGGTCGGCGGGATCGGCGTCGCCGTGCAGTGCACCCCCGGCACCCTGGCCGGCCTGCGCGTGGGGGAGCGCGCCAGGCTCGCCACCTCGCTCGTCGTCCGCGAGGACTCCCTGACGCTCTACGGCTTCGCCGACGAGGACGAGCGGCAGGTCTTCGAGCTGCTCCAGACCGCCAGCGGCGTCGGCCCCCGGCTGGCCCAGGCCATGCTGGCGGTGCACACCCCGGACGCCCTGCGGCGCGCCCTGGCCACCGGCGACGAGAAGGCGCTCACCGCCGTGCCCGGCATCGGCAGGAAGGGGGCGCAGAAGCTGCTGCTGGAGCTGAAGGACCGCCTCGGCGAGCCGCTCGGCGCGCGGCCCGGCGGCGTTCCCGCGCAGGCCGCGGCGCGGCCCGCCGCCGGATGGCGCGAACAGCTGCACGACGCCCTCGTCGGGCTCGGGTACCCGCCCCGCGAGGCCGAGCAGGCGGTCCTCGCCGTCGCGCCCGAGGCCGAGGCCAGGGCCGCGGACGGCGCCGCGCCCGCCCTCCCCGGCCTGCTGCGCGCCGCCCTGCAGAGCCTGAACCGCGGCCGCTGAGCCGCGCGACCGCGCACAGCGCGACGACCACGAGACCACCACGAGAGGAGAGACGATGCCGACGCCCGCAGCGGCCAGCCGCACGACGACCGGGGAGCGGACGCCCGCCCGTCGCGCCGCCCGGTTCCGGCCGGCCGCGCGAAGCGCCCCCGGCGCGCGCCGGCGCGACGCCGGGCCCGGACGGCTCGCCGGTGACGGCGGACGCCGCCCTGGTCGCACGGAACGCCGGTGGCCGGGCACCGGCCCGCACCCGCCCGCGGCCCGTGGTACCCGCCCCCTCCGGAAGGAGGCCGCGTGAGCTGGGAGGAGCCCTCCGCGGAGGGCGGCGCGCGCCTGGTCGGCCCGTCGGCGGACAACGAGGACCTGGCCGTGGAGGCGGCGCTGCGGCCGAAGGACCTCGCCGAGTTCGTCGGGCAGAGCCGCGTCCGCGAGCAGCTCGACCTGGTGCTGCGCGCCGCCCGCGCCCGCGGCGGCACCGCCGACCACGTGCTGCTCTCCGGCGCCCCCGGGCTCGGCAAGACCACCCTGTCCATGATCATCGCCGCGGAGATGGGGGCGCCCATCCGCATCACCTCCGGCCCCGCCATCCAGCACGCCGGTGACCTCGCGTCGATCCTGTCCTCGCTCGCCGAGGGCGAGGTGCTCTTCCTCGACGAGATCCACCGGATGGCCCGTCCCGCCGAGGAGATGCTGTACATGGCGATGGAGGACTTCCGCGTCGACGTCATCGTCGGCAAGGGGCCGGGGGCCACCGCGATCCCGCTGGAGCTGCCGCCGTTCACCCTGGTCGGCGCCACCACCCGGGCGGGCCTGCTGCCGCCCCCGCTCCGCGACCGCTTCGGCTTCACCGGCCACATGGAGTTCTACGCCCCCGACGAGCTCGAACGGGTGGTGCACCGCTCGGCGCGGCTGCTGGGCGTGGAGGTCACCGAGGACGGCGCCGCCGAGATCGCCGGCCGCTCCCGGGGCACGCCGCGCATCGCGAACCGGCTGCTGCGCCGCGTGCGGGACTACGCCCAGGTCCGGGCCGACGGCGTGGTCAACCGGGGGGCGGCCAGGGCCGCCCTCGCGGTGTACGAGGTGGACGAACGCGGGCTCGACCGGCTGGACCGCGCGGTGCTGGGCGCCCTCCTGCGCCTCTTCGGCGGCGGCCCGGTCGGCCTGTCCACCCTCGCCGTGGCGGTGGGGGAGGAGCGGGAGACCGTAGAGGAGGTCGCGGAGCCGTTCCTCGTCCGCGAGGGGCTGCTCGCCCGCACCCCGCGCGGGCGTGTCGCCACCCCCGCGGCCTGGCACCATCTCGGGCTCACCCCGCCGCCCCGGACGGGTCAGGGACAAGAAGGGCTGTTCGGGACGTGATGGTGCGGAATTCCACTGTGACGGAACTCCGCTAGCATCGTGCACGTTGTTCCCCAGGCGCAGCCTCGCTTAGACTCCGCCGACGTCGGCCGGCTCACGGGCGGCGTGCCCACCCCAGCACGGGTCGCGTCAGCGGCCCCGTATAAGGACTTCCCCCCGCCGTGGATATCGCGATTTTCTTCCCCTTCCTGCTCCTCATCGGCGTCATGTATCTCATGACCCGCTCGGCCAAGAACCGGCAGCGCCAGGCCTTGCAGATGCGGGATTCGATGGAGCCCGGCGCCGGCGTCCGCACCATCGGCGGCCTCTACGGCCTGGTCAAGGAGGTGCGTGAGGACACGGTGGTGCTGGAGATCGAGCCGGGCGTGCACGCCGTGTACGCCAAGAACGCCGTGGGCGCCGTCCTCGACGCCGACGAGTACCGCCGCATCATCAGCGGCGAGCCGGAGCCCGACCCGGACGAGGACGCCCCCGTCGTGCCCGACGACGCCTCCTCCCTGACCGAGGCCGAGCAGGACGCCGCCGAGGGGGCCGAGGACGACGACCCGGTGATCAAGCTCGACAAGCCGGGCGCGGACGACGAGCCCGCCGACACGCCGCGGAATGCGAAGGCCGAGGGCGAGAACGGCTCCAAGTCCTGACGTCCCGAGGAGAGAGACGACAAAGGTGGCGACGAAGAGGGACCTCAGGTCCTCGACGAAGAGGGATCTCAGGTCGGGCGCCGGCGGCAGGCCGGGCCGGCCGCTGCTGCTGATCCTGGTCATCATGGTGGCGCTCACGGGCGGCATGTTCCTGTCCGGGCACACCACGCCCAGGCTGGGCATCGACCTGGCCGGGGGCACGAGCATCACGCTCGAGGCGGTCGCGGAGAAGGGGCACGAGGACGCGATCAACTCGACCAACCTGAACACCGCCGTCTCCATCATCGAGCGCCGGGTCAACGGCCTCGGCGTCTCCGAGGCAGAGGTGCAGACCCAGGGCGGCAAGAACATCATCGTCAACATCCCGAAGGGCACGGACGAGCGGGAGGCCCGCGAGCAGGTCGGCACCACCGCCGAGCTCGGCTTCCGGCCGGTGCTCACCGCGGCGGCGGCGACGCCCGCTCCGCAGGACCAGTCGGGCGGCTCCGGTGATTCCGGAAACTCGGGCGACTCCGATAATTCGGATGGTTCCGGCGACTCAAGCGGTTCGGGTGACTCCGGCGACTCGGGCTCGGGGAACGGGCAGAACAGCGACAGCGGCGACAGCGGCTCCGGGGACGGCTCGGGCGAGGACTCCGGCAGCGGCGACCAGTCCGGCGACGGGACGGACAGCCAGAGCATGCCCGCCCCGGGCGGCACCACGAACGCCACCACCGCCTCCTACACCACGCAGGACGGCGAGGACACCGGGTCGGGCAGTGGCGAGGACACCGGGTCGGGCAGTGGCGAGGACACCGGGTCGGGCAGTGGCGAGGGCAGCGGCGAGGGCTCCCAGCAGGAGCAGGCCAACGACGTCTTCACCCGGCTGAACGAGCTCGACTGCTCCACCGAGAAGGCCCGGCTCGAGGCGAGCCAGGCCGCCGCGCAGGCCCCCGACGACGCCGAGGTGGTCACCTGCGACTCCGAGGGCGTGGAGAAGTTCGCCCTCGGCCCGGTCGCCATCCCCGGCACCGACGTCAGCGACGCGGACGCGGTCTTCGACTCGCAGACCGGCAAGGGCTGGATCGTGCAGATGGAGTTCAACAGCTCCGGCGCCGGCAAGTTCGCCGACACCACCGAGCAGCTCGCCGGCCAGGCCGAGCCCATGAACCGCTTCGCCATCGTCCTCGACGGCGAGGTCGTCTCCGCGCCCAGCGTCTCCGAGCGCCTCGGCGGCGGCAGGGCCGAGATCTCCGGCAACTTCAACCAGGACTCCTCCGAGGAGCTCGCCAACATCCTCAAGTACGGCGCCCTGCCGCTGAACTTCGAGGAGGCCAGCGTCTCCACGGTCTCCCCGACTCTCGGCGGCGAGCAGCTGCGGGCCGGACTGATCGCCGGCGCCATCGGCCTCGCCCTCGTCGTGCTCTACCTGGTGCTGTACTACCGGGGCCTGTCGTTCATCGCCTTCAGCAGCCTGGTTGTCTCCGCGATCCTGACCTACACGATCATGTCGCTGCTCGGCCCGGCCATCGGCTTCGCGCTGAACCTCCCGGCCGTCTGCGGCGCGATCGTCGCCATCGGCATCACCGCCGACTCGTTCATCGTCTACTTCGAGCGGATCCGGGACGAGATCAGGGAGGGCCGTACCCTGCGCCCCGCGGTGGAGCGCGCCTGGCCCAGGGCCCGGCGCACCATCCTGGTCTCCGACTTCGTCTCCTTCCTCGCCGCGGCGGTGCTCTTCGCCGTCACGGTCGGAAAGGTGCAGGGCTTCGCGTTCACCCTCGGGCTGACCACCCTCCTCGACGTGGTGGTGGTCTTCCTCTTCACCAAGCCGCTGATGACCCTCATGGCCCGCAGGCGGTTCTTCTCCAGCGGACACGCCTGGTCCGGCCTGGACCCGAGGCGACTCGGCGTGCGCTCGCCGCGCGGCGGCCGTCGTCCCGCCACCGTTCCCAGCGACGTAAAGGAGGCATGAGATGTCGCGGCTCGGTGATGTCGGTGCCCGGCTCTACCGAGGCGAGGTCGGTGTCGACTTCGTCGGCAGGCGGAAGATCTGGTACTGGGTCTCGATCCTCATCACCATCCTCGCCTTCACGGGCCTGTGGGCCCGCGGCCTGGTGATGGGCGTCGAGTTCGAGGGCGGCGCGGTCTTCACCACGCCCGCGACCAGCGTCTCGGTGGAGGAGGCGCGGGAGGTGGCCGAGGAGGCCTCGGGCCACAGCGCGCTGGTCCAGACCCTCGGCGACGACGGCGAGATGCGGATCCAGGTCAGCGGCCTGGACACCGACACCTCCAACGCCACCCGGGAGGCGCTCGCCGACGAGCTGGGCATCCCCGTCGACGATCTGAACGCCGAGGTGATCGGCCCCAGCTGGGGAGACCAGATCGCCGAGAAGGCCTGGCGAGGCCTGATCATCTTCCTGGTGCTGGTCGTCGTCTATCTCGCCCTCGCCTTCGAGTGGCGCATGGCCCTGGCCGCGCTCATCGCCCTGCTGCATGACATCACCATCACCGTCGGCGTCTACGCCCTCGTCGGCTTCGAGGTCACGCCGGGCACCGTGATCGGCCTGCTGACGATCCTCGGGTACTCGCTGTACGACACGGTCGTGGTCTTCGACGGTCTGAAGGAGACCACGAAGAACTTCACCAAGCAGAACCGCTACACCTACGCCGAGCTGGCCAACCGCAGCCTCAACGGCACGCTGGTGCGGTCCATCAACACCTCGGTGGTGGCGCTCCTGCCGGTGGCCGGGCTGCTGTTCATCGGCGGCGGCGTGCTCGGCGGCGGCATGCTGAACGACATCGCCCTCTCGCTCTTCGTCGGCCTCACCGCGGGCGCGTACTCCTCCATCATGATCGCCACCCCGCTCGTCGCCGACTTCAAGATGCGCGAGCCCGCCATCAAGGCGCACGACAAGCGGGTGCTGGCCAAGCGGGCCAAGCGCGAGGACGACGCCCGGTCCGCCGACCCGCGCGACGCCGCCGGGTCCGAGGCGGACGACGCGGCGGCCCAGCGGGACGGCTCCGACGACGACAGCGGGGCCGCGGCGGCCACCGACGCCGCGAAGGACGCCACGACGCCCTCCCAGGCGCAGTCGCGCGACGCCGCGGCGGTCGCCGCCGGCCAGGGCGCGGCCGCGCGCGGGCCGCGCCGCCAGCCGGTCTCCCGCGGCCGAGGCCGCGGCCGTCCCTCGGGCAAGCGCAGGTAGGCGCCAGCCATGACCACGACCTCCCAGGAGCTGCGCGACCTCCTCCTCAGCCGCATCCGCGACGTCCCCGACTACCCGAAGCCGGGCATCCTCTTCAAGGACATCACGCCGCTGCTGGCCGACCCCGAGGCGTTCACCGCCCTCACCGAGGCGCTGGCCGGGTTCTGCCTGGCGCAGGGCGCCACCAAGGTCGTCGGCCTGGAGGCGCGCGGTTTCATCCTGGCCGCGCCGGTCGCCGTCCGCGCGGGCATCGGCTTCGTCCCGGTCCGCAAGGCGGGCAAGCTGCCCGGAGCCACGCTCTCGCAGGCGTACGAGCTGGAGTACGGCAGCGCCGAGATCGAGATACACGCCGAGGACCTCGAGCCGTCGGACCGGGTGCTGGTGATCGACGACGTGCTGGCGACCGGCGGCACCGCCGAGGCCTCGCTGCGGCTCATCCGGCGTTCCGGCGCCCGGGTCGCGGGCCTGGCGGTGCTGATGGAGCTCGCCTTCCTCGCCGGGCGCGACCGGGTGGTGGCCGCCCTCGACGGCGCCCCGTACCAGGCGCTGATCACCCTCTGACGATCGCACTCCGACGGCACCGGACACTATCGGCCAGGCTCGGTCGCCCCCGGTCAGCCGGGTCCCGGGCGCCGGTCGCGCGCCGTCGCGCGTGAGGGGTTCACCGGCGCTCGTTACCATGGCAGTCCGATGTGGTTCCCGGCCGGAGACTCCCAGGCCGTCCGCGGCCCGGAGAACCACCCCCCTCCCAGGCCGCCACGCCCGGGACGGGCCGAAAAGGAGCGCCCTTGCCAGACGACGCCCAGCCGCTCACCTCAGCCCAGCGGAAGAACGCCAAGCCCTCCACGGCTCTCGGCTGGCGCGAGGGCACGGACGGCCGCGCCCCGGCGCCCCCCGCCCAGCCGGCCTCGGCCGTCTCCGGGGTGTCCGGCCGCTCCGGCTCGTCCAACCGCGTGCGGGCCCGTCTGGCCCGCCTGGGCGTCCAGCGCTCCACGCCGTACAACCCGGTGCTGGAGCCCCTGCTGCGCGTCGTCCGCGCCAACGACCCCAAGGCCGACACCGCCGTGCTGCGGCAGATCGAGCACGCCTACCAGGTCGCCGAGCGCTGGCACCGCGGCCAGAAGCGCAAGAGCGGCGACCCCTACATCACCCACCCGCTGGCCGTCACCACCATCCTGGCCGAGCTGGGCATGGATCCGGCCACCCTGATGGCCGGGCTGCTGCACGACACGGTCGAGGACACCGAGTACGGCCTGGAGAGCCTGCGCCGCGACTTCGGCGACCAGGTGGCCCAGCTCGTGGACGGCGTGACCAAGCTGGACAAGGTCAAGTTC
The DNA here is from genome assembly GCF_052246635.1 of Streptomyces sp. 6N223. Lineage (NCBI taxonomy): Bacteria > Bacillati > Actinomycetota > Actinomycetes > Kitasatosporales > Streptomycetaceae > Streptomyces > Streptomyces sp. 6N223. The sequence goes on along the minus strand of NZ_JBQQCA010000022.1, from coordinate 26,212 downwards.
GGCGAGGCCGCGCAGGCCGAGACGGTGCGCAAGATGGTCGTCGCCATGGCCCGGGACCCCCGCGTGCTGGTGATCAAGCTCGCGGACCGGCTGCACAACATGCGCACCATGCGCTTCCTCAAGCGCGAGAAGCAGGAGCAGAAGGCCCGCGAGACGCTGGAGATCTACGCGCCGCTGGCCCACCGGCTCGGCATGAACACCATCAAGTGGGAGCTGGAGGACCTGGCCTTCGCGATCCTCTACCCCAAGATGTACGACGAGATCGTGCGCCTGGTGGCCGAGCGCGCGCCCAAGCGCGACGAGTACCTCGACACCGTCATCGACGAGGTCCAGGCCGACCTGCGCGGCGCCCGCATCCGCGCCACCGTCACCGGGCGGCCCAAGCACTACTACAGCGTGTACCAGAAGATGATCGTCCGCGGCCGCGACTTCGCGGAGATCTACGACCTGGTCGGCATCCGCGTCCTGGTGGACACCGTCCGCGACTGCTACGCCGCGCTGGGCACGGTGCACGCGCGGTGGAACCCGGTGCCCGGGCGGTTCAAGGACTACATCGCCATGCCCAAGTTCAACATGTACCAGTCGCTGCACACGACGGTCATCGGGCCCGGCGGCAAGCCCGTGGAGCTGCAGATCCGCACCTTCGACATGCACCGGCGCGCCGAGTTCGGCATCGCCGCGCACTGGAAGTACAAGCAGCAGGCCGTCTCCGGGTCGTCCAAGGCGACACGCTCGGACGCGCCGAAGCGGGGCGAGAAGAAGGCCGCGGGCACGCGGGGCGAGGCCACCGTCAACGACATGGCGTGGCTGCGGCAGCTCCTGGACTGGCAGAAGGAGACCGAGGACCCGGGCGAGTTCCTGGAGTCGCTGCGCTTCGACCTCTCCCGCAACGAGGTCTTCGTCTTCACGCCCAAGGGCGACGTGATCGCGCTGCCGGCCGGCGCCACGCCCGTCGACTTCGCCTACGCCGTCCACACCGAGGTCGGCCACCGCACCATAGGGGCCAAGGTCAACGGGCGCCTGGTGCCGCTGGAGTCCACGCTCGACAACGGCGACACCGTCGAGATCTTCACCTCGAAGGCCGCCGGCGCGGGCCCGTCGCGGGACTGGCTGGGCTTCGTGAAGTCCCCCCGGGCGCGCAACAAGATCCGCGGCTGGTTCTCGCGCGAGCGGCGCGACGAGGCGATCGAGCAGGGCAAGGACTCCATCGCCCGCGCCATGCGCAAGCAGAACCTGCCGCTGCAGCAGGTCCTCACCGGCGACTCGCTGGTCACCCTCGCCCACGAGATGCGCTACCCCGACATCTCCGCCCTCTACGCCGCCATCGGCGAGGGCCACGTGTCGGCGCACAGCGTGGTGCAGAAGCTGGTGCAGGCCGTCGGCGGCGAGGAGGCCGCCGGCGAGGACATCGCCGAGTCCGCGCCGCCCGTCCCCGCCCGCCGCAAGCGGCGGGCCACCGCCGACCCCGGCGTGGTGGTCAAGGGCGTCGACGACGTGTGGATCAAGCTCGCCCGCTGCTGCACCCCCGTGCCGGGCGACCCCATCATCGGCTTCGTCACCCGCGGCAACGGCGTTTCGGTGCACCGCGCCGACTGCGTCAACGTCGACTCCCTCTCCCAGGAGCCCGAGCGCATCCTGGAGGTCGAGTGGGCCCCGACACAGTCCTCGGTCTTCCTCGTCGCCATCCAGGTCGAGGCCCTCGACCGCTCCCGCCTGCTGTCGGACGTCACCCGCGTGCTGTCCGACCAGCACGTGAACATCCTCTCGGCGGCGGTGCAGACCTCCCGGGACCGGGTCGCCACCTCGCGCTTCACCTTCGAGATGGGCGACCCCAAGCACCTGGGCCACGTGCTGAAGGCCGTGCGGGGCGTCGAGGGCGTCTACGACGTCTACCGGGTGACCTCGCCGAGGCGGCCGTAGGCCGCGCCCGACGCCGGGCGGGCCCGGCCCGGCCGTGGCCGTGCGCCGCCGCCTAGCCGCCGAACTCCTGAAGTCCCTTCAGCGCCTGGTCCAGCAGCGCCTGCCGCCCCGCCAGCTCCTGCTCCAGCTTCTCGGCCTTGGCCGTGTTGCCCTGCGCCCGCGCCTTCTCGGCCTGCTGCCGCAGCCGCTCCACGGCGTCCTGCAGCTGGCCCGTCAGCCCGGCAGCCCGGGCCCGCGCCTCGGGGTTGGTACGCCGCCACTCGGCCTCCTCGGCCTCGGCGACGGCCCGCTCCACCGCGTGGATCCGGCCCTCGATCGCCGCCCGCGCCTCGCGCGGCACGTGCCCGACGGCCTCCCACCGCTCCCCGATCGACCGGAGCGCCGCCCTGGCCGTCCGCAGATCCGTGACCGGCAGCAGCTTCTCGGCCTCCGCCGCCAGCTCCTCCTTGCGGGCGAGGTTGTCGCGCTGCTCGGCGTCGCGCTCGGCGAACGCCTCGCCGCGTGCGGCGAAGAAGACGTCCTGCGCGGCGCGGAAGCGGGTCCACAGGCCCTCCTCGGCGTCCCGGTGCGCCCGGCCCGCCGCCTTCCACTCCCGCATCAGCTCCCGGTACCGGGCCGCCGTCGGCCCCCAGTCGGTCGACTCCGACAGCGCCTCGGCCTCGGCGATCAGCTTCTCCTTGCGCCGCCGGGTCTCCTCCCGCTGACTGTCCAGCGCCGCGAAGTGCGACTTGCGCCGCTTGGAGAACGCCGAGCGCGCCTGCGAGAAGCGGTGCCACAGCTCGTCGTCGGTCTTGCGCTCCAGCCGGGGCAGCCCCTTCCAGGTGTCCACCAGGGCGCGCAGCCGCTCCCCGGCGGACCGCCACTGCTCGCTGACGGCCAGCTCCTCGGCCTCCGCGACCAGGGCGTCCTTCGCGGACCGCGCCTCCTCCAGCTGCCGGGCGCGGGCGGCCTTGCGCTCCTCACGGCGTGAGGAGACCTCCGCGTCCAGCTCGTCCAGGCGCCGGCTCAGCGCGTCCAGGTCGCCCACGGCGTTCGCCCGCGCGACCTGCTCGCGCAGGTGGCCGACGGCCGTCGCCGCGTCCTTGGCCGACAGGTCGGTGGTCCGCAGCCGACGCTCGAGCAGGTCGATCTCGACGACCAGCCCGTCGTACTTCCGCTCGAAGTAGGCCAGGGCCTCCTCGGGGGAGCCCGCCTGCCAGGAGCCGACGACCCTCTCCCCGTCGGCCGTCCGCACGTACACGGTTCCCGCCTCGTCGACACGGCCCCACGGCTCGCTGCTCACAGCGCCTCCTTTTGATGCCCACCACGGGGCGCGCGCCCCCGGCATCGTCCACAGTTCTCTTCCGGCCCGGCCGATGGTCACCCGGCCGGCCGGAGCAGGCACCCTGCACAACGCCAACATAGGCGACCGCACGCCCGGCTGTCCGCACCTTGCCCGCCGTAAATTCCCCGTGAACCGGGCTCAGCCGCCTCAGTCGCCTCAGCTCCCCCCGTCCCGCCGCTCGACCGTCGCCTCGTTGATCACGACCGTCGCGTTGGGCACGGTGGTGCCGGTGGCCGGATCCGTGGTGCTGCCGGTGTCCGCGATCTTCTGCAGCACGTCCGTGCCCGCGGTGATGGTGCCGAAGGGGGTGTAGTCCGGGGGCAGCGGGCTGTCCTTGTACACCAGGAAGAACTGGCTGCCGCCGGAGTCGCGCCCGCTGCCGTCCTGGGCGTTGTACTGGTTGGCCATCGCGACCGTGCCGGCCGGGTAGGTGCCGCCCGCGACGTCCGGGTCGTCGAGGTTCTCGTCGGGGATGGTGTAGCCGGGGCCGCCCGAGCCGGTGCCCTGCGGGTCGCCGCACTGCAGCACGAAGATCCCCTCCGTGGTGAGGCGGTGGCACGTGGTGTGGTCGAAGTAGTCCTCACCGGCGAGGAAGGCGAAGGAGTTCACGGTGTGGGGCGCGGCCTCCGCGTCCATGGTGATCTCGATGTCACCGCAGGTGGTCCGGAGGCCCATCACGTACTCGGCCGAGGTGTCGATCGTCATCTCCGGCTCGGCGTTCCACGTCTCGCCGGCCGGGTCGCCCTTCGCCGGCTTGTCGCAGGGGTCCTCCGGCGGCGTGGACGGCTCGGCGCTGTCCGAGGCGGTGGGCTCGGCGCCCTGCTCGTCCCCCGCCTGGTTGCTGGAGTCGTCGTCCCCGCCCAGCAGCGCGACGAGGCCGAAGGTGCCCGCCGCCACCAGCACCACGAGCGCCGCGGCGATGATGACGTTACGCCGCCTGGCCCGGCGTACGCGGTCCGCGCGGCGTCGTTGCTGCCGCTCCCACTTCGCCCGGGCGAGCTCCTTGCGCCGCTGCTCCTTGCTGGTCACGTCTGCATCTCCTCCTGATTCCTGCTGGAGCCTGGTTCGCTGACCCCTGACGTCCGAGGTCTGGCAGCCGGTCCTCTCCGCGGGTCGCCGGACCCGCTGGCGGTCACCGTATACGCCGTGCCGGTCCGGGGGTTCGCGGGCGGGGTTCGGCCGCCGGTAGGCTTACGAAACCGGGCAGCCCGCCAGCCGTCCACCCCTCTAGCCGTGCACAAGCCGTGACGATCGAAGGACGACCGTGCTCATTGCTGGGTTCCCCGCCGGCGCCTGGGGCACCAACTGTTATCTGGTCGCGCCCGCTGCCGGCGAGGAGTGCGTGATCATCGACCCTGGCCACGAGGCCGCCGCCGGGGTCGAGGAGACCATCGCCAGGCACCGCCTGAAGCCGGTGGCCGTCATTCTCACCCACGGCCACTTCGACCACACGGCCTCGGTGCTGCCCGTCTGCGGCGCCCACGGCGTTCCCGCGTGGCTCCACCCCGGGGACCGCTACATGCTCACCGACCCTGGGAAGGCGCTGGGGCGTCAGATCGGGGCGCAGCTGCTGGGCGAGCTGACCGTGGGGGAGCCCGACGACCTCCGGGATCTCACCGACGGCGCGGAACTCGAGCTCGCCGGGCTCAGCCTCACCGTGGCGCACGCCCCCGGGCACACGCCGGGCTCGGTGACGTTCCGGCTCCCGGAGCAGGAGGACATCCCGCCGGTGATCTTCTCCGGCGACCTGCTCTTCGCCGGGGCCATCGGGCGCACCGACCTGCCCGGCGGCGACCACGCCGAGATCCTGCGCTCGCTGGCCCGCGTCTGCCTGCCGCTGGACGACGCGACCGTGGTGCTGTCCGGGCACGGACCGCAGACCACGATCGGGCGCGAGCGCTCCGTCAACCCGTTCCTGCGAGGGATCGCCGCCGAGCCCGGCGCCCGGGATCTCTCGGCTCCGCGACGGGGTATCTGACCGGCACGGCTCGTGTGCGATCTCGTGCACAATGGGGAGCCGAACCCGGACAGATCGGATAGGTGAGATGACGGCATCGGTCGCGGACGAGGTGCGCGCGGGCGGCGGACCGGTCCGGCGCGGGCGCGCCGACGGCGACGATGGCGGGGCCGGCGCGGGGCGCGCCTTCTCCCTGCTGCTGGTGATCACCGGCTTCGCCGGGCTGCTGGCCGCCTGGGTCATCACCATCGACAAGAACCACATCCTTCAGGCCAAGGCGCGGGGCGAGACCTACACCCCGGGGTGCAGCCTCAACCCCGTCGTCTCCTGCGGCAGCATCATGGAGAGCGACCAGGCCGAGGTGTTCGGCTTCCCCAACCCCATGCTGGGGCTGGTCGCCTACGGGGCGGTGATCGCCATCGGCATGGGGCTGCTGGCCGGGGCGCGCTACCGGCGCTGGTTCTGGCTCGGCCTGCAGGGCGGCACACTCTTCGGCGTCGGCTTCTGCACCTGGCTGCAGTACCAGTCGCTGTACGAGATCGGCGCGCTGTGCCTGTGGTGCTGCCTGGCCTGGGCCGCGACGATCTTCATGTTCTGGTACACGACGCTGCACAACGTCAGGCAGGGCTTCCTCCCGGCGCCCGCCGGGGCCCGGCAGCTGATGGAGGAGTTCCACTGGCTGATCCCGGTGGTGCACGTCGCCGTCATCGGCATGCTGATCCTCACTCGTTGGTGGGATTTCTGGACCAGCTGACGCGCGGCCGCGTTGTCGGTGGCGTGTCTTAGGGTCGGGTGTCGTGGAAGCCGATCTGTTCACCGCCGCGGCGGAGGAGCGCGCCGAGAAGGACCCGGCCGCGCGGCCGCTCGCCGTCCGCATGCGCCCGCGCACCCTGGACGAGGTGGTGGGCCAGGGGCACCTGCTGCGGCCCGGCTCGCCGCTGCGCCGCCTGGTCGGCGAGGGCGGCGGCGGCCCGGCGGGGCCGTCCTCGGTGATCCTGTGGGGCCCGCCCGGCACCGGCAAGACCACCCTGGCGTACGTCGTCAGCCAGGCGACCGACAAGCGCTTCGTGGAGCTGTCGGCCATCACCGCGGGCGTGAAGGAGGTGCGCGCGGTCATCGACGGGGCCCGGCGTTCCTCGGGGGCGTACGGCAAGGACACCGTCCTCTTCCTGGACGAGATCCACCGCTTCAGCAAGGCCCAGCAGGACTCGCTGCTGCCGGCGGTGGAGAACCGCTGGGTCACCCTGATCGCCGCCACCACGGAGAACCCGTACTTCTCGGTCATCTCCCCGCTGCTGTCGCGCTCGCTGCTGCTGACGCTGGAGCCGCTGACCGAGGAGGACGTGCGGGGGCTGCTGCGCCGCGCGGTCGCCGACGAGCGGGGCCTCGGCGGGGCCGTGTCGGTGCCGGAGGAGACCGAGGCGCACCTGCTGCGCATAGCCGGGGGAGACGCCCGCCGGGCGCTGACCGCGCTGGAGGCCGGGGCGGGGGCTGCGCTGGCCAAGGGGGAGCGGGAGCTGGCGCTGGCCACCCTGGAGGAGGCCGTGGACCGGGCCGCGGTGACGTACGACCGGGACGGCGACCAGCACTACGACGTGGCCAGCGCGCTGATCAAGTCCATCCGCGGCTCGGACGTGGACGCCGCCCTGCACTACCTGGCGCGGATGATCGAGGCGGGGGAGGACCCGCGGTTCATCGCGCGGCGGCTGATGATCTCCGCCAGCGAGGACATCGGCATGGCCGACCCGACGGCCCTCCCGACGGCGGTGGCGGCGGCCCAGGCGGTGGCGATGATCGGTTTCCCCGAGGCGGCCATCACGCTGGGCCACGCCACGATCGCGCTCGCCCTGGCGCCGAAGTCGAACGCCGCGGTCCTCGCCATCGGCGCGGCCCAGGCCGACGTGCGGGCGGGTCTCGCCGGCCCCGTGCCGCCGCACCTGCGGGACAGCCACTACGGGGGTGCCGCCAAGCTCGGCCACGGCGAGGGGTACCAGTACCCGCACGACGTGCCCGGCGGCATCGCCGCGCAGCAGTACGCCCCGGACGCGGTCCACGGCAAGCGGTACTACACCCCGACCCGGCACGGCGCGGAGGCCCGCTACGCCGAGGTGCTCGACCGCATCCGCGAACGCCTGGCGGGCGGCCCTCAGGGCGGCTGACGGCTGTGGCTACTGCCGGGCCGCCCCCTCGAACAGGAGGCGCATGGCCCGGCGCAGCCCGGCGATGTCCGCCACCGGCTCGGGGAACTCGAACCGCGCGTCGCGGCACAGCCCCTCCGCGCAGAAGCGGACCCTCAGCCCGAAGCGGTCCAGGCCCAGGGGCACCACGCGCTGCCACGCCTCGCAGCCGTCCTCGCCGTCCCCGACCAGGGCGCACAGCGAGCGCAGCTGCGCCTCGTGCGCGGCGGCCAGGTGCTGCAGCAGCTCGGCCTCGTGCCGGGCCAGCGGGTCCGCCGCGGCGGCGGCGAAGTCGCCGGGCTCGACGTGGTCGGCGCCCCACAGGTCGTCGGCGTACGCCTCCCCGACCTCCAGGCGCAGGGGCGTCCAGTGCGGGCCCGGCACCGGGCCGGTCGGGTGCCGCCGCGCCAGCAGCCGCAGCGCGGCCGCCCGCTCGGTTCCGGCGAGGGCCGTCAGCCAGCCCGCCACCCAGGCCCGGCCGCGGATGCGGTGCGGCACGGCGACCGGGGCGACGTCCGTGATCTCCATCACCGCCGTCAGCTCGTCGCCCCGCGCGTGCGCCGCCGCCCGGGCGGCCGGGGCGTCCGCCGGGAGCAGCAGGTACACGTCCCCCGACGGCGCCACGGCCCGCGACTCGGGCACGCCGTGGCACGATTCCTGCTGGTCCTGGGGTCCGGGACCGGTCCCCGGCCCGGCGCCCGGAATGGTGAGCGTCGCCGAGGCGTTGGACTCGACGAGGGTGCGTACCCGCTCGGCCGCCGTCGGCTCCCTGGCGTCGTCTGCGGGGTCTTCGGGCCCCTCGGGCCGTGGCTGGCTCTCCTGCCGCACGGGACTCCCTGGTCGAATCATGCGTTCTCCTCAGCTAAGGTAAGGCTCACCTAACTTACATGGAGGTCTGTTCACCGTGAACCAGTCGCGTCCCAAGGTCAAGAAGTCCCGCGCTCTCGGCGTGGCGCTCACCCCGAAGGCTGTGAAGTACTTCGAGAAGCGCCCCTACCCGCCGGGCGAGCACGGACGCGGCAGGAAGCAGACCAGCGACTACAAGGTCCGGCTGCTGGAGAAGCAGCGCCTGCGCGCCCAGTACGACATCAACGAGCGCCAGATGGTCCGCGCCTACGAGCGCGCCCGCAAGGTGCAGGGCAAGACCGGCGAGGCCCTCATCGTCGAGCTGGAGCGGCGGCTGGACGCGCTCGTGCTGCGCTCCGGGCTCGCCCGCACCATCTACCAGGCGCGGCAGATGGTCGTCCACGGCCACATCGCCGTCAACGACCGCAAGGTGGACAAGCCCTCCTACCGCCTCCGCCCCGAGGACGTCGTCACGGTCCGCGAGCGCAGCCGGAGCAAGCACCCGTTCCTGGTGGCCCGCGAGGGCGGCTACGCCCCCGACGGCGAGACCCCCCGCTACCTCCAGGTCAATCTCGAGGCCCTCGCCTTCCGCCTCGACCGCGAGCCCAACCGCTCCGAGATCCCCGTCATCTGCGACGAGGCGCTCGTCGTCGAGTTCTACGCCCGCTGAGCCGCCGCCCGTACGCCGCGGGACGCCGCCGGACGCCGCCACCGGGCGTCCGGGACCGGCTAATGCGTTACGGGTGCGGCCCCCGGGCGCGATAGGGTCATACCCTGCCGCCGCCCCTGACACGGCGCCGCCGGACCAGGTGAGCGGCGGCGCGATCCAAGCCAAAGCCAATCGCGCGAGGAGGCGGCGCGTCGTGTCCGGTGGAGAGGTGGCCGGCCTGCTGGTGGCCGTCTTCTGGGCCATCCTGGTCTCGTTCCTCGCCGTCGCGCTGGTGCGGCTCGCCCAGGCGCTCAAGGCCGCGACCGCCCTGGTCAACAGCGTGACGGAGCAGGCCGTGCCGCTGCTCGGCGAGGCCACCGCCACCGTCCGCTCCGCCCAGGGCCAGCTCGACCGCGTCGAGACCATCACCGCCGACGTCGAGGAGGCGGCCGCCAACGCCTCGGCCCTCTCCAGCACCGTCGCCGCCACCCTCGGCGGCCCACTGGTCAAGGTCGCGGCCTTCGGGTACGGCGTTCGCCGGGCGCTGGGCCGACGCGACGCGGCCCGGCGTACCGTCGTAAGCCAGGCCCTCCCCGCACCCCGCCCCACCGCCCGGCCCCGCCGGAGGGGAAAGGACTGACGCGACCATGATCCGCCGCGCCTTCTGGTTCGCCACCGGAGCCGCCGCCGGCGTCTGGGCCACCACCCGGGTGCAGCGCACGCTGCGTGAGCTCAAGCCCGACAGCCTCACGGCACGGGCGACCGGCCGCGCGGCCGCCGCCGGACAGCGGCTGCGCGGCATCGCCCTCGACGTCCGGACGGGCATGGCCCAGCGCGAGCACGAGCTCAACGAGGCCCTCGGCCTCGCCCCCACGACCACCCAGAAAACCACCACGCCGGACATCACGACCGGAAGCACCGGAAAAGAGGACCATTGATGGAGTCGGCCGAAATCCGCCGTCGCTGGCTGAGCTTCTTCGAGAAGCGTGGGCACACCGTCGTGCCGTCGGCGTCGCTGATCGCCGACGACCCCAACCTGCTGCTGGTTCCCGCTGGCATGGTGCCGTTCAAGCCGTACTTCCTGGGCGAGGCCGCCCCGCCCTACGCCCGGGCCGTCAGCGTGCAGAAGTGCGTGCGCACGCCGGACATCGAGGAGGTCGGGAAGACCACCCGCCACGGCACCTTCTTCCAGATGTGCGGCAACTTCTCCTTCGGCGACTACTTCAAGGAAGGCGCCATCACCCTCGGCTGGGAGCTGATGACCACGCCCGTCGCCGAGGGCGGGTACGGCCTGGACCCCGAGCGGCTGTGGATCACCGTCTACGAGGAGGACGACGAGGCCGAGCGGATCTGGCGCGAGGTCGTCGGCGTGTCCCCCGGGCGCATCCAGCGCCTGGGCAAGGAGGAGAACTACTGGGACATGGGCGTCCCGGGCCCCTGCGGCCCCTGCTCCGAGATCAACTACGACCGCGGCCCCGAGTTCGGCCCCGAGGGCGGCCCCGCCGTCAACGACGAGCGGTACGTGGAGATCTGGAACCTGGTCTTCATGCAGTACGAGCGCGGCCCGGGCCAGGGCAAGGACTACCCGATCCTGGGCGACCTGCCCGCCCGCAACATCGACACCGGACTCGGCATGGAACGCCTGGCCATGATCCTCCAGGGCGTCCACAACATGTACGAGACCGACACCCTCCGCGTGGTCATCGACAAGGCCGGCGAGCTCACCGGCGTCCGCTACGGCGAACGCCACGACTCCGACGTCGCCCTGCGCGTGGTCGCCGACCACATGCGCACCTCCGCCATGCTCATCGGCGACGGCGTCACCCCCGGCAACGAGGGCCGCGGCTACGTGCTGCGCCGCATCATGCGCCGCGCCATCCGCAACATGCGCATCCTCGGCTCGAGCGGCCCCGTCGTCGGCGAGCTCCTCGACGTCGTGCTGAAGACCATGGGCCAGCAGTACCCGGAGCTGCTCGCCGAGCGCAAGCGCATCGAGACCGTCGCCCTCGCCGAGGAGTCCGCCTTCCTGAAGACCCTCAAGGCCGGCACCAACATCCTCGACGCCGCCGTCGCCGACACCCGGGCCGCCGGCAGCACCGTGATCCCCGGCGAGCGGGCGTTCCAGCTCCACGACACCTGGGGCTTCCCGATCGACCTCACCCTGGAGATGGCCGCCGAGCAGGGCCTGACGGTCGACGAGACGGGCTTCCGCCGCCTGATGAAGGAGCAGCGGGAGCGCGCCAAGGCCGACGCCCGCGCCAAGAAGCAGGGCCACGCCGACCTGTCCGCCTACCGCGAGGTGGCCGACGCCGCGGGCACGTCCGAGTTCATCGGCTACTCCGACACCTCCGGCGAGGCGAAGGTCGTCGGGCTGCTCGTCGACGGCCTGGCCTCGCCCGCCGCCAGCGAGGGCGACGAGGTCGAGGTCGTGCTGGACCGCACCCCGTTCTACGCCGAGGGCGGCGGCCAGCAGCCCGACACCGGCCGGATCCGGCTGGCCAGCGGCGCCGTGGTCGAGGTGCGCGACGTGCAGCAGCCGGTGCCGGGCGTCACCGTGCACAAGGGCGTGGTGCAGGTCGGCGAGGTCACCGTCGGCACCGGCGCCCACTGCCAGATCGACGTCCACCGCCGCCGCGCCATCGCCCGCGCCCACAGCGCCACCCACCTCACCCACCAGGCGCTGCGCGACGCCCTGGGCCCGGCCGCCGCCCAGGCCGGATCGGAGAACGCCCCGGGCCGCTTCCGCTTCGACTTCGGCTCGCCGACCGCCGTGCCCGGCACGGTGCTCGCCGACGTCGAGCAGAAGATCAACGAGGTCCTCGGTCGTGAACTCGACGTCATGGCCGAGGTGATGTCGATGGACGAGGCCCGCAAACAGGGCGCCATCGCCGAGTTCGGCGAGAAGTACGGCGACCGGGTGCGCGTGGTCACCATCGGGGACTACTCCAAGGAGCTGTGCGGCGGCACCCACGTGCACAACACCGCCCAGCTGGGGCTGGTCAAGCTGCTGGGCGAGTCCTCGATCGGCTCCGGCGTACGCCGCGTCGAGGCCCTCGTCGGCACCGACGCCTACCGCTTCCTCGCCCGGGAGCACACCGTCGTCGCGCAGCTGACCGAGCTCCTCAAGGGCCGCCCCGAGGAGCTGCCGGAGCGCATCTCGGGGATGCTGACCCGCCTCAAGGACGCCGAGAAGGAGATCGAGCGCTTCCGCGCCGAGAAGGTGCTCCAGGCCGCCGGTGGCCTGGCCGCCGGCGCCCGGGACATCGGGGGCGTCGCGCTGGCCGGCGGCCGGGTGCCCGACGGCACCGCGCCCGACGACCTGCGCACCCTCGTGCTCGACGTGCGCGGCCGCATCGCGGGCGACCGCCCGGCCGTGGTGGCCCTGTTCACCGTGACCAAGGGCCGCCCGCTGACCGTTATCGCCACGAACGAGGCCGCCCGCGAGCGCGGCCTGAAGGCCGGCGAGCTGGTCCGCGCCGCAGCCAAGGCCCTCGGCGGCGGCGGTGGCGGCAAGCCCGACCTCGCCCAGGGCGGCGGCCAGAACCCGGCCGCCGTCGACGACGCGCTCGCCGCCGTCGAACGCCTCGTGGCGGAGGCCGCGTGAGCCGCGGGCCGCTGCGGGGCTCCGCTCCCGGGGTGCGCTGATGCGCCGCGGCCGGCGGCTCGGCATCGACGCGGGCGAGGCCCGCATCGGCGTCGCCGCGAGCGATCCCGACGGGCTGCTGGCCACGCCGGTCGAGACCGTGCCCGCGCGCGACGCCCCCGCCGCGCAGCGGCGGCTCGCCGAACTCGTCGCCGAGTACGAGCCGATCGAGGTCGTCGTCGGGCTGCCGCGCTCCCTCCACGGGGGCGAGGGGCCGTCCGCCCGGCGGGTGCGGGCGTTCGCCGAGCAGACCGCCCGCCGGATCGCGCCCGTGCCGGTCCGGCTCGTCGACGAGCGCATGTCGACCGTCACCGCCGCGCGCGGCATGCGCGCCTCCGGCGTGTCTGCGAAGCGGGGCCGCGCGCGCATCGACCAGGCGGCGGCCGCGGTCATCCTCCAGGTCGCGCTGGACGCCGAGCGGGCGTCGGGAAGTCCACCCGGAGAATGCGTCCAAGTGGTTGTCTGATCGCGATACGGTAACGTTCGGCGCGACATGGCAGTCACCCGGCTGCCCGGCCGCTCGCGGCGGGGGACGCGACGCGTGGTGGAACCGCCCGTCACAAGGGGATCGATGACTGAGTATGGCCGGGGCTCCGGCTCCGAACCATGGCACCCGGACGACCCGCTCTACGGGGACCAGGGCGGGTGGCCAGGGGCGTACGATCCCGCCGTCGGCGGCGGGGAGGTCGGGGGGGACGCATCCTGGGAGACGTACGGCGGCGGTGCCCCGCAGGCCGGGCCGCAGCAGCAGAACTACCAGGGGTACTACCAGGAGCCGCAGACCGGGGGGTGGGACGCGACCGGGCGGTACGAGCCCCAGAATCCCTACGACACGGGCACGTACGACACCGGGTCCTACGGCACGGGCTCCTACGGCTCGACCGGCTACGACACCACCGGTTACGACGCCGGCGGCTACGGACACGATCCCTACGCCGGGCAGCCCGGGGCACCCGGGCAGGCGCAGCCGCACCCGCCGCAGCACCAGCAGCAGCGGCATCCCGACCCCTACCGGCAGGCCCAGGCCCAGGCAGAGGCCCAGGCACAGGCCCAGACGCGGGCCCAGGCGCCGGGCCGTCCCGCGCCGGCCCCCGTCCGGGACGCGGGCCCCGACCCCGAGACCGGCTGGGATCCCGGCCCGGACCAGGGCGAGAGCGACTTCTTCGCCCGCCGCGACGACGACGATGACGACGACTACGACGACGGCGGGCACACCGGCCGCCGCAACGGCCGCAACGGCGAGCCGAAGCGCAAACGCGGCGCCCTCGGCTGCCTGATGCTGGCCCTCGTCCTCGTCGGCGGCGTGACCGCGGCCGGCATCTACGGCTACGGCGTCTACCAGGACCGCTTCGGCCCCGCCCCCGACTTCTCCGGCGAGGGCACCGGCCGGGTCCAGGTCGAGATCCCCCAGGGCGCCACCGCCTCCGACATCGGCAACCTCCTCAAGGAGGCCGGCGTCGTCAAGAGCCACGACGCCTTCGTCGACGCCGCCTCGGCCGACGACGATGCCGCGCGAAGCATCCAGCCCGGCGTCTACAGCCTCCGCCTCCAGATGTCCGCCGAGTCGGCCCTGGCGATGCTGACCGACCCCGCCGCGCTCAACGTCCTCACCCTCCCCGAGGGATGGCGGGCCACCAGGATCTACGCCGCGATCGACGAGAAGCTCGGCGAGCCCGAGGGCACCACCCAACAGGTCGCCGAGAACGCCGACCTGGGCCTGCCGGACTGGGCCGGGGACGACATCGAGGGCTTCCTCTTCCCCGCCCGCTACGACGTGGGCGTCGACACCACCCCCGAGGACCTGCTGACCGCCATGGTGGACCGCGCGGAGCAGGAGTTCACCGACATCGACCTCGAGGCCCAGGCCCAGGAGATCGGCAGGACGCCCCGCGAGATCCTCACCATCGCCTCGCTGATCCAGGCCGAGGCCCAGGAGCCGCAGGACTTCGGCCGCGTCTCCCGCGTCATCTACAACCGCCTGGAACAGGACATGAAGCTGGAGTTCGACTCCACCCTCAACTACGCGATGGGGCGCTCCACGCTGGACGTCTCCATCGAGGACACGCAGTTCGACTCGCCCTACAACACCTACGTCGAGTTCGGGCTGCCGCCCGGCCCGATCGACAACCCCGGCCACCAGGCCATCGAGGCGGCGCTGAACCCCACCGAGGGCAACTGGCTGTACTTCGTCACCGTCTCCGAGGGCGACACCCGGTTCACCGACAGCTACGACGAGCACCAGCAGAACGTGGAGGAGTTCAACCAGGCCCAGCAGGAGGGCGACGGCTGATGTCCTCCTCCGCGACGCCACCCCCGACCCGGGCCCGCCGCGCCGCCGTCCTCGGCTCGCCCATCGGCCACTCGCTCTCCCCGGCCCTGCACCGGGCCGCGTACGCCGCGCTCGGGCTGCGCGGCTGGACCTACGGCCGCTACGAGGTCGACGAGGCGCGCCTGCCGGCGTTCCTCTCCGGCCTCGGCCCGGAGTGGGCGGGCCTGTCCCTGACCATGCCGCTCAAGCGCGCCGTCATCCCGCTGCTCGACGAGATCAGCGACACCGCGGCGTCGGTCGAGGCCGTCAACACCGTCGTCTTCGCCGCCGAGGGGCGGCGCCTGGGCGAGAACACCGACATCCCCGGCATGGTCGCGGCCCTGCGGGAGCGCGGCGTGGACCGGGTGGACTCCGCCGCCGTGCTCGGCGCCGGCGCCACCGCCTCCTCCGCGCTCGCGGCCCTGGGCCAGCTGTGCGACGGCGAGGTCACGGCGTACGTCCGCACCCCGGCGCGCGCCGCCGAGATGCGCGCCTGGGGCGAACGCCTCGGCGTGGCCGTGCGCACGGCCGACTGGTCCGGGGCGCACCGTGCCCTGGACGCGCCCCTGGTCATCGCCACCACCCCCGCCGGCGCCACCGACTCCCTGGCGCCGGCCGCGCCCGCGGCGCCCGGCACCCTCTTCGACGTGCTGTACGACCCCTGGCCCACGCCGCTCGCCGCCGCCTGGGAGGACCGGGGCGGCCGGGTCGTCGGCGGGCTCGACCTGCTGGTGCACCAGGCGGTGCTCCAGGTCGAGCTGATGACCGGCACCGCCCCGGCCCCGGTCAAGGACATGCGCGAGGCGGGGGAGGCCGCCATCGCCTCCCGCCCCGGCCACGTCCCCTCCTGAACCGGTCCCGAACGGGTCCTGACCGCGTCCTGACCGCGTCCTGACCACGGCGCGGACCCGGCTTCGGCCCGGACCCGGAGCATGGGAGGATCGGAGGCGCACCAGGCCGAGGTATCGCTAAGGAGTGCCGTTGAGCAGGCTGCGCTGGTTGACCGCGGGGGAGTCGCACGGCCCCGCTCTCGTGGCGACCGTGGAGGGACTCCCGGCGGGCGTGCCCGTCACCACCGCCATGGTGGCCGACGCCCTCGCCCGCCGGAGGCTCGGCTACGGCCGGGGAGCCCGGATGTCGTTCGAGCGCGACGAGGTCACCTTCCTCGGCGGCGTACGCCACGGGCTGACGCTCGGCTCCCCGGTGGCGGTCATGGTCGGGAACACCGAGTGGCCCAAGTGGGAGAAGGTCATGGCGGCCGACCCGGTCGACCCGGCCGAGCTGGAGGGGGTGGCCCGCAACGCCCCGCTCACCCGCCCCCGCCCCGGCCACGCCGACCTGGCCGGCATGCAGAAGTACGGCTTCGACGAGGCCCGGCCGGTGCTGGAGCGGGCCTCCGCCCGCGAGACCGCCGCCCGGGTGGCGCTCGGCGCGGTCGCCTCCTCCTACCTGCGGGAGACCACCGGCATCGAGATCGTCTCGCACGTGGTCGAGCTCGGCGGCGCCAGCGCGCCCCACGGCCTCGTCCCCGAGCCCGGCGACGTGGCACGGCTCGACGCCGACCCGGTGCGCTGCCTCGACCCGGACGCCAGCGAGGCGATGGTCGCCGAGATCGACCAGGCCCACAAGGACGGCGACACGCTCGGCGGCGTCGTCGAGGTCGTCGCCCACGGCGTGCCCGTCGGCCTCGGCTCCCACGTCCACTGGGACCGCCGCCTCGACGCCCGGCTGGCCGGCGCGCTGATGGGCATCCAGGCCATCAAGGGCGTCGAACTCGGCGACGGCTTCGCCCTCGCCCGCGTCCCCGGCTCCCGCGCCCACGACGAGATCGTGCCCTCGCCCACCGGCCTCAGGCGCGCCACCGGCCGCTCGGGCGGCACCGAGGGCGGCCTGTCCACGGGTGAACTCCTGCGCGTGCGGGCCGCGATGAAGCCCATCTCCACCGTGCCCCGGGCCCTGGCCACCGTCGACGTCACCACCGGCGAGGTGACCCGGGCCCACCACCAGCGCTCCGACGTGTGCGCGGTCCCGGCGGCCGGCATCGTCGCCGAGGCCATGGTCGCGCTCGTGCTGGCGGACGCCGTGGCGGAGAAGTTCGGCGGCGACAGCGTCACCGAGACCCGGCGCAACGTCCGCGGCTACATGGACAACCTGGAGGTGCGGTGACGGGAGCCACCGGCCCCGCCGTGATCCTCGTCGGGCCGCCCGGCTCCGGCAAGTCGACCGTGGGTGCGCTGCTGGCCGCGCGGCTCGGCCTCACGCTGCGCGACACCGACGCCGACATCGAGCGCACCACCGGCAGGACCATCCCCGAGATCTTCGTCGACGACGGCGAGGCCCGCTTCCGCGAGCTGGAGGCGGCCGCCGTGCGCGAGGCCGTGACCACCCACCACGGCGTGGTCTCCCTCGGCGGCGGCGCCATCACCAACGCCGGGACCCGCGCCCTGCTCACCGGGCTGCCCGTCGTCTTCCTCGACGTGGCGCTCGGCGAGGCCATCAAGCGCGTCGGACTCGACACCGCCCGGCCGCTGCTCGCCGTCAACCCGCGCCAGCAGTGGCGTTCCCTGATGGAGGCCCGCCGGCCGCTGTACACCGAGGTCGCCCGCGCCACGGTGCACACCGAGGAGCGCACCCCCGAGGAGGTCGCCGAGGCCATCCTGGACGCATTGGAGCTCAAGACGGCATGACCAGCACCGACCACCACCCCACCGGTGCGCCGACCCGCATCACCGTCGGCGCCACGGCGGGCACCGAGCCGTACGACGTCCTGGTCGGCCGCCGCCTGCTGGGCGAACTCCCCGGCCTCATCGGCGAACGCGCCAGGCGGGTCGCCGTGCTCCACCCCGAGGCGCTGGCCGAGACCGGCGAGGCGCTGCGCGCCGACCTGGCCGCCCACGGGTACACGGCCATCACCGTCCAGCTCCCCAACGCCGAGGCGGCCAAGACGGCCGAGGTCGCGGCGTACTGCTGGACCGCGCTGGGCCGGTCCGGCTTCACCCGCACCGACGTCGTCGTCGGCGTCGGCGGCGGCGCCACCACCGACCTCGCGGGCTTCGTGGCCGCGACCTGGCTGCGCGGGGTGCGCTGGATCGCCGTGCCCACCACCGTGCTCGGCATGGTCGACGCCGCGGTCGGCGGCAAGACCGGCATCAACACCGCCGAGGGCAAGAACCTCGTCGGCGCCTTCCACCCGCCCGCCGGGGTGCTGTGCGACCTGGCGGCCCTGGACAGCCTCCCCGTCCACGACTACGTCTCCGGCCTCGCCGAGGTCATCAAGGCGGGCTTCATCGCCGACCCGGCGATCCTGGAGCTCATCGAGGCCGACCCCGAGGCCGCCCGCGACCCCGCCGGCCCGCACACCGCCGAGCTCGTCGAGCGCTCCATCCGCGTCAAGGCCGAGGTGGTCTCCGACGACCTGAAGGAGTCCGGCCGCCGCGAGATCCTCAACTACGGCCACACCCTCGGCCACGCCATCGAGCGGAACGAGCGCTACACCTGGCGCCACGGCGCGGCCGTCGCCGTCGGCATGGTCTTCGCCGCCGAGCTGGGCCGCCTCGCCGGCCGCCTCGACGACGCCACCGCCGACCGCCACCGCACCGTGCTGACCTCCGTGGGCCTGCCCGTCACCTACCGCGGCGACCAGTGGCCGCGGCTGCTGGAGACCATGCGGATCGACAAGAAGTCCCGGGGCGACCGGCTGCGCTTCATCGTCCTGGACGGCCTGGCCAAGCCCGCGGTCCTGGAGGGCCCCGACCCCGCGCTGCTGCTCGCCGCGCACGCCGAGATCGCCGCCTGACGGCCCGTTCGCGGTCGCGGCGGCGGGATGGCAGTCTGGGTGCGGGCACCTGGCCGGTCACTCGCACGTTCTCCGTGAGACGAGACCGCCAGGTACGGTATGTCACCGACCGAACGGACGCACGAGCCCGGGTGGCCGTGCGCGAGATGACGGAGTGGGGAGCGGATGCAACAGCACGGTGGAATGCCAGTGCCACCCCCTGCGCCGCCCGGGCCCCCCGCGCCGCCCGACGGCTCGACGACCGGCTTCATCCAGCTGCCGCCCGGCGGCCTCATGCCCACCGCCCGCCCGGCGCCGGAAAGCGCCGCGCCGGACGCCGCGCACGCCGGCGTCGCGGTGCTGCTGATCGGCCCCGCCGGGGCGGGCAAGACCACCGTCGCGCGGTACTGGGCGGACCGCCGGCCGGTGCCCACCGCCCACATCAGCCTCGACGACGTGCGCGAGTGGGTCCGCTCGGGCTTCGCCGACCCCCGCTCCGGCTGGGACGACCGCTCCGAGGCGCAGTACCGCCTGGCCCGCCGCACCTGCGGCTTCGCCGCGCGGAACTTCCTGGCCAACGGCATCTCCTGCATCCTCGACGACGCGGTCTTCCCCGACCGGCCCGCCGTGGGCCTGGGCGGCTGGAAGCGGCACGTCGGGCCCGGGCTCATCCCCATCGTGCTGCTGCCCGGCCTGGAGGTCGTCCTGGAGCGCAACGCCGCACGCACCGGCTCCCGCCGCCTCTCCGACGAGGAGGTGGCCACCATCCACGGCCGGATGGCCGGGTGGTACGGCTCGGGCCTGCCCATCATCGACAACTCCGGGCACGACGTGGCCACCACGGCCCGCATGCTCGACAACGCGGTCGCGCAGAGCCTGGCGAGCCCTCCGGCCTGGTGAGTGGTGCAGGGCCGCCGCCTGCTCGCGCGCTCGCCCGCTCGTACGGACGTGTTGACTCGGCACCCGGCCGCCAGGCTGCGTACGCTCAAGCCATGTCCGAGGTACACGCGGCCCGCCGCTCACGGCTGCGTGCCCGCTGCGCGTCAGCGGGCGGCACCGCCCTAGTCGTCTCCCGGCCGGCCAACGTCCGCTACCTGGCCGGTGCCGCGCCCTCCGGCGCGGTCCTGCTGGTCGGCCACGGCGGCGAGGACGTTCTGCTCTGCCTCCGCGACCCGGCCGCCGATGCCGACGGCCCGCCCGTGGGCGCGGACGACGGCCTGCGCGTGACGGCCCTCGACGGCGCCGGCGCCGGTGACGGCGACCCGGCGCGGGCCGCCGTGGACCTCGCCCGCAAGGCGGGCGCGGAGTCCGTGGCCGTGGAGGAGCACCACCTGACCGTCGCCCGCCACCGCGCCCTGACCGCCGCCGCCCCCGGGGTGCGCTTCACCGACCTCGGCTGCGCGGTCGAGCACCAGCGCCTGGTCAAGGACGAGGACGAGATCGCCGCGCTGCGCGTCGCCGCCGAGATCACCGACCGGGCGCTGGGCGAGCTGCTGGAGTCCATCCTCGTCGGGCGCACCGAACGCCACCTCGCCCTGGAGCTCGAACGCCGCCTCATCGACCACGGCGCCGACGGCCCGGCGTTCCCCACCTCCGTCGCCACCGGCAGCCACTCGGGGCTGGCCGGGCACCGGCCGACGGACCGGCGGGTGGAGGAGGGCGACTTCCTCACCGTGCGACTCGGGGCCAGGTTCCGGGGCTACCGCTGCCAGATCGGCCGCACCTTCGTGATCGGCGCCAGCCCGGCGGACTGGCAGATCGAGCTCTACGAGCTGGTCTTCTCCGCCCAGCGGGCGGCGCGCGAGGCCCTCGCCCCCGGGACGGAGTGCCGGGCGGTCGACGCCGCCGCGCGGGGGGTGCTGGAGGCGGCCGGGCACGCCCAGTCGCTGGGCCCGGTCACCGGCCGGGGCGTGGGGCTGGAAATCGGGGAGGACCCTCGGCTGTCACCTGCGGCCATGGGTAAACTGGGCGCCTGTGTGCCGGTCACCGT
This sequence comes from Streptomyces sp. 6N223, assembly GCF_052246635.1. Lineage (NCBI taxonomy): Bacteria > Bacillati > Actinomycetota > Actinomycetes > Kitasatosporales > Streptomycetaceae > Streptomyces > Streptomyces sp. 6N223. Next base: position 5,623 of record NZ_JBQQCA010000022.1, on the reverse strand, counting down.
CGAACCCGGGGTGCACCTTCCGGGCCGGGGCGGCGTCCGTATCGATGACACACTCGTCGTCCGCTCACCGGCGGACGGCGGCCCAGAGCTACTCACCATCACGACCAAGGAGCTCCTCGCGCTGTAGGGGGCTTCTGGTCGCACATCCCACGCAGCGTCTGTAGGAGATTCCAGGCCGTGGCCACCACGAACGACCTCAAGAACGGCATGGTGCTCAAGCTCGACAGCGGCCAGCTGTGGTCCGTCGTCGAGTTCCAGCACGTCAAGCCCGGCAAGGGCGGCGCCTTCGTGCGCACCAAGCTCAAGAACGTGCTCTCCGGCAAGGTGGTGGACAAGACCTTCAACGCCGGAACCAAGGTCGAGACGGCCACCGTCGACCGGCGGGCGATGCAGTTCTCCTACAAGGACGGCTCCGACTTCGTCTTCATGGACATGGAGACCTACGACCAGCTCCAGCTCACGCCCGAGACCGTGGGCGAGACCGCCAACTACCTCCTGGAGGGCCAGGAGTGCACGGTGGCGATCCACGAGGGCAACCCGCTCTTCATCGAGATGCCCGCCGCCGTCGAGCTGGTGGTGGAGTACACCGAGCCGGGCCTCCAGGGCGACCGCTCCACCGGCGGCACGAAGCCCGCCACGCTGGAGACCGGGTACGAGATCGGCGTGCCGCTCTTCATCACGACCGGCGAGAAGATCAAGGTGGACACCCGCTCCGGCGAGTACCTCAGCCGCGTGAGCAGCTAGCCGTGGCAGCCCGCAGCAAGGCACGACAACGCGCCCTGCAGATCCTCTTCGAGGCCGACCAGCGCGGTATCTCCCCCGGCGAGGTGCTCGCCGACTGGGTCAGGCATGCCGTCGCGGACAGCCAGCAGCCGCCCGTCAGCGCCTACACCAGACTGCTGGTGGAGGGGTACGCGGAGCGGGCCGAGCGCATCGACGAGCTGCTCGCGCAGTACACCATCGGCTGGCCGCTGGACAGGATGCCCGTGGTGGACCGGAACATCCTGCGGCTGGCCGCGTTCGAGCTGATCTGGCACGACGAGACCCCCGACGCGGTGGTCCTCGACGAGGCCGTGGGCCTGGCCAAGGAGTTCTCCACCGACGACTCCCCGGCCTTCGTCAACGGCCTCCTCGGCCGCCTGAAGGACCTCAAGCCCTCACTCCGCCGCTGAGCGCTGCGCGCGCGGCGGCTGCCAGCCGCCCCGCCGCGGCCGCTGCCCGGACGCGGCGGGCCAACCTGTGGGCCCCGCGTCGGCGGGAAGGCCTGACGGCACGCCGCGCTCTGACCCGGTGGCGGCAGGCAGGCAGGGATGCGCGGCACCGACGTGCGGCGGGTTCGTTCGGTTCAGCACCGACGCCTGGCCGGCGCGGCGCGGCACGGCCGGGGCGCGATCCCCGCGTGCGGCGCCGTGATCCTCCGCAGCGGCGGACGGCTGCCCGGGTGGGCAGGCGGGGAGCCAAGCCCTGGCTGCCGGCTGACGGCGGACTGACGGGCGGACGAGCCGGGACGCGATCGCCGCCCGCGCGGCGCGGTCAGATGGGCTTCGCGCCGATGAGATGCAGGCGCCGACACCCCTCCTGCGCCCTGCCTCCGAGCCGGCTGACACGCCGGTGGAAGGGGGGCTGGGGCCGGGGACTGTCGACGGGTGCGGCGTTGATGCCTGTTCCCGGCGCCGTGGAGTCAGTAAGTGGCCTGGCTGGCCGGAGGCTCGCCTGCGGAAGCGGCGCTGATGTGCGCTCCGGCGCCGTGGCGTTCGCGGGCGGCCGACGCGCTGTCGGGGCGGGCCCGCCGCGTGGACGGCGTGGCCGCACTCGTGGCGGTCACGAGGGGACGGGCGGGCTCGCCGCGGCGCGTCGTGGCTCGCGCCCGCGGGATGCGGCGGCCCCGTCGCGCCGCGCAGCGGCCGCGCGGTGCGGCCGCGACGGGTGGCGGGCGGGGCCCGCCATCGCCGTCGCGTGCCGTGGTGGCCGACGAGGAAGGCGTCAGGCTTCCTCGGTCTGCACCGCCCGGCGTGCGTCCGCGCCCAGCACACCCCAGCTGATCAGCTGCTCGGTCAGCACGGAGGGCGACTGGTCGTAGATCACGGCGAGAGTGCGCAGGTCGTCCTGGCGGATCGAGAGCACCTTGCCGTTGTAGTCGCCGCGCTGGCTCTGGATCGTCGCGGTGTACCGCTGCAGCGGGCCGGCCTTCTCGCTCGGCACGGTCGCGAGCCGCTCCAGGTCAAGCACGAGCTTCGGCGGCGGCTCAGCGGCCCCTCCGGGCGTCGAGCCCGGCAGGAGCTCCTGCACCGGGACGCCGTAGAAATCGGCCAGCTCGGCGAGGCGCTGGACGGTCACCGCGCGGTCGCCGCGCTCGTAGGATCCGACCACGACCGCCTTCCAGCGGCCCTGGGACTTCTCCTCGACCCCGTGGAGCGACAGCCCCTGCTGGGTCCGGATGGCGCGGAGCTTGGTTCCGAGCTGTTTCGCGTATTCGCTGGACATGTGTCTCCCCGGACGGCATCTTCGTAACTCAAAGTGAGATTACGCAGCGTAATTTGCCTCGTCAAGCGGAACGCCAAGAGATGTCCCTGACCTGCGGTGACGCATTGGGCCTGGACACACCTGGTACGGTGGGCGGCGATCCACCCGACATCCTTTAAGGCCCGTCCCGTGAGGCGGGGAAGGAGGTCCACCCCATCATGGACGGAAGCCCGGACAGCAACGGCCCGGCACCGCCCCGCCCCGTGCTGAGGGCCCCCGACATCGCGCGGGCCCTCACCCGCATCGCCCACGAGATCGTCGAGCGCGCCAAGGGCGCCGACGACGTGGTGCTGCTCGGCATCCCCACCCGAGGCGTTTTCCTGGCCCGGCGGCTGGCCGCCAAGCTGGAGGACATCACCGGCCACGCCGTGCCCGTCGGCTCGCTCGACATCACCATGTACCGGGACGACCTGCGGCTGCGCCCCGCCCGCGCGCTGGCCCGCACCGAGATCCCCGGCGCCGGCATCGACGGCCGGCTGGTGGTCCTCGTCGACGACGTGCTCTTCTCCGGCCGCACCATCCGCGCCGCCCTGGACGCCCTGAACGACATCGGCCGCCCGCGCGCCGTGCAGCTCGCGGTCCTGGTCGACCGCGGCCACCGCGAGCTGCCGATCCGGGCCGACTACGTCGGCAAGAACATCCCCACATCGCTGCGGGAGACGGTCAAGGTCCTGCTCACCGAGGAGGACGGCCGCGACGGCGTGCTCCTGGGCGTGCGCGACCGCGCCCCGGTCGGCGAGCGGTAGCCACCGCCCGCTCGCCTCCCCCCGTTCACCGCACCAAGGACCTTCGCCCCGCCATGCCAGCACGCCTGACACCCACCAAGGCACCTACGGAAGGCACCAGATGAAGCGTCATCTCATCTCGGCCACCGACCTCACCCGCGATGACGCCGTGCTGATCCTCGACACCGCCGAGGAACTCGCCCGCGTCGCCGACCGGCCGATCAAGAAGCTGCCCACCCTGCGCGGCCGCACCGTCGTCAACCTCTTCTTCGAGGACTCCACCCGCACCCGCATCTCCTTCGAGGCGGCGGCCAAACGCCTGTCCGCCGACGTCATCAACTTCTCCGCCAAGGGCTCCTCGGTCTCCAAGGGCGAGTCGCTGAAGGACACCGCCATGACGCTGGAGGCGATGGGCGCGGACGCCGTCGTCATCCGGCACCACGACTCGGGCGCCCCGCACCGGCTGGCCACCTCCGGCTGGATCGGCGGCAGCGTCGTCAACGCCGGGGACGGCACCCACGAGCACCCCACCCAGGCGCTGCTCGACGCGTTCACCATCCGCCGCCGCCTGGCGGCCGGGGGCGGAGACGGCACCGGCGGCGACCTCTCCGGCCGCCGCGTCACCATCGTCGGCGACATCCTCCACAGCCGGGTGGCCCGCTCGGGCGTCCACCTCTTCACCACCCTCGGCGCCGAGGTCACCGTCGTCGCGCCGCCGACCCTGCTGCCCATCGGCGTCGAGAGCTGGCCCTGCGAGGTCGACTACCACCTCGACGCCGTCCTGCCGAAGTCCGACGCCGTGATGATGCTGCGGGTGCAGCGCGAGCGGATGAACGCCGCCTACTTCCCGACCGAGCGCGAGTACGCCCGCCGCTACGGCCTGAACGGCGCCCGCATGGCCCGGATGCCCGAGCACGCGATCGTCATGCACCCCGGCCCGATGAACCGCGGCATGGAGATCACCGCCGAGGTCGCCGACTCGCCCCGCTGCACGGCCGTGGAGCAGGTCGCCGGCGGCGTCAGCGTCCGCATGGCCGTCCTGTACCTGCTGCTCGGCGGCGCCGAGCCCGCCGTCGCCAGCGCGGACAACGCCGCCAACGCCGCCAACGCCACCACCCGCACCGAGGAGAGCGCGTGACCACCACCCAGGCCAAGCCCGCCCGGCCGGCGCGGACGCTGATCCGCGCCGCCAGCGTCCTCGGCGGCCCGCCGCGCGACGTGCTGATCGACGGCGGCGCCATCGCCGAGGTCGGCAGCGGCCTCGCCACCCCCGACGGCGCCGCCGTGGTCGACGCCGAGGGCCTGGTGCTGCTGCCCGGTCTCGTCGACCTCCACACCCACCTCAGGGAGCCCGGCCGCGAGGACTCCGAGACCGTCCTCACCGGCACCCGGGCCGCCGCCGCCGGCGGCTTCACCGCCGTGCACGCCATGGCCAACACCTTCCCCGTCGCCGACACCGCCGGCGTCGTCGAGCAGGTCTGGCGGCTGGGCACCGAGTCCGGGTACTGCGAGGTGCGGCCGGTCGGCGCGGTCACCGTCGGCCTGGAGGGCAAGCAGCTCGCCGAGCTGGGCGCCATGCACGACTCCGCCGCGGGCGTCGTCGTCTTCTCCGACGACGGCCGCTGCGTCGACGACGCGGTGATCATGCGCCGCGCGCTGGAGTACGTGAAGGCGTTCGACGGCGTCATCGCCCAGCACGCCCAGGAGCCGCGGCTCACCGAGGGCGCCCAGATGAACGAGGGCGTGGTCTCCGCCGAGCTCGGCCTGGGCGGCTGGCCCGCCGTCGCCGAGGAGGCGATCATCGCCCGCGACGTGCTGCTCGCCGCCCACGTCGGCTCGCGCCTGCACGTCTGCCACCTGTCCACCGCCGGGTCCGTGGAGCTGGTCCGCTGGGCGAAGTCCAAGGGCTGGCAGGTCACCGCCGAGGTCACCCCGCACCACCTGCTCCTCACCGACGAGCTGGTCCGCTCCTACGACCCGGTCTACAAGGTCAACCCGCCGCTGCGCACCCGGGAGGACGTGCTGGCGCTGCGCGAGGCGCTGGCCGACGGCACCATCGACTGCGTCGCCACGGACCACGCCCCGCACCCCCACGAGGACAAGGACTGCGAGTGGGGCGCCGCCGCCATGGGCATGACGGGCCTGGAGACGGCGCTGCGCGTCGTGCAGCACACCATGGTCGACACCGGGCTGCTGGACTGGGCCGGCGTCGCCGACCGGATGTCGCGCCGGCCCGCCGCCATCGGCCGCGTCGCCGGCCAGGGCCGCGCCATCGCCCCGGGCGAGCCCGCGAACCTCACCCTCCTCGACCCCTCCCACCGCGCCGCGGTGGACCCGGCCGCCCACGTCTCCCGCAGCCGCAACAGCCCGTACAC
>NZ_JBQQCA010000021.1:0-109843 GCF_052246635.1 Streptomyces sp. 6N223 | reverse complement strand
TATCCCCGCCCGCCCGCCCGCTCGGGGGCTCCGCCCCCGGACCCCCGGTCGCCGCCCACACCCCGGCACCCACCCGGGGTGAGCGCCGTCGTCAGCCACCGCACCGGGGTGGGTGAGGGCCGGGCGCCGTCGTCACCGGCCGGGCGGGATCTACAGCACCGGGAGGTTCTTGCGCAGCTCGAACGGCGTGACCTCCGACCGGTACTCCTCCCACTCCTGGCGCTTGTTCCGGAGGAAGAAGTCGAAGACGTGCTCGCCGAGCGTCTCGGCCACCAGCTCGCTGCGCTGCATCAGCGCGATCGCCTCGCCCAGGTTCTGCGGCAGCGGCTCGATGCCCAGCGCGCGGCGTTCCGCGTCCGTGAGGGACCAGACGTCGTCCTCCGCGCCCGGCGGGAGCTCGTAGCCCTCCTCCACGCCCTTGAGCCCGGCGGCCAGCAGCACGGCGTAGGCCAGGTAGGGGTTGGCGCCGGAGTCCAGGGAGCGGACCTCGATGCGGGTGGAGCCGGTCTTGCCCGGCTTGTACATCGGCACCCGGATCAGCGCGGAGCGGTTGTTGTGGCCCCAGCAGATGTACGAGGGCGCCTCGCCGCCCGCGCCCGCCGGGCGCTGGGCTCCGCCCCAGATCCGCTTGTAGGAGTTGACCCACTGGTTGGTGACGGCGGAGATCTCCCCGGCGTGCCGGAGCAGCCCGGCGATGAAGGAGCGGCCGATCTTGGACAGCTGGTACTCCGAGCCCGTCTCGTGGAAGGCGTTGCGGTCGCCCTCGAAGAGGGAGAGATGGGTGTGCATGCCGGAGCCGGGGTGCTCGGAGAAGGGCTTGGGCATGAACGTGGCCTGCACGCCCTGCTCCAGCGCGACCTGCTTCATCACCAGCCGGAAGGTCATGATGTTGTCGGCCGTGGACAGCGCGTCGGCGTACCGCAGGTCGATCTCCTGCTGGCCGGGGGCGCCCTCGTGGTGGGAGAACTCCACGGAGATGCCCATCGACTCCAGCATGGTGATGGCCTGGCGCCGGAAGTCCATGCCGACGTTCTGCGGGGTGTGGTCGAAGTACCCGGAGGTGTCGGCGGGGCTGGGCGCGCTGCCGTCCACGGGCTTGCTGTTGAGCAGGAAGAACTCGATCTCGGGGTGGGTGTAGAAGGTGAAGCCCAGGTCTGAGCTCTTGGCGAGGGCGCGCTTGAGGACGTACCGGGGGTCGGCGTAGGAGGGCGAGCCGTCCGGCATGAGAATGTCGCAGAACATGCGGGCGGTGCCGGGGGACTCGGCGCGCCATGGCAGGATCTGGAACGTGCTGGGTGCGGGCTTCGCGATCATGTCGGACTCATGGACGCGCGCGAATCCCTCGATGGCGGAGCCGTCGAAGCCGATGCCCTCCTCGAACGCCTGCTCAAGCTCGGCGGGGGCGACGGCGACGGACTTCAGGAAGCCCAGCACGTCGGTGAACCACAGCCGCACGAACCGGATGTCGCGCTCCTCCAGCGTGCGGAGCACGAACTCCTGTTGCTTCTCCATAGTGACCCATCCTCGCAGGCGGGAGTTTCCAGGGCATTGCGCATGCGCGCGCACGCGGGACGTGGAGGCGCCGCCCGACCTCCTGTGCACATTGTGGGGCAACGAAGCGCCCGACGCGGGGTGGGGGGCGGCGGAACTTTCGCCGGTTTCCGGCCGGTCGTCCAGGCGTTTTTCCCGCGACACGCGGGGGCCGGGGGGCGTATACCGCAGACCGGACTCGTTTGGGGGAGGTTTCTCCATCCGCCTGCGGAGCAGCCTCGATTCCCCCTACCCTCCCAGTCACATTGCGAGTTGCCGTGGCTACCTTTCGTTGATCGCACGGAAGTGTGCCCGTAGCGGCTCGCACATGTCAGGGGCATAAGCCCTGCCAGAGAGCCACCAAGAATAAACAGAGAGTGATCAGAGTGAGGAAGCCCATGGAGCGTGCCGCCGCATTACCGCGAGACCAACGCCCCGCCCGCGCCGCCCTGTGGGGCGCCGCCCCCGCCCTGGTCGCCGTCTGCGCCGTCGTCGCCACTCTCCTCGCTCCGGCCGGTGCGCGCCTGGAGGTGCTGGTCACCGGGGGCGTGGCGACGCTCGCCGTGGGCCTGCTCGCGGGCGAGACGATGCGGCGCGGGCGGGCGATCGCCGCGCTGCGGGCGCGCCTCGACTCCCACCTGTCGGAGACCGCCCGCCTGGGCGAGGAGGTGCTGCCCGCCGCGATGACCCGGGCCCGCCGGGAGATGGAGCTGACCAAGACCTTCGACCCAGCGCCGGAGTCCGCCGTGGATCCGCGGATGGCGGAGTTGCTCAACAACGTGCTGTTCAAGGTGACGGACACGCTGCGGGAGATGGAGTTGCAGCGCGACTCCGGCAAGCAGGCGATCGTCAACATCGCCAACCGCATCCAGGCGGAGATCAACCGGATGCGCGAGGAGATCGGGCGCATGCAGTTCCGGCACGGCTCGCCCGGGATGCTGGGCGACCTGATGCGGGTCGAGCACGGCATCAACGTCGCGGGCCGGTTCGCCGCGGGCCTCGCCGTGCTGGGCGGTGGCGGGCCGGTACGCCGCTGGACCAACGCGGTCTCGCTCTACGACGTGATGCGCGCGGGCGCCGGGCCGATCAACGAGTACCTGCGGGTGGAGCAGCAGCGGGTGGTGGAGGTCGGGGTGCGCGGCGACGTCGTCGAGCCGCTGATCATCATCCTGGGCGAGCTGCTGGACAACGCCACCCGCTACTCGCCGCCCACCTCGATGGTGATCATGAACTCCGAGGAGGTCGCCACGGGCGTGGAGATCTCGGTGGAGGACAAGGGCACGGGCCTGTCGGAGGAGAAGCGGCGGCGGGCGGAGTTCCTGCTGCACCAGGGCGTTGACGGCATCGACATCGAGGATCTCGGCGAGACGGCACGGCTCGGGCTGCGGGTGGCGGGCATCCTCGCCAGCCAGATCAAGGCACGCATCTCGCTGCGGCCGTCGACCTGCGACGGCGTGCGGGCGGTGGTGTTCGTCCCGCAGGACCTGCTGGCCCCGGCCCCGCCGCTGAAGGGGCCCTCCATCCACAATCCGCACCCGTCGGTGCTCGCGGCCGAGTACGCCGCCACGGCGGCCGAGCCTGCGCAGGACGACATGTACGAGTACGAGCGGGGCCCCAACGGGCTGCCGCAGCGGCGGCTTCGCCGCGCCCTGGACAGCACCCAGCCCGGTCCGCCCCCGCCGCCGCCCCGCGAGGCGGAGGACGCGAACGTGCCCGCGGCCGGACCCGGGGCAACCGGGGAGGGCGCGGACGGCGTGGCAGCGGGGGAAGGAGCGCCCGCCGCGCGGCGGGAGACGGGGCAGTGGGTCGAGGCGTTCTTCGCCGGTGCGAAGTCCGACCCCGACGGCGCCGCACCGGCACAGGCAGGCTCGCAGGCCGCGACCACGGCCGAGAAGGAAGATGAGTAGGACGTGACACAGCATCGGATCAACCGGCTCAAGAACATGGACTGGCTGCTGCGGGACCTGGCCGCCACCGTTCCCACGATCCGGCACATCGTGGTGCTGTCGGCCGACGGGCTGTGCATGGCGCGGCACAGCACCGAGCGGGACAGCGCCGAGCGCATCGCCGCCGCCGCCTCGGGCATCAAGAGCCTGGCCCAGTCGATCGCGGCCGAACTCCCCCCGGAGGACCCGGAGGCGGACGGGCGCGGCGAGGACGTGCGCGTGATCATCATGGAGCTGGCCGGTGGCTTCTTCTACCTGATGTCGGCGGGCGAGAAGTCCTATCTGGCGGTGACGGCGGGCCCCGAGGTCGACCCCGGCCTGGTGAGCAACCGGATGCGGGACCTGGTGCTGCGCATCGGTGAACACCTCTCCAGCGCGCCCCGCGCGCACGAGCGGGCGGCCCCGTGAGCGCGCGCGAGGGGCCGCGCGGCGGCCCGGGGAACGACGCGAGCTCCCGCGAGGGGCCCGCCGTTCCGCTGTACGTGGTGACGGGCGGGGGCTCGGAGGAAGAGGAGGACCCTTTAGTCCTGGATCTGGTCACGCTGGTCGTGGCCCGATCCGCCCCCTCCTCCGGTATGCGCCCCGAACAGGCGGCCATCCTGCGCATGTGCGGGCGCCCGCTGTCCGTGGCCGAGATTTCCGCTCACCTCGACCTCCCGTTCAGCGCCGTCAGCCTGCTCGTCGCCGACCTCAGGTCCGGCGACCACGTGGAGGTCAGGGAGACCCGGGCCGAGCAGGAGCAGGCAGCGGCCGACCCCGATCTTGAGACCCTGAAGGCGTTGATCGATGGACTCCAACGACTCTGAGCTCACCGCCCTGTCCGCCGGTCCCCGGGACGAGGACCTGCTGCCCAGCTCGGCCGAGAAGTCGGTGAAGGTGGTGATCGTCGGCGGGTTCGGCGTGGGCAAGACCACCATGGTCGGCTCCGTCAGCGAGATCCGCCCGCTCACCACCGAGGAGACGATGACCACGGCGGGCGTCGGCGTCGACGACCTCGCCGGGATCGAGGGCAAGACCGAGACGACGGTGGCGATGGACTTCGGCCGCATCACGCTGAACGACCGGCTGGTGCTGTACCTCTTCGGAACGCCGGGCCAGCAGCGCTTCTGGTTCCTGTGGAACGGCGTGATCGAAGGCGCGCTGGGCGCGGTGGTGCTGGTCGACACACGGCGGCTGGAGGACAGCTTCGCCGCCATGGACCGCCTGGAGCAGGCGGGCATCCCGTTCGTCGTCGCCATCAACAACTTCCCCGACGCCCCGCTGCACCCGGTGGCCGAGCTGCGCGCCGCGCTTGACCTGCCCGATCACCTTCCGGTGGTCAACTGCGATGCCCGCAAGCTGGATTCGAGCCGGGACGTGCTGCTGACCCTGATGCGCTACCTCTACACGACCGCGAACGCCGCGAATCCCGCCGCGCCCCACGCCACGACCGCCACGACCGCGACATCGGAGGCACCGACACGATGAGCGACTCACCCACCGTCCCCCCGGCGCAGGTCTCGGCGGCTCCGGCCGCGGGCGGAGCCGCGAGCCCGCCGCCCGGCTGCCCCGCGCACGTGCCCCGCCGGGGCACGGGGCACGGGAACGGTGCCGCACCCGATCCCGGCATAGGGCCCGGCGGCGTACAGCGGCTCTACGGCCCCGGCGTCGCGGCCGACCCCATGGCGGTCTATGACAGGCTGCGCGCCGAGCACGGCGCCGTCGCCCCCGTCCTCCTGGAGGGGGACGTCCCCGCCTGGCTGATCCTCGGCTACCAGGAGATCCTGCACGTCACCCGCAACCCGCGCCGTTTCAGCCGGGACGGCCGCAACTGGCGGGAGTGGCAGGAGGGCAGGGTCAGGCCGCAGGACCCCATCGCGCCCGTGCTGGCCTGGGGCCCGGACTGCACCCACCAGGACGGCGCGGAGCACCAGCGGCTGCGCCAGGCGGTCAACGAGAGCCTGGAGCGCTTCGACCGCCGCGGCCTGCGCCGGAGCGTCGTTTACCACGGGCACAAGCTGATCGACGAGTTCTGCGAGTCCGGGCGTACCGAACTGCTCGGCCGCTACGCCCAGCAGCTGCCGATGCTGGTGCTGACCAACCTCTTCGGGCTGCCGGAGTCCGCGGGCCCGAGGCTGGTGACGGCCAGCCGCCAGCTGCTGATGGGCACGGAGAAGGCGGTCACCGCCGATCAGTACATCCAGCGGACCCTGGGCGGGCTCGTGACGCGCAAGCACGCCGAGCCCGGCCACGACCTGACCTCCTGGCTGATCGCCCACCCCGGCGGCCTGTCCGACGAGGAGGTCGCCCACCACCTGCGGCTGGTGCTGATCGCGGCGAACGAGTCCACGACCAACCTGATCGCGAGCACCCTGCACATGGTCTTCACCCACCCCCGCTTCCACGGCTCGGTGCGCGGCGGCCGGATGACGCTGCCCTCGGCGGTGGAGCAGGTGCTGTGGGACGAGCCGCCGATCTTCGTCTGCCCGGGCGGCTTCGCCCAGTACGACATGGAGTTGGCCGGGCACAGCGTCCGCCGGGGCGACGTGTTACTCCTGGGCCTGGCGGCGGGCAACTCCGATCCCGGCATCCGGCCCCAGCCCGGCGAGCTGATGCACGGCAACCGCTCGCACCTGTCGTTCACGTGCGGCCCGCACGAGTGCCCCGGCCAGGACATCGGCCGGGCCATCACCGGCACCGGCATCGAGGTGCTGCTCGGGCGGCTGCCCGACATCCGGCTGACGGTGGAGCCGGACGAGCTGACCTGGAGCGCGTCCACCTGGTCGCGCCATCTCGACGCGCTGCCGGTGGAGTTCACCCCCCGCGAGCCGGTACGGCCCGCGCGCCCACCGGCGCCGGGCGCGGCGCGTCATGCGGCGCTGCGGGAGCTGGGTGGCGACGAGGAGCTGCTCCCGGCGGAGGGAGAGGCGGAGGCAGAGGCAGAGGCGGCGTCCGGGCCCGCTCCGACGCGGCGGCGCCGCTGGCGCGCGCTGCTGCGCCGCAGCCGTGCCGGCGGCCGGGGCGCGTGAGCTCTCCCCCACCCCGCTCCTTCCTGAACCGGGGCTCCGCCCCGGACCCCGGCCGCCCACACCCCGGCACCCCACCCTGGGGCGAGGGCCGTCGCGAAACGGCGGGCGGCGGCCGTCGCGACACCGTGGGCGGCGGCCGGGGGTCCGGGGGCAGAGGCCCCGGGGGTCACACCGGCGCGGTCAGGTCGCCGATCACGGCGGGCTGCTCGGCCGCGTCAGCGGCGTAGCGGGCCGTCGCCGTCCCCCACAGCTGGTTGCCGATCATCCACGCGCGCAGCCCCGCCACGTACCGCTCCAGGTCGGCGCGCCCCCGGCCGTCCAGGCCCCAGCGGTCCGCCAGCTCCGGCAGCCGCCCGGACAGCTTCAGGAACAGCTCCACCCGCTCCCGCACCATGCCGGCCACCTGCGCCATGGCCTCGCGCCTGCCGCGGCCCGTGTCGCGCTGCCGTATCAGCACGAGGTTGTGCGGGTCCCCCTGCGCCTCCTCCCGCTCCACCGAGTGCACGTCGTTGCAGAGGAAGATGACGTCCCCGGCACAGCGGGTGAGGGTCTGCACCTCCTGGCTGTAGTACGCCGCCCACGGGACCTCGAAGTGCCCGGCCCGCTCGATCAGGTCGAAGCAGGGCGCGGTGCCCACCGCCTGGCGGCGCAGTGCCACGTACGCCGCCTCGTCCAGCCGTACGCCGAAGTGGCGGTTGGTTGCCTCGTCGACGTACGCGCGGAAGAAGCGGTGGAGGTTGCCCGCGGCACGCCTGCGCCAGGCCGGCGACATGCCCTCCGCGCTGCGCCGCCACACGTCGGCGTGGGCGCGGACGATGGGGGCGGTTCGCGGCGGGGGCGGCCCGGGTGGCCGCTGGGAGACGACGGCCAGCTCGGTGGCGAGCGCCGCCGCCCGTTCCGGCTGGTGGCCGAGGTCGCCGTCGAACTGGTCGTCCAGCGGGAAGCCGAGGCAGACGGCGTCGGTCACCAGGTCCAGGTCTCCGGGGGCGGCGTCGGGATAGGCGTACGCGGCGAGGTCTGTCAGCCGCCACTCGCGATAGCGGCGCAGCGCCTCGTCGCCGCGCACGAGGTCGTGGTCGCGGATCCAGGCGAGGTGGTGCTCGCGCGCCCGGTCCGCCTCGGCGTTGATGCTCGCTCGGAAAGGCAGGTAGAAGGCAATGTCCTGGGGCATGTCACTCCCCCTGCTGCTGCCACGCTGACGACGTGGCTCAAATCTGCCCGGGCGTATGCAGTGGCAACCGGAAGGCGGAGATCCTGGCCGAATGACAGGGGGCAGGCGAGTTCAGCCGACATCGCGGCAGCAATCATGCCGCGGGGCACATGCCGCCGCACCTTGCCATGTTCACTTCACGTCACGCGGACGTCATTCCCACGCGCGCACGCAGCCGGAACGCGCCGGCGGCCGGAAACCTCCGGCTCGCGAGCGGCGGAGCGCGCTCGCGCGCCCACGCGCCCGCGCGCACCCCGGTCCGCGCGCCATAGCGTCAGTCGGACGATTAACCCCTCCCGGCGCACTAGACTCGGCGGTGTGCCTCAGCTACGCATCGCCCTCAGCCAGATCGACGCCCGGGTCGGCGACCTGACCGGCAACGCCGACGCCGTGGTCCGCTGGACGCGGCACGCCGCCGAACGCGGCGCCCACCTCGTGGCGTTCCCGGAGATGATGCTCACCGGGTACCCCGTCGAGGACCTGGCGCTGCGCGCCGCCTTCGTCTCCGCCAGCCGGACCGCGCTGCGCGACCTGGCCGCCCGGCTGGACGCCGAGGGCCTGGGCGAGCTGCCGGTGCTCGTCGGCTACCTCGACCGGGCCGAGGAGTCCGAACGCCCGCCGGGCAACGTGGGCCAGCCCGCGGGCGCCCCGCAGAACGCCGCCGCCGTGCTGCACCGGGGCGGGGTGGCGCTCTCCTTCGCCAAGCACCACCTGCCGAACTACGGCGTCTTCGACGAGTTCCGCTACTTCGTCCCCGGCCAGACCCTGCCGGTGCTGCGGCTGCACGGCGCCGACATCGCGCTGGCGATCTGCGAGGACCTGTGGCAGGACGGCGGCCGTGTCCCCGCCGCACGGGCGGCGGGCGCCGGGCTGCTGCTGACCATCAACGCCTCGCCGTACGAGGTGAACAAGGACGACACCCGGCTCGACCTGGTGCGCAAGCGCGCGGCGGAGGCGGGCTGCGCGCTGGCGTACCTGGCGATGGCCGGCGGCCAGGACGAGCTGGTCTTCGACGGCGACTCGATCGTCGTCGACCGGGACGGCGCGGTGCTGACGCGCGGGCCGCAGTTCGCCGAGGAGTGCCTGCTGATCGACCTGGACCTGCCCGCCGCCTCGCCCGCCCGGGAGCCCGGCGAGGCCGGCGAGGGCCTGCGCATCGAGCGCGTGGTGCTGTCCGACGCGCCGCTGCCGGCGTACGAGCCCCGCTACCCGGCGGGCGCGCCCGGCCGCTTCGCCGAACGCCTCGGCGACGACGAGGAGATCTACCGCGCGCTGGTGACGGGCGTGCGCGCCTACGCCGCGAAGAACGGCTTCCGCTCGGTGCTGATCGGCGTCTCCGGCGGCATCGACTCCTCCCTCGTGGCCGCCATCGCCTGCGACGCGCTCGGCCCGGAACACGTCCACGGGGTGGCCATGCCCTCCCGCTACTCCTCGGAACACTCCGTCGCCGACGCCACCGAGCTGTCCCGCCGCACCGGCCTGCGCTTCCGCACCGTGCCCATCGGCCCGATGTTCGACGCCTACATGGGCGGCATCGAGCTGACCGGCCTCGCCGAGGAGAACCTCCAGTCCCGCCTGCGCGGCACCCTGCTGATGGCGATCTCCAACCAGGAGGGCCACATCGTCCTGGCTCCCGGCAACAAGAGCGAGCTGGCCGTCGGCTACTCCACGCTCTACGGCGACTCGGTCGGCGCCTACGGCCCCATCAAGGACGTCTACAAGACCCTCGTCTACCGCCTGGCCCGCTGGCGCAACGCCGACGCCGAACGCCGCGGCGAGGTGCCGCCGATCCCCGAGAACTCGATCACCAAGCCCCCCAGCGCGGAGCTGCGCCCCGGCCAGGTCGACACCGACTCGCTCCCCGACTACGAGGTGCTGGACGCGATCCTGGAGCGCTACGTCGACCGCGACCAGGGCCACGAGGAGATCGTCGCGGCGGGCTTCGACCCCGAGCTGGTCACGCGGGTGCTGCGCCTGGTCGACACGGCGGAGTACAAGCGCCGCCAGTACCCGCCGGGCACGAAGATCTCCCCGAAGGTCTTCGGCAAGGACCGGCGTCTGCCGATCACGAACGGCTGGCGGGAGGGCCGCTGACGGTCGCCGGGGGCGGCGTCAGGCGGGTTCCACGATCAGGCTGTTCGCCATGTCCAGCGCCGCGTCCATCATCAGCGCGGCCAGCCCCGACCTGTTGAAGGTGATGGTGAACTCGATCACGCCCTCGGGGTAACACTCGGGCAGGACGTAGTGGGTGAGCTCCTCGATCAGCGGCTGACGGCCGTCGTCGGTCGGGGCGTCCTCCACCGTGAGGATCTCCTTCACCTGGCAGGCGGGCCCGAGCGGCAGCGTCACGAGCTCGATCTCCGGCTCCCGGAACCGGCGGGAGCGCGGCCCGCGCACCACCTCGGCGATCGCCTCCACCGTCCGCCCCGCGTCCGGGCTGTCCCGGGGCACCAACCACGCGACCGCCGCCACCAGGGGCCGCGTCTCCGGCGGCGTCAGCGGCACGTACACCGCCACGGGCCCGGCGCTGTTCTCCTGCGCGATCTCGTCGAGGAGCTTCAGCTCGGGCAGCAGCGCCTTAGCGTACCTGCGGTACTTCCGGTCGAGCACCCCGGCCCGCTGCGCGACCTGCCGCGAGACCATCTGGGGCGCCCCGGGCTGGCCGACGGGAAAGTAGATCCACTCGGGCTCCAGAAAGTTGAACTCGCCGATGATGCCACCCACGTGACGTCCTCTCCTGTCTCGTCCGCGTCGTCCCCCCGCTCGCCGTCAGAACAGCTCCCTGTCGGCCCACTGCGCCACGGAGACGCCCGCATCGATGGTGTCGGTGATGGCACCGTAGTCGCTGAATCCCTGAATGGCAGCCATCGCCCCGAGCGCCCCCGATGCCTGCAGCGTCAGCCCTCGCTGGCCGGCCGCGGCGACATCGGTGACGTCGGAGCCGCGGCCCACCAGAGAATAGGCCCCGCCGCCCCGGAACGTGAGGTCGTCCCACGCCTGCCGGCCCACCTGCCGGACGAAGTCGCCAACGCTGCGAGGAGCCTGACTGGCGGCGTCGCTGGCCGCGTCCATCAACTGGCGTCTGTTCGCGCTCACCGCCGTTCGAGCCGAGCTCACGCGCTGGATCGCCGGCACCGTTCCGCGCCCCGCCCGGACCAGATCGTCGTAGCCCCTGAGCCGATTGGCCGTGCTCACCATCCTCGACGTCCTTCCCAGCGCGCTGACGATGCCCCCGGTGGCGAGGCCGAGAACATCCATGGCGGCCGCCCCCCACTCGCCGTTGACGACGTTGCCGAGCAGGGACAGGGCGGTGCCCGCGATGGCGATGAACGCCAGCGCCTGGCCCAGGAAGGGCACCCAGCCCAGGAAGATGGACAGCACTCCGGCTATGGCGGCGATCGCGCCCGCCCATTCGCCGACGGTGGCCATGAAGTCCTGGAACGCGCCCCACAGGCTGCTGGAGTTCTTCAGGCCGTCGTTGTCGATGAACTCGTTGATCGCGTCCGCCGCCCGCTGCGCCGCGCGGTCCTTGTCGTCGACGATCGTGGCCAGTTGGTCGCGCAGGCTCTGGATGGTGGCGTTCGCCGTGTCGATCTGGTCCTGATAGTCCTGGTGCTCGTCGTGGTTGTCGGCGTCCTCGTCCTCCGACTCCGACGCCAGCGGGCCGTACGTGTCCAGCGTGTCCTGCTCGGTCACGGCCTGGGAGCGAAGTTCCTCGCTGTCCTCCTGCGCGGACTTCAGCTCCGGCCAGTACTCCTCCAGCGCGTCCGCCGCCGCCGCGTAGCGGCCCTTGGCGCGGATCACCGAGTCGGATAAGTCCGTCGACCGCTCCCGGAAGGCGTCGGCCGTCTGGCCCACCCACGTCTGGGAGTCCTCGTGCACCGAATCCAGCGTGTCGGAACACCGCTGGATCAGATCGGCCATGTTCCGGTACCGCTCGGCGGCCTCCTTGACCGCCTCCCAGTCCCCCGGCACCGGATCCGACCCGTCGTCCGTCAGCGGCGACCAGTCCCGCGCGCGCGGCGGATCAACCACAACAACCCCCCATGACGCCTTGCATGTCTGTCAGTTGGTCAAGATGCCCCCGTGGCGTGGTCGTTGCCCACCCTACAGAGCCGACAATGGCGTCAAACCGCCAGGCCCGGCGCGCCCCAGACCGGGAACCAGCGGGAGAGGTCCTTCTCCAGCCTCAGGTCGTTCTCCAGCAGGCCGCGCAGCTGGAGTTCCAGCGCGTTGTCGCGCTTCTCGCGCGCGCCCGGCACGGGTGCGAAGGGGTAGAAGGTGCCGCGCTTGTAGAGATAGACGAGGGCGAGGGGGCGGGCGGGGGTGGCGCCGGTGCCGTGGAAGGCGACCAGGGAGCACAGCAGCTGGGGGCCGAAGCCGCCGTCCTGCAGGGCGGTGTTGACCGCGTGCAGGTCGTTCACGAGGCCGGCGACGTCGTCGGGGGCCTGGCGGGAGAGCAGCCAGGTGTAGCCGTAGGAGTCCTGGCTGAACTCGACGGGGATCGCCGAGGGCCCGTCGCCGCGCTCGGTGTCGGCGTCGAGGAGGGCCCGCACCTCCTCGCGGATGCGGGTGAAGGCGCCGCCCTCGACGCTGGCGAAGCAGACGGAGCCGAGGCCGGTGGGGGTGAAGCCGGCGCCCGCCTGGAGGGTGATGGCCGCCGAGGGGACGGCGAAGAGCTGGTCGAGGTCGGGGCGTACGGGCTTGGTGCGGCCGAGGAGGGCGTCGAGCAGGCGTCCCATCGCGCTCAGCCCCGCCCGCCGAGCTGTGCGGAGAGGCGGCCGAGCTGGTCGAGCCGCTGTTCGAGCGTGGGGTGCGAGGAGAACAGGCTGCTGAAGCTCTTCCCGCTCAGGGCCGGGGCGAAGTAGAAGGCGTTGAACGGCTCGGCCCGCCGCAGGTCGCGGGTCGGGATGCGGGCCATCTGGCCGGAGACCTTCGTCAGGGCCGAGGCGAGCGCGGAGGGGCGGCCGGTCAGCAGCGCGCCCGCGCGGTCGGCGGACAGCTCGCGGTAGCGGGACAGCAGCCGGGTGAGCAGGAAGCTGATCACGTAGACCAGGGCGCTGATCAGGGGGATCAGCAGCAGCATGGGGTTGTTGTTGTTGCGCCCGCCGCCGGCGAAGCCCGTCCACAGCGCCATGCGGGTGATCAGCCCGGCCATGACGCCCAGGAACGAGGCGATCGTCATCACCGCCACGTCGCGGTGCGCGACGTGCGACAGCTCGTGCGCCAGCACGCCCTCCAGCTCCTCCGGCTCCAGCCGCCGCAGCAGCCCGGTGGTGGCGCAGACCAGGGAGTTACGCCGGCCGCGGCCGGTGGCGAAGGCGTTCGGCACGTCGGAGTCGGCGATGGCCACGCGCGGCTTGGGCATGTCCGCGAGCGCGCACAGCCGGTCCACGGCGCCGTGCAGCTCGGGCGCCTGCTCGGGCGTGACCTCCTTCGCGCCCATGCTGAACGCCGCGATCTTGTCGCTGAACCAGAACTGCACGATGAACAGGCCGCCGACGAGCAGCACGATCAGTGGCCAGGCCTTGCCGAGGGCCACGATCAGCACGCCCACGAAGATCACGTAGAGCAGCCCGATGAGGAACATGGTGGTGACCATGCGGCCCGTGAGGCCGCGATCCGGGGCGTATCGGGTGTGTGCCATGGTTCCTCCCGGAGAAGCCCGAATAGGGTGGCCTCTATCAAAAATAGCCCTACCGGGAGAAAAGCTCAGAGCTCAGAGGTCAGAGCTCAGAGGTCAGGGGTCGAGGCGGGAGGCCACGGGCAGGTGGTCGCTGCCGGTGGAGGGCAGGGTCCAGGCCGAGACGGGCTCCACGCCGCGCACCAGGATCTGGTCGATGCGGGCCATGGGGAAGCTCGCGGGCCAGCTGAAGCCGAAGCCCGCGCCCGCCGCGCCCTGGGTGGAGCGCAGCTGCGAGGTGAGGGGGGCGAGGGCGCCGTCGTTCATGGTGCCGTTGAGGTCGCCGAGCAGCACCACGCGGTCCTGCGGCTCGGCGGCGATGCTCTGCGCCAGCATCTCGGCGGCGTCGTCCCGCTGCCCGGCGGTGAACCCGGCGTTGAACTGCACGCGCACCGACGGCAGGTGCGCCACGTAGACCGCGACCTGGCCGAGGCCGGTCTCCTCGCCGGTGCTGATGGTGGCGCGCATGGCCCGCGTCCAGCCGAGGCCGATGTCCACGGGGCGGGTGTCGCCGATCGGGTGGCGGCTCCACAGCCCGACCGTGCCCTCGACGGCGTGGTAGGGGTAGGCGTCGGCCAGCTCCTCCCCGTACGTCGCGATCTGCGTCTCGGGCAGCTCCTGGATGGCGAGCACGTCGGCCCCGGACGCGGCGAGCTGCCGGGCCGTGCCGGCGGGGTCGGCGTTGCCCGCGTCGACGTTGTGGCTGACGACCATGAGCGCGCCGCCCTCGCCGGTCTTGTCCACCAGCAGGCCGCCGAAGAGGTCCAGCCACACCAGGGCGGGCGCCAGCAGCGCCACCACCGCCGTGACGGAACGCCGCAGCACCGCGCAGAGCGCCAGCACCGGGATGCCGAGGCCCAGCCAGGGGAGGAAGGTCTGGAGCAGGCTGCCGAGGTTG
Source organism: Streptomyces sp. 6N223 (assembly GCF_052246635.1). Taxonomy (NCBI): domain Bacteria; kingdom Bacillati; phylum Actinomycetota; class Actinomycetes; order Kitasatosporales; family Streptomycetaceae; genus Streptomyces; species Streptomyces sp. 6N223. Next base: position 95,568 of record NZ_JBQQCA010000021.1, on the reverse strand, counting down.
CCGATCCCGTTGGGGACGCGGGAGTGGACCAGCATCACCAGGGCCAGCAGCAGCGCGGCCCCGGCGACCACCCAGCCGCGCGTCCAGCGGCCACGGCGGTCGCGCCAGCGCGGGCCGGGCCGGGCGGCGGCGCCCCCGGCGCCCCCGACGTACGGGGACGGGGCCGGGGGCGTCGGCCCTCCGGCCGTCGACTCCGCCGCGGCTCGCGCGCCCCGCCGGGCCTCCGGGGAAAACAACCGTGCCATCCCTGTCCTCGCTGACCGTGCCGACCGTGCCAAAACTGACCTCCCCGCCCCGGAACCCTATGGGAACGGGGCCCCCGCTCGCTCGTATGGACCATGACGAGCCGGGGCCGCCGAGGGGTTCCTGAACGCGGCGATTCCTCAATCGCCGTCGCGGTGCCACCATGGAGTCCGATCCGGGGACGCCGTCACGGCGCTTCGAGACGAGGCACAGACAGGAGCATCGCGATGAACGCGACGACGCAGACCAGCCCTGCCCAGGGGGCGACCGAGCCTGGGCTCTACGGCGGCAGGAGCACCCGCCGGATCACCGTGCGGGACATAGCGGCCGCCAAGCGGCGGGGCGAGAAGTGGCCGATGCTCACCGCGTACGACGCGATGACGGCGTCCGTCTTCGACCAGGCGGGCATCCCCGTGATGCTGGTGGGCGACTCGATGGGCAACTGCCACCTCGGGTACGACAGCACGGTGCCGGTCACCCTCGACGAGATGACCATGCTGTCGGCGGCCGTGGTGCGCGGCACGCGGCGCGCGCTCATCATCGGCGACCTGCCCTTCGGCTCCTACCAGGAGGGCCCGGTCCAGGCGCTGCGCAGCGCCACCCGCCTGATGAAGGAGGCGGGTGTGGGCGCCGTGAAGCTGGAGGGCGGCGAGCGCTCCGCCGACCAGATCCGGCTGCTGGTGGAGTCCGGCATCCCGGTGATGGCCCACGTGGGCCTCACCCCGCAGTCCGTCAACGCCTACGGCGGCCACCCGGTCCAGGGGCGCGGCGAGGAGGCGGCGCAGCAGCTGCTGCGGGACGCGAAGGCGGTGCAGAACGCCGGCGCCTTCGCCGTGGTGCTGGAGCTGGTGACGGCGGAGCTGGCCGCCGAGGTCACGCGGAGCCTGCACATTCCCACGGTCGGCATCGGATCGGGCGCGGAGTGTGACGCGCAGGTGCTGGTGTGGACCGACATGGCGGGGATGACGGACTGGCCGGGCGGGCGCGTGCCGCGCTTCGTGAAGGAGTACGCGCGCCTGCGGGAGGTTCTCGGCGACGCGGCGAAGGCGTTCGCCGAGGACGTGGTCGCCGGCGCGTACCCGGCGGAGGGGCACAGCTTCCACTGACGGCTCCTGCCGCCGGGGCCGTCGTCCCTGGGGCTTCGCCCCAGGGACCCCACCCGGTTGGCGGGGTGGCGGGGCGCCGTCGTCGGCGCGGTGGCCTACGCGGCTCGCGAGCGGCGCAGGTAGTACCAGGCGACGTTGGACGACAGTCCGGCCAGCAGGACCCAGACGATGCCCAGCCAGTTGCCCCTGGTGAAGGAGACCACCGCCGCCGTCACGGTCAGGGCGCACAGCAGCAGGGCGTAGTAGGCGAACCGCCGGGCCTTGGCCCGGGGCGTTGCGGCGGGGGACATGACTCGTGCTCCGGTCGTCGTCTCAGATGTCGGTCAGGCGGATGCCGGCGTGCGCCTTGTAGCGGCGGTTGACGGCGATGAGGTTGGCCACCAGGGACTCGACCTGGTGCGCGGTGCGCAGCCGTCCCGCGAAGACCCCCCGCATGCCCGGGATGCGGGCGGCCAGGGCCTGCACGATCTCGCAGTCGGCCCGGCTGTCGCCGAGCACCATCACGTCCGTGTCGATCTCCTCGACGGCCGGGTCCTGCAGCAGCACCGCCGAGAGGTGGTGGAACGCGGCCGTGACCCGCGCGTCGGGCAGCAGCGCGGCGGCCTGCTGGGCGGCGCTGCCCTCCTCGGGGCGTACGGCGTAGGCGCCGCGCTTGTCGAACGCCAGCGGGTTGACGCAGTCCACCACGAGCTTCCCGGCGAGCTCGGCGGTGAGCCCCTGGAGGGTCCTGGCGTGCCCCTCCCACGGCACGGCGACGATCACCACGTCGCTGGCGCGCGCGCAGGCGGCGTTGTCCATGCCCTCGACGCCGAGGCCGAGCCCGGCGGCCGCGGCCTCGGCCCGCTCGGTGGAGCGGGAGCCGACGATCACCCGCTGCCCGGCCTTGGCCAGCCGGTACGCCAGCCCTCTGCCCTGGTCCCCCGTGCCGCCGAGCACGCCGACCGTGAGGCCGGAGACGTCCGGCAGGTCCCACGGGTCCCTGGCCGGGGCCGCCGCCTTCTTCGCTGCCTGGGTCTGGCCGGCAGCCTGCGCGTCGCTAGTCATGCCTGAATACTGCCAAGCCCGCGGGGGTGCTCGGCGCCAGGGGGCCGCAGGGGCCCCGATCCCGCGGCGCCTACGCCTCCCGCTCCCCCTCCTCGCGGTCGCTCCAGCGGGGATCCTTACGCCATGCCGTCTCGCGGTCGCGGGCGATCTCGATCGCGCGCGCGGCCTCCTCGCGGGTGGTGTACGGGCCGAGGCGGTCCTTGGCCGGGCACTCGGGGCCCTCCTCGACCTTGCTGTGCTTCAGGCAGTAGTACCACTCGCCGGGGCGGCCCGTGGGCTCACGGCGGGAGCGGCCGAACAGAGGTGCCATACGCTCATCCTGCCCACCCGTAAACTCGATCGCATGTCTCCGCAGCAGCTTCTCGCCCCGGGCCGGCTCTCCCCCGCCCGCTCCGTGCCCGCCGCCATCCCGCGTCCGGAGTACGTGGGGAAGGGCAAGAAGGGGCCCGCCCCCTACACCGGGCCCGCCGCGCAGAGCGCCGAGACGATCGAGCGGATGCGCGTGGCCGGGCGGCTCGCGGCCCGCGCGCTGGCCGAGACCGCCGCGCACATCGCGCCCGGGGTGACCACCGACGCCCTGGACGAGGTGGCGCACACCTTCCTCTGCGACCACGGCGCCTACCCCTCGCCGCTGGGCTACCGGGGCTTCCCGAAGTCGCTGTGCACCTCCGTCAACGAGATCATCTGCCACGGCATCCCGGACTCCACGGTGCTGCGCGAGGGCGACATCGTGAACCTGGACGTCACGGCGTTCACCGGCGGCGTGCACGGCGACACGAACGCCACCTTCCTCGTCGGCGGCGAGGAGGCGGTGGACGAGGAGTCGCGGCTGCTGGTCGAGCACACCCGCGAGGCGCTGGAGCGGGCCATCAGGGCGGTCAGGCCGGGGCGCCGGATCAACGTGATCGGCCGGGTCATCGAGTCCTACGCCCGCCGCTTCGGGTACGGCGTGGTGCGCGACTTCACCGGGCACGGCATCCACACCGCCTTCCACTCCGGGCTGCTCGTCCCGCACTACGACGACCCGGGGGCGACGCAGGTGATGGTGCCGGGGATGACGTTCACGATCGAGCCGATGCTGAACCTGGGCACGCACGAGTGGGAGATGTGGGACGACGGCTGGACGGCGGTGACGAAGGACCGGCGGCGTTCGGCGCAGTTCGAGCACACGCTGGTGGTCACGGAGGACGGCGCGGAGGTCCTCACCCGTCTTTGAGCATCGCCTGAACCTCACCCGGCCGGTTTACCGACAGGCTGTCGGCAACCTTGACTTAGGCAAACCTAAGTTGTCACCATGGCGAGGTGACCACCGCGCTCGACGCCACCGCGACGCCGTTCTCGACGCTGATCCGCGAGGCGTCCCACCAGCAGCACACCGAGGCCGAGACCTCCCCCTTCATGAGCGAGATGCTCGACGGCCGGCTGGGGGTGGCGGCGTTCCGGCAGTACACCGAGCAGCTGTGGTTCGTCTACCGCGCCCTGGAGGGGGTGGCCGACCGGCTGGCCGGCGACCCCGTGGCCGGGCCCTTCGTCCGCCCCGAGCTGTTCCGCACCGCCGCCCTGGAGCGGGACCTGGACCACCTCCACGGGGGCGGCGACTGGCGCGCGACGCTCAAGCCGCTGCCCGCGACCGAGCGGTACGCCGCCCGCGTGCTGCGGGTCGCGCGCGACTGGCCCGGCGGGTACGTCGCCCACCACTACACGCGGTACCTCGGCGACCTCTCCGGCGGCCAGGTCATCCGGGGAACCGCCGAGAAGACCTGGGGCTTCACGCGCAAGGGCGACGGCGTCCGGTTCTACGTCTTCGACCACATCGCCAACCCGGCGGCGTACAAGCGCGAGTACCGCGCCCGCCTGGACGCCATCCCCGTGGCCGCGCCCGAGAAGCTGCGCATCGTGGACGAGTGCCGCCACGCTTTCGCGCTCAATTCCGCCGTCTTCCGGGACCTGGACGAGGCCAGCCGCTAGCGTGCGGCCATGTCGTCGACACCCGCAACGCCCCCCGCCTTCACCCACCACGTGCCGTCCTGGCTGGCCGACGCCGTCCTCTACCAGATCTATCCGCAGAGCTTCGCCGACGCCTCCGGCGACGGCATCGGCGACTTCAACGGCATCACCGAGCACCTTGACTACCTGGAGTGGCTCGGCGTCAACGCCGTCTGGCTCAACCCCTGCTTCGCCTCCCCGTTCCGCGACGCGGGCTACGACGTCTCCAACTACCTGGCCGTCGCCCCCCGCTACGGCACCGAGGACGACCTCGCCGAGCTGGTGGACAACGCCACGCGGCGCGGCATCCGCGTGATGCTGGACCTGGTGGCCGGGCACACCTCGGACCGCCACCCCTGGTTCACCGCGGCCGCCAACAACCCCGGCGACAACCGCTACATCTGGACCACCGGCGAGGAGAAGGAGCTGCCCGAGGGCTTCGTACCCTCCCCCGGCAGCCGCCCCGGCGGCTACCTGCCGAACTTCTTCGACAGCCAGCCCGCCCTCAACTTCGGCTACGGCCGCCCCGACCCGGCCGAGCCCTGGCGGCAGCCGATCGACGCCGACGGCCCGCGCGCCAACCGGGCCGCGCTGCGCGAGGTGATGGACCACTGGCTGCGGCTCGGCCTGTCCGGGTTCCGCGTCGACATGGCGCACTCGCTGGTGAAGGACGACCCGGGCCTGGCCGAGACCAGCAAGCTCTGGTCGGAGCTGCGCGCCTGGCTGGACGACACCCACCGGCAGGCGGCGCTGCTGGCGGAGTGGGGCGACCCGACGGTGTCGGTGCCGGCCGGGTTCCACGCCGACTTCTTCCTCCAGTTCGGCGGCCCGGACGACGGGCTGCCGCTGCGTTCGCTGTGGAACAACGGGCACGGCACGGTGCACGAGCACTGGGAGCAGGAGAGCTGCTACTTCGACGCCGAGGGGCGCGGCTCGGCGCTGGAGTTCGTCTCCGCCTGGGAGGCGACCGCCACCGTCATCGCCGACCGCGGCTACGCCGTGCTGCCGACCGCCAACCACGACTTCTCGCGCCTGGCCTGCGGCCCGCGCACCGCCGAGCAGCTGCCCCCGGCGTTCGCCTTCCAGCTCACCTGGCCGACGCTGCCGGCCGTCTACTACGGCGACGAGATCGGGATGCGGTACCAGCCGGGGCTGCCCGACCGCGAGGGCAGCGTGCTCGGCCCGCGCTACAACCGGGCGGGCTCGCGCACGCCCATGCAGTGGGACGACACGGCGAACGCCGGCTTCTCCCCCGCCGCCGCCGAACGCCTCTACCTGCCCGTCGACCCCGACCCTGCCCGGCCCACGGTCGACGCCCAGCGCGCCGACAGCGGCTCGCTGCTGAACCTGGTACGCCGCCTGATCGCGCTGCGCAGGTCCACGCCGGAGCTGGGCACCCGCGGCTCGGTCGAGGTGCTGCACACCGGCTATCCCCTCGTCTACCTGCGCGGCGGGCGCTACCTCGTCGTCGTCAACCCGCGCCGGGACCCGGCGACGCTGGCGCTGCCGCGGGCGGAGATGGCGAGGGCCCGCCCGGTGGAGCGCTCGGGCGTGACGGTCGGCGAGAGGGACATCGCGGCGGAGGGCTTCTCCTTCGGCATCTTCGCGCTGTGACCGGCCGGGCGGCCGGCGTCCCGGGGCCCTGAGCATTCACCGCGGCGGCGGCTGCCGGGCATGTTCCGGCCAACAACCCCCGGCAGGATCGGCGTCCCTCACCCCCTCCCCACGCCGACACCGGGAGTCACCGTGCCGTTCCGCCTCCGCGCTTCCGCCACCGTCGCGGTGCTGCTCGCCGCCGCCGGCGTGGCATCCGTCCCGGGCGCCGCGCCCGCCGCGCCCGCCGCGTCGTCCGCACCGGCCGTCCGCATGAACGAGATCCAGGTCATCGGCACGCACAACAGCTACCACCGCGAGCTGAGCTTCGAGGAGAAGCAGATCCAGCAGCAGGAGCACGGCGACGCCAACTTCTGGAATCTGGAGTACTCCCACGCCTCGCTGCCGGCCCAGTTCGGCGCCGAGCGCGTGCGCTCCCTCGAGCTCGACGTCTTCCCCGACCCCGAGGGCGGCCTGTACGCCGAGCCGCTGGTGCGCGGCGAGGCGGGGCTGCCGCCGCTGGACGACCCGGCGTACCAGCGGCCCGGCTTCAAGGTGCTGCACTGGGCCGACCACGACTACGGCACCAACTGCGTCGCCTTCGCCGACTGCCTGCGGCAGGTCCGCCAGTGGTCGCGGGCCAACCCCACCCACGCGCCGCTGTCGATCCTGCTGGAGATGAAGAGCACCGACCCCGCCATGGAGGAGATGGGCGGCCCGACGAGCCCGCTGTGGAACGGCGCGATGCTGGAGGATCTCGACGCCGAGATCCGCTCCGTCTTCGGCGAGGAGGACCTCATCACACCCGACGACATCCGCCGCCCCGGCCAGACCCTGGAGCAGTCGGTGCTCCAGGACGGCTGGCCGGCGCTGCGCGCCTCGCGCGGCACGGTGATGTTCCTGCTGAACCAGGGCACGGCGCCGGCCACGCTGGAGTACCTGGACGGGCACCCCAACCTCGAGAACCGGGTGCTGTTCCCCAACTCCCTCCCGGGCCAGGACCACGCGGCGTTCATCGGCCACGACGACCCGCTGGGGGCGAACGAGGCCACCATCCGGGACTTCGTGGAGCGGGGCTACCTGGTGCGCACCCGCGCCGACGTGCCGTTCGCCGAGGCGTCCAGCGGCGACACCGAACGCCTGCGCGCCGCCCTCGACTCCGGCGCGCAGATCATCAGCACCGACTTCCCCGTGGTCGGTCTCGCCGCCCGCCACGGCAGCGACTACGTTGCCGAGCTCCCCGGCGGGCACGCCGTGCGGTGCAACCCCGTCAACGCCCCCGCCCAGTGCGTCTCCGGCCGGCTCGAACGCTGACGGAACGGGCTTGCCCTGGAGCGCCCTCCAAGACGCAGACTCCCGCACATGAGCACAACGATGACGAACAGAGCGCTCGGACGAAGCGACATCAGCGTCAGCGCCCTCGGCTTCGGCTGCTGGGCCATCGGCGGGGAGTGGTTCAGCAGCCAGGGCCAGCCCTGGGGCTGGGGCCCGGTGGACGACGAGGAGTCGGTGCGGGCGCTGCGGCGCGGCATGGAGCTCGGCGTCACCTTCTTCGACACGGCCGACTGCTACGGCACCGGCCACAGCGAGGAGGTGCTCGGCCGGGCGGTCAAGGGACGGCGGGAGCAGGTCGTGATCGCCTCCAAGTGGGGCAACACCTTCGAGGACGGCCGCCGGGTCTCCGACCTGGCCCCCGACCTCACCCCGGCCTACGCCCGCCGCGCCCTCACCGCCACGCTGCGGCGCCTGGGCACCGACCACCTCGACCTCTACCAGCTGCACGTCAACCAGGCCCCGCTGCCCGAGGCGGCCGAGCTGCGCGAGGCCTGCGAGGCGTTCGTGCGCGAGGGCCTGATCCGCGCGTACGGCTGGTCGACCGACGACCCCGCCCGCGCCCGGCTCTTCGCGGAGGGCCCGCACTGCGCCTCGGTCCAGGTCAACGCCAACGTCTTCGAGGACGCCCCCGAGATGTTCGCGCTGGCCGGCGAGGTGCCGCTGGCCGCCATCATCCGCGGGCCGCTGGCCATGGGCGTGCTGACCGGCAAGTACAGCGCGGCGCCCGGGACCGGACCGGCCCTGGCCGCGGGCGACATCCGCTCCGCCCCGCCCGAGTGGCTGCGGTTCTTCAGGGACGGCCGGCTCGCCCCGGAGTGGGCCTCCCGCTTCGACGCCGTGCGCGACATCCTCACCAGCGAGGGCCGCACCCCCGCCCAGGGCGCCCTGGCCTGGCTGTGGGCCCGCAGCCCGCACACCGTCCCGATCCCGGGCATCCGCACGGTCGCGCAGGCCGAGGAGAACGCCGGCGCGCTGGCGTCCGGCCCGCTGACCGCCGGCCAGGTGAAGGAGATCGACACCCTGCTGGAGCGCCCCGGGAGCTGAACGCCCCGCGGTGAGCGGGCCGGCTGAGTTCGGGTATCAGCGGCGCCTCAGGAGCGTTTCAGCGGGCCGTGGAAGCCTCTGACCAGCGGCTCTCGCCGCGCGCGCAGGAGGTAGAGGAAGGAGGCTGCCATGGAGATCAAGGTCAAGAAGGTCGAGGCCGTGAAGGCGACCCAGAACCCGGCCACCTGAGGCACACCGGCATCGTCCGGTCATCCCACCGCGGGGAGGGCGTTCGCGCCCTCCCCGCGGCCCCTGTTCCGGCCCCGGCGAGGGAGACGATGTGCGTGTCACGTTGAAGGAATGCGTGTGGGAGACGTTCGGAGACGATCTCCAGGTGGTCTTCGACGCCCGCGAGGCGATCACCGTCAGCGATCCGACCGGCCAGATCGCGGCGTTGCTGAGCGAGCTGAGCCGCGCGCCGCAGACCGCCGCCGAACTCGCCGCGGCCCTGGCCCGGCGCGACTTCGACGTGAGCGAGTCCGCCGTGTGCGAGGGCCTGGAGGGCCTGGACACCCTCGGCCTGGTGGAGGACGCCGACGGCCGCTGGCTCGGCGATCCGGCCGCCGACGCGCGGCACTTCTCCAACCTCTCCTTCTTCTCCACCTACGCCGGGCTCGAACGCCCTCGGGCGGCGTTCGCCCGGCGGCTGCGCGGGGCGCACGTGCTGGTGCTCGGCGTCGGCGGCGGCGGTTCGGCGGTCGTGCAGTGCCTGGCCGGGCTCGGCGTCGGGCGGCTGACCCTGGTGGACCGCGACCGCGTCGAGTCGCGCAACTTCGCCCGGCAGTTCCTCTACCGGCACGCGGACATCGGGCGCCGCAAGACCGAGCGCGCCGCCGAGTGGGTGCGCGAGTTCGACCCGGACGTCGAGGTGCGGGCCGTGGAGCGCTGGATATCCGGCCCCGGCGACCTGGCGGACCTCGTCGAGGGCGTGGACCTCATCGCGGGGGGCATCGACGGCCACCCGGACGCGGGCCTGTGGGTGAACGAGGCCGCCGTCCGCGCCGGCGTGCCCTTCGTCGGCGGCGGCGGGACCCGGTCCCAGGTCATGTACCAGTCGGTGGTGCCCGGCGAGACCGCGTGCCTGGCCTGCGACGCCGCCGACCGGCCCGCCCCGGACAGCGCGGCGGGCGCGGCGCTGCGGCTCGCGGAGAAGATCGAGCTGAGCAACCCGCTCACCGGGCCGATGGCGACGCTGATCGGCTCGCTGATCGCCTTCGAGGCGCAGCGCCACCTCTCCGGCTTCGAGCCGCCGCGTGCCGCCGGCGGCCGCGTCGTGCTCGACCTTCGGGAGGGTCTGGCGCCCACGTGGCAGCCCTTCACCCGCGACCCCGGCTGCCGGGTGTGCGCGCTCGCGCCGCGCCGCGACGGGGAGCGCGGGGAGCGCGGGGAGGGCGGAGAGCGGTGAGCGGCGCGATGGACACGGAGACCACGGTGCGGCTCAGCCCCACCCTGAGCGTCGTGCCGGAAGGCGAGGACGAGGTCCTGGTCGGCGACCCGGCCACCGGCACCTTCGTCACGATCCCGGCGGTGGGCGGCGTCGTCATCGCGGCGCTCCAGCGGGGCGCCACCCTCGCCGAGACGGCCGCCGAGGCCGAGGCGTTCGCGGGCCAGCCCGTCAACATCCCCTCCTTCGTGGAGACCCTGCGCGAGCTGGGCTTCCTGGCCGAGGACGCCGACGACGCGCCGCAGGAGCCGGTCCGCAACGCCCCCATCCAGGCCCGGCGCTGGCTCACGGCCGTCCGCCAGGAGACCGTCCGCCCCTTCTTCGGCCCGGTCGCCTGGGCCTGCTACGCCGCCTGCCTGCTGTTCGCCGTCGGCGTCTTCGCCGTCCGCCCCGGCATGGTGCCCGACCCGTCCGAAGACCCCTTCGTCTTCGACGACATCGGGCTGAGCGCCCTGGCCTGGGTGCCCTTCGTGTGGTTCACGGCGGCCAGCCACGAGCTCGGCCACTGGCTCGGCGCGCGGGCGCTCGGCATCCAGGCCCGCTTCGGCATCGACCGGCGCATGGTCAACCTCGTCTTCGAGACCGACCTCACCCAGCTGTGGACCCTCCCGCGCCGCCAGCGGTACGGCCCGCTGCTGGCGGGCCTCGCCGTCGACTCCGTGCTGCTGGCCGCGCTGCTCGCCGGCCGGCTGCTGGCCGGCGACGACGGCGGCGTCCTCGGCTCGCTGCTGGCGGCCTGGGCGTTCATCAAGGTCGTCCAGATGCTGTGGCAGTCGATGGTCTTCCTGCGCACCGATCTGTACGCGGTGCTGGTCAACGCCCTGGGCTGCCGCAACCTGTGGCGCGTGAAGTCGCTGATGCTGCGCCGGGCCTTCGGCCGTCTCACGCCGGAGCAGGCGGAGGAGCTGGCGGAGGCGAGCGAGGCGGACCTGCGCGCCGGCCGCTGGTTCCGCTGGCTGTGGGTGGGCGGCTTCCTGGGCGTGGCCGCGTGGTTCGGCCTCCTGCTGGTCCCCATCTTCGCGGAGGTCCTGGGCTGGGCGGCCGACGGCGTCGCCGAGGGCCCGCTGGACGCGAGCTTCTGGTACCGCCTGGTGTGCGCGGGCCTGCTGATCGGCCCGGAGTCGCTGGCGCTGGCGCTGGCCGCCCGGGAGTACGCCCAGCGTTACGCGGCCCGCCGCGCACGCCGCGCGGCGGGCCGGGCCACCACCCGGGCGTGAGGGCCCTCAGCCCTGGGTGAGGCAGAACTCGTTGCCCTCGGGGTCGGCGAGGATCGTCAGGCGCTCGTGGCGTTCGACGACCTTGGCGCCGAGGGCGGTCAGCCGGCGGATCTCGGCTTCCACATCGGTCGCGAGCAGGTCCAGGTGCATGCGGTTCTTGACCACCTTCGGCTCGGGCACGCGCTGGAACCACAGCCGGGGGCCGGCAACGCCGCGCGGCTCGACGAGCACCGTGGGGTCGTCCTCGGGGTCGTCGATGCCGAAGGCCTTCAGCCGCGCCAACTCGGTGGCGTCGTAGGGCGCGACGGCGTACCCGTCCAGGGCGTCGGCCCAGAAGCGGGCGATGGAGGCCGGATGAGCAGCGTCGACGACGATGTCGTGGAGGCGAGCCATCTGATCATTTTGCCGTCCCGCGCGCCGTGCTGTCAGGCGGATTCGGGAGCTGATCGGATCGAATCGGTCACCGCCCGCCGACACCGGCGCCGACATCGGCGGCACGCTCGGCGAGGATGCGCAGCGCCGCGGCGGCGTCGCTGCCCTCGGGCGCGGCGTAGACGTGGACCTGCACGCCCTCCTGCCCGGGGCCGGCCGGCACGTGCAGCGTCTCGTAGTCCAGCGCGAACTCGCCGGACCCGCCGACGGCCGGCAGGCGGAACCGCTTGGTGCCGCTGGTGCAGCGCACCACGTCGCCCGTCTCCCACAGCCGCCGGAAGTCCGCGCTGAGCGTGGTGAGTTCGGCGACCAGCTCGGCGAGGTAGGCGTCGTCCGGGTAGCGGCCGCTGGCGTAGCGCAGCATGGCGGCCATCTCGCCGGCGCGCTCCTCCCAGTCGGGCATCAGGCGCCGGGAGGCCGGGTCGAGGAACGCGAACCGCGCCTGGTTGCGGTCGCGGGCGTCCGGATCGGCGAGGCCACCCATCAGCGCGCCGCCGAGCGCGTTCCACGCCAGGACGTCGAGGCGGTGGCAGGTGACGAACGCCGGCATGCCGGGCATCTCGTCCAGCATGCGCCGCAGCAGGGGGCTGACCCGGCCGCTGGGCGGCCCGCCGCGGCGGGCCGAGGCGAGGGTCCACAGGTGCTCGCGTTCCGTGGCGCCCAGGCCGAGGACCCGCGCCAGCGCCCGCAGCACCTCGTCGGACGGCTGCGTGGCGCGGCCCTGCTCCAGCCGCACGTAGTAGTCGACGCTGATCCCGGCGAGCTGCGCCAGCTCCTCCCGCCGCAGCCCCCGCACCCGGCGCCGCGCCCCTGCCGCCAGTCCCACGCTCTCGGGCGCCACCCGCGCCCGGCGGGACCGCAGGAAGCCGCCCAGCTCCCGCCCGTCATCGTGTCGCATGCCGTCTGCCATGTCCTCCAGTGTGCGGGTGGTCCTGCCAGTACCAGGAACGGCCTTCCGCAGGAAGCGCAGGATTCTGGCTGAGCCCCGCCCCCTCTGCGAGAACTGATGCCATGACCAGAAACGTGTTGATCGTCAGCGCCAACCCCGAGCCGCGCTCGCTGACCGCCTCCCTCACCACCTTCGCCGCCGACGAGTTGCGGGCGGCGGGCCACGAGGTGCGGGTCTCCGACCTGTACGCCATGAAGTGGCGGGCCGCGCTCGACGCCGACGACTACCCCGACCACGACCCGGCCGAGCGCTTCGACATCATGGCCGTCTCCACCCGGGCGTACGCCGCAGGGCGCCTGTCGGCGGACATCGCGGCCGAGCAGGAGAAGCTGCGCTGGGCGGACGCGGTCATCCTCCAGTTCCCGCTGTGGTGGTTCGGCCCGCCGGCCGTCCTCAAGGGCTGGATCGACCGCGTGTTCACCGCGGGCTTCGCCTACGGCGACACCGGCCGCCCCCTCTACGGCGGCGGCCACCTGTCCGGGCGCCGAGCCCTGCTCTCCGTGACGATCGGCGGCCGCGAGTCGGCGTACTCCGAGCGCGGCATACATGGCCCGCTGGAGCACCTGCTGTTCCCCGTGCACCACGGCGTCTTCTCCTTCACCGGCATGGACGTGCTGCCGCCCTTCGCCATGTACGGGACGGATTCGGTCGACGACGACGCGTACGCCGCCACGACCCGCGCCTACGCGGCGCGCCTGCGCACGCTGTTCGCCGAACCCCCCATCCCCTACCGGACGCTGACCGGCGGCGACTACGACCGCGAGATGCGCCTGCTCCCGGGCCGGGAGACGCCGGGCGCGACGGGCTTCGACCTGCACGTCAGCTGACGGCCGCGGCCCGGCCCTGCGTCAGCCGTCGAGCCCCTCGCCGTGCTGCCTCATGGCGTCCGTGGCGACCCTGCTGAAGTCCGCCGCGCTGGGCAGCAACTCCCGGACCTCAGGCGGCAGCGCCGCGTAGGTGCTGACGGCGAGCGGGGTGGCGCTGCCGCGCAAGGCGTTTGGCGGGGGCCTTGTTGCCCGCGCGGCTGGCAAGTTCCGGCACACTTCTTCCTCTGCCAGCGAGTCGGGCGGCACGCTCTGGCATACAGATCGACGCCTACACCGGAAGGTGGACATCATGACGCTGCGCAAGCTGGGCAAGGACCCCGACAGCCCGAGCGGCGGTTCTCCCACTATCTACCTTGACGAGGAGAAGGACACCTACCTCGTTCAGGGCTGGAAGGTGGAGGACGGCGGGCGCCGTGATCAGATGGACATTCCCGGGCACGAGGACGTCATCGAGATTCCGCGCCGTATGGTGCAGTTCTTCTTGGAGGTACAGGGTGACGAGGGTTCCGACGTTCAAGGAGCTGTTCCAGGGCAGTCGTAAGTCGGCTGTCCATCTGGAGATGCGGGACGCGTACATGAAGTCGGACCCGGCCTACATCGACTGGGAGGGCGGTGCTCATCTCGACCCCGCCGCACGCTGGTCCGACTGGCTTGTCCTAGTGTCCGAAGCCGTGGGCCGCGGCGTCGATGTCCGCCGCGCCCGGATCGTCTCGGAGCCGGTCAGCAAGTACATCCGCTTCGAGCACGAAGTCACCGATGGCCTGAACATTGCAGCCGGCGAGCAGGTGCGCTGGCTGCCTCGCAAGAGGGCCGCCGGCATCGCACTGCCAGCCAACGACTTCTGGCTGTTCGACGGCACGACTCTCCTGGTGAACCACTTCGACGGTGAAGGCGAGATGCTGGCTTCCAGCATCAGCGATGACCCCCAGGAGATCCAGCTCTGCGCCAGCGCCTTCGAGGCCGCTTGGGAGCGCGGCATCCCACACGCCGACTACCGGCTGGCCTGACGCTCGCAGGAAGACCCCGACAGCGATGCCCTCTCCTTCCTCCAGTGTCCAGGAGGCCCGCAGGGCCCTCGGCCAGCGCTTGCGCGAGATCCGGAAAGACGCCGGGCTCACCGCGCGAGCGCTGGCCGCGCGCGCGGGCTGGCACGAGTCCAAGTGCTCACGCTACGAGAGCGCCGCCCGCACACCCTCGGAAGACGACCTCCGCACCTGGGCAGAGCAGTGCGGCATGCCACAGCTTGCCGACGAACTCATCACCACCCTGCGCGGTATCGACGGAATGTACGTCGAGTGGCGCCGCATGGAGCGCTCTGGTCTCCGCAAAGCCCAGGAATCCGTGGTGCCGCTGTGGGAGCGCACGCGCCGCTTTCGGATCTACTCCTCGTGGCTCATCCCCGGCCCCGTGCAGACCGCGCCGTACGTGAAGGCGCTGCTCACATCGATTCGCGACCGGCGCGGGCTGATCGATGACGTGGACGAAGCGGTCCATGTCCGCATGGACAAGCAGCACGTCGTGCACGAGGGGAACCACAGCTTCGCGATCCTGCTTGAGGAAGCGGCGCTGCGCTACCGTATCGGGGGCCCTGAGGTCATGACGGGCCAGCTCAGGCACCTTTTGTCCACGGCCGCCCTGCCTTCTGTATCGGTGGGAATCATTCCCCTCACCGCGGACCGCTCCGGTATCTGGCCCGTTGAGGGCTTCTTCCTCTACGACGCCGACGTGGCGAACGTCGAGCTGGTATCCGCCCATCTCACTGTCACCCAGTCCCACGAAATCAATCTCTACGCAGATGCGTTCGCTCGTCTCTCCGAACTCGCCGTGTACGGAGGCAAGGCCCGTGATCTGATCACGGATGCGATCGACGCGCTCGGGTGACTCCCCGGCAAGTTCCGGCAGACTCCTGGAGGCCCCGATTGCGGCCCTCCTACCGTGGTTGCACGTGCCAGACAAGGCGGGTTCCAGGGAGAGAGAGCAGCGATGAGCTACACAGAGCCAGAGGAAGCCGACGAGGCCACGAGGCGCCGGACGGCCGCCGCTGAACGCGCCTCGCGCTGGCGTCGTCTCATCGCAAGCCCATTCCTTGACGGCCACCTCGTCGTACGGCCGGGCAGCACGAGGGCACTACGCATCCCCGCCCACCACTTCGCGGAACTGGCCGCCGCCGCGGCCTCACACCAGCCGACGCCGTCCTGGTTGCGAGCAGCCGTCCGGCAGCGGTGGGGCCTCGACATGCCCACCGGTCCGGTCGGCGAATCCGTGCTCGTGCGCGCACCGTCCGACTACGGCTTCAGCAGGGCGAGCTGGGAAATCAACCTGGGCTGCAACTTCGACTGCCCCCACTGCTATCTCGCCGCAAAGCAGTTTGCCGGGCTGACGTGGGAGCAAAAGGTCAAGCTCCTTGACATCATGCGCGACGCCGGAGTGCTGTGGCTCCAGATCACCGGAGGTGAGCCCACCATCGACCGCGATTTCCCCGGCGCATACCGCTACGCCCACAGCCAGGGCATGATGCTCACCGTCTCCACCAACGCCTCCCGGCTGTGGAACCGCGACATCCTGGCTCTGTTTCGCGACTGCCCGCCCTACCGGATCGTCGTGAGCATGTACGGCGCCACCGAGGAGACCTTCGACCATTTCACCCGGCGCCGAGGGGCATGGAAGTCGTTCAAGCGCGGCATCGACTCGGGCCGAGCCGCGCGCCTGCCCCTGCGTCTGAACATGATCGTCACCAACGAGACGGCGCACGAGGCAGATCAGATGGCCGCCCTCGCCGAGAAGTGGGACATCCCTCACCACGCCTACACGAACATGACGCCCACCATCTACGGCGGCCCCGAGAGCCTCCTCGCCCAGTCCACCGAGCATCTACGCGAGCGCAAGCCGTTCACCGGCTGCAACGCCGGAGTGACGTTCTTCCACGCCGACCCGCACGGCCGGGTCAGCATCTGCAAGGTCGGTCGAGACGACCAGATCGACCTCATGTCCGAGGGCATCGAGGGCCTGCGCCGGCTGCCCGGCATCTCGGACAAGCTCATGCTTCGCACCGGGGGCTGTGAGGGGTGCGCCCTGTCCGGCACGTGCCGCGTGTGCCGCCCGCTCGCCAAGCAGTACCAGGAGGCGAAGGCACCACTGATCAACTACTGCCAGCACGGCCTACCGAAGGAGAAAGTGAGCGTATGAGTCCCGTGCCCGTGACCATCGGCCGCAAGCCGCCGCCCAGCCGTCCGGAGCTTCCCGAGGCGATCGTCGCGACGCCGAGCGTCGCCCTGGTCGACGACCTCGACGACCTGCTCGAAGGGGTCGCCTGCTCATGCAGCGGGAGCGACGACAACCCCCACTGACCTGCATTGATCAGTTCCGGTCAGGCCCTGGCGAACGTCGTGCCAGGGCCTGTTCCGTATGCGCGTGACGAGTAGGGTGCGGACATGCGATTCCGTTGGGAGTGGCTTCGCCCAGTGGTGACGGTGCCCTTCGTACCGACAATCGGCCCGGTGCACCCGTCGGTCCTGACCGAGGATCTGTTCGCGGACATCCTGACTGCCGCCTCGACCGGTGAAGGCTTCCTGCGCTACGACAAAGACATTCGCTGGTCCCAGCGCAAGGACGAAAGCGTCCTGACCGAGGACATCGTTCATCGGCCCGGCGAGACCCTGATCCCCACGCTGTCCCGGCGTGGTGCCGGGATGATCAGGGTCCACCTCTACGACATCGAGAGCGACAGCGTCCTGGCCGCCTCCGAGCTAGCTCAGAAGCTCGCCGCAACCCACGGCACCGCAAAGGCCCGCGTCGTCCGCTTCCTCGGCCCAGAGGTACCCAAAGGGCGCGGCGTACGCATCCAGCTCAAGGACTTCAGCAAAGCACTCTGCCCGGCACCCGAAGGGCCCGTACCCCCCTTCAGCGAGCTACCGCAGCAGGAGCGGGCAACCTTCGCCGACTTCGCCGACGAGATGGCGGCGGACGGCTTCGCCTTCCTCTACGGACAGATGCGGGCCGGGAAGGTCGGCCCGGTCCTCACCGTGGTGCTGGACGGCAAGGTGGCCGGGGCCATCGGCCCCATGGAGATCCGCCCCGACGCCATCGGAACGCGCCAGCTCATGCCGCAATACTTCGGTGTCCTGGCGAAGCACCGAGGCGCAGGGCTGGGACGCCTGCTGTGGCGAGCCGCGATGCACTGGGGACAGACCCACGGGGCGGCGTACCAGCTCCTCCAGACGGAGGTCGACGGTCCTTCGGACCGTCTGTGCCGATCCGAGGGGCTCGCATCACTTGGCTTCACCTACGCCCAGGCCGCCGCCTAGCTCGTTACAAGAGGTGGTCGGCCTCGCCGCTCTTCACGGCGAGGATCAGCGCGCGCAGCGCGGAGACGCTGTCACTGATGTACTCGCCGGTGTCGGAGCGGCCGATGTAGGCGTTGCCGTCGTCGTCTATGCCGAATTGGAAGCAGTTTGCAGCTTCCGTGCAGAACGGCTCGGTCCACTGGATGTCGGACATGTGCTTCCCTCTCACAGCTCGTGGGCCATGTCGCGGATGAAGTCGCGGGACTCCTCCGGCGACAGCGCCAGCCCCTCCATCCGGTCCAGGAGCTTGCGGTATCTCCGGAGTTGCATCTCGATGTCGATCAGTGCGCCCCCGTGGAACGTGTCAAGCAACACCGTATCGAGCTGGGGAATCGACGCCGAGGCGTAGATGACGGACTGCCCGGCGCCAGGGAAACCGCCCGCCTCGAACGGGATGACGCAGACGGTCACGTTGTCCCGTTCACTCGTCTCCAGGATGTGTCTGAGCTGACCTTTCGCTGTCCTCCGGCCACCGAACTGCATCCTCAGGGCGGCCTCGTGGACAATCGCCGTGAACTCAAGGAGATCGTCACGGTCCAGCACGGCCTGTCGCTTGAGACGGTGCGTCGTACGCGCGAGCACTTGCAGAGCCGGAAGCGGCGGATCAGCCATTGCGAACATGGCCCGCACATGGTCCTCCGTCTGCAACAACCCAGGAATGTGAGCGATCACGGCGGTGCGCACGCTCTTGGCATGCCACTCCAGCTCAGCGATGTCGAGGAAGGTCGAAGGAAGCTCGCCGCGGTACTGCTCCCACCATCCCTTACGCCGCTCCCCCGCCATCCCGGCGAGGGCTTCCACCAACTCCTCGTCCGGGCAGCGGTACGCGCTGGCAAACGTCCGGACGCGATTGGCACTGACCCCGAACCGGCCCGCCTCGATATTGGAGACGCGCGAGCGCGTGAGACCCAACAGGTCGGCCGCGCCCTGCGCGGAGAGTCCCGCCTGCTCCCGCATCTTGCGAAGCTCCGTTCCCAGACGCTGTTGACGCGCCGTCGGGCTGCTCCTTGGCGGCATCTGACTCACTCACCCCTCGAAGATCGCGGTCGACTCGCCCAGCATAGACCTGTCTGCCATAGACGGGTGACACCGGCTTACTTTCTGAGCTACCGTTAGTGCACTGCGGCTCACGCCGCGCATTCGCAGCCTGTCACGCCATCCCCCAGCGCTCATCGAGGAGTTGATCACCCATGTCCAGCGAGTACGACGACGAATCCTGCTTCTGCCCCAACCAACTCGCCCGCGACCTCGACGCCGAGCTGCGCCGCCACGGCATCGTCTTTCCGTCGCTGATCTCCGAGTTCACGATGGACACCGGGCCGCAGGTACACCTCGGCGTCACCTCTGTCGAGTGCGCGCAGGAACTGCTCGACCTCCTCCGGCGGCGTTGAGACCGCGGGGCGGCATCATGGGCTGATGGCCTACGCAGACCGTCGAGCCAGGCTTCGGCTCGTCCTCCCGAAGGACTGGATCGTCGTGACCGACGGCATCCTCGACCCGTTCACGTCGTCGGCGTATCCGCCCCGGGATGACGAGGACGAGGACGAGAGGGCCCGGCTCCGCACGGGGCAGGCTGAGGAACTCGGCCTGTGGGCCATGCTCGTGGGCGACGAGCCGATGCCGTTGTTCGACAATTTCTCGGGGGCCCACGACCCCCTGCGCTCGACCCCGAAGCCGACGTACCGTTCGGCCCGGCACAGGGCCAGGGAACGGGCCGAGGAATGGGCTCTGTGGACCGAGGCCATGGGCGAAGAACCGCGCCGGGAAGAGCCGCACTTCGACGAGGATCCAGAAGAACTGGATGAACCGCGGGAAGACGACGACCCGGTGGTGTTCGCGGGGACGTGGTCCGAGGACTTCTCCGTGGACGCGCCCGACGAGGAAGACCTCCTGGCGGGCGCGGCCTGGCTGGCCTCCTCGTGTGGCGAGTTCCTGTGGTTCTTCCGACGCCACGAGCCGCTGCGCCGCAGCCACGGCCTGGATTACAGCCAGCGGCCCCTGACCATCGGCGGCCGCCCGGCCGCCGCCGTGGCGTACCGGTACCTTGGCGGCCGGGACGGCGAGACAACCGCCGAGCTGCGGCTGGTCGCCATCCACCTCTCGGACGACCGGGTCTCCTTTGCCCTGGGCCTGGCCCACTCAGCCGATCACTGCCGACTCATCGACGACGTCCTCGACAGCGTCAAGCCCCTGCGACGATGGCCGAGATGAACTACTGGAATCACAACGTCGCCCACCACCCGCTCGTCCTTCGCGCCGTGCCGGACCGCTGCGCGGAAGCGCTGGACGTGGGCTGCGGGGACGGGCGGTTCGAGCGCAAGCTCGCCGCCCGCGTCACGCGCGTCACGGGGATCGACACCTCGCCGGAGATGCTGGCCCTGGCGCGTGAGCGCGGCAAGGGGCTGGCCAACGCCGCCTTCCGGGAAGGGGACTTCCTTGCCGCGGACCTCAAAGCGGGAAGCTACGACTTCGTCTGCTCGGTCTCGGCCGTCCACCACATGGACTTCGCCGCCGCCCTGACCCGCATGCGCGAGCTGCTGCGCCCCGGCGGCGTGCTCGTCGTCGTCGGCCTGGCGCGTGACGCCACCGCCGGGGACCGCGTGTTCGGCGCCCTCGGCGTGCCCGGGTGGCTGGTCAACCGGCTGCGCCGCAACCACGGCGGGCCGGCGGGGATGCCCGTCCTGGACCCGGAGATGAGCTGGCGCGAGGTGCGCGACGAAGCCCGCCGCCTCCTGCCGGGCGTTCGGTACCGGCGTCACCTGCTGTGGCGGTACTCGCTGGTCTGGCGCAACGCTCCCTCATGATCCCGAGCACTGCGACGTAACGGTCGCGAAAGCCGCTCTCGGTAACCGAAACGTCGCAGTCGGCGGGATCAACGCCACGCTCGCCCAATCGTCACCGGCACGTCACCACCAGAACGCACCACGGGCCGCCCTCATCCACCCCCACGGCGCATAGTCATGGCCTTCCGCCCAAGTACAGAGCAGAAAGGCATGACGTGCGGGGTTTCTCCAGACTCACTCGACTCGCCGCGGGGCTCCTCGCCGCGGCCTCGCTGGCGGCGTTGGCCGTCGCGGCGCCCGCGCAGGCTGAGAGCGCGCAGCGCCGCTTCGACCTCCAGGCGCACCGCGGCGGCCTCGGGCTCGTCGTCGAGTCCACGCTGGCCTCCTTCTCCAACGCCCTGGAACTGGGCGTCAGCACCCTCGAACTCGACGTGCAGATCACCAGCGACGGCAAGGCGGTCGTCACGCACGACCGGCGGATCTCCCCGGCCAAGTGCCTCGACACGGGGCCGGCGTTCCCCGGCGACCCGCAGTATCCGTACGTCGGCAAGTACATCGTCGACCTCACCCTCGCCCAGGTGCGCACCCTGGACTGCGGCACGCAGACCCTCCCCCAGTTCCCCGGGCAGCAGGCCAGCCCCGGCGCGCGGATGCCGCTGCTGTCGGAGGTGTTCGGCCTCGTCCACCGGTACCGGGCGTACGGGGTCACGCTGAACATCGAGACCAAGGTCGAGGCCGCCGCGCCCCATGAGACGGCGCCGCGTGAGCAGTTCGTCCAGGTCGTGGCGCGGGAGGTACGCCGGGCCCGGTTGCTGGACCAGGTCACGATCCAGAGCTTCGACTGGGGCGCGCTGACGCGGATGCGCGAGGTCGAGCCGCGCCTGCCGATCGTCGCGCTCACCAACGGGCAGCCGTTCCTCCAGGTCGGCCAGCCCGGCGCGTCCCCCTGGCTGGGCGGCATCGACATCGACGACTTCGACGGGAGCCTCGTGGCGGCGGCACGGTCCTTCGGGGCGGACGCGATCTCCCCGGTCCACGGCGACCCGCAGGGCGGCCACGTGGGCGACCCGGGCTACGTGCCCTACGTCACCGAGGAGCTGGTCGACGAGGCGCACGCCGCCGGGATGCTGGTGATCCCCTGGACGGTCGACGACACCGCGACCATGCACAAGCTCATCGACGACGGGGTGGACGGCATCATCACCGACTACCCGGACCGGCTGCGCACGGTCATGGCGGAGCGCGGCTTCCGGCTTCCCAGGGCGTACCACGAGCGTCCGTAACGCCGCATGCCCTAGCCCGGGGACAGCTAACGCCGCTGGATCAGCGAGACGGACGGGGGGACGCGGGCGCCGTCGAGGGTGGCGCGGAAGGTCAGGCGGTGGTCGCGGCCGGGGCGGGTGGCGGGGGCGGCGGTGATCGTGAACGGGACGGTGGCCAGGCCCTTGGCGGGGACCGTCACCTCCGCCGGCCCGGCCGGGCGTATGGACCAGCCGTCGGGCGCGTGGGCGGTGACGGCGACCGTCCGGTCGGTGTCGGTGAAGTTGTAGACCTCCAACTCCATGCGGGTCGTGGCGTCCAGGCGGTAGCCCAGCGGGGGCTCGGCGTCGCCGTCGTCCTTGGTGGGGGCCTGGTGGCGCGGGCCGAAGCGCTGGTTCAGGACGATGTGGTCGGCGTCGGTGAGGCGGCGTCGCCGGGTGGTGGCGGCGCGGGGCGCGCGGGGCGGGGGCGCGTCGGAGACGAGGTAGAAGGGGTCGCGGGAGCGGCGCGGGCGGACCGTGCCGTCCGGCCCAGGGGTGAGGGGGCCGAGGGGCGCGCCCATGATGTCGTATGCCTCGACGCGCGTGGCGCCCGGGACGGGCACCGCGACGCGCCCGCGCCCGGGGGCGTAGACCACGGTGACCGTGCGGCCCGCGCCGTCGTCGAAGGCGAACCCGGCGGCCTCCGGGAGGAGTTCCTCCAGCACCCGGACGAAGGTGGCCTCGCCCAGCAGCGCCGTGAGCGCGGCGTACGCGCTGTACGCGGGCCACGGCTGGAAGTCGCGGCTGAGGAGCGCGAAGGAGACGCCGTCGTCCGTGCAGGGCGGGGCGCAGAACCAGAAGTGGCGCTGCACGCCGGTGGCCAGGCTCTCCACGGTGGACAGGACGAGGTAACGGGCCTCGGCGAGCTGCCGGTCGTGGGTGAGGTCAACGCCGGGCTCGGCCGGGAAGAAGGCGCCGCACTCCGTCATCCAGAGGGGGGTGGAGGAGGCGCCGGCCTCCTCGCGCAGCTCCCGCTGTTCCTCGGCGGCGGCGGGAAAGTCCGGCTCCTCCTCCCCGGGCGCCGGATAGCCGTGGAAGGCCCAGGCGTCGGCGTAGCGCACCACCTCGCTCTCCAGCATCAGCTCCTGGAAGACGCCGCGCCCCGCGATGCCGGGCAGCACCACGGTGCGCCGCTCCCCCGCGCCCAGAGCCGCCGCCTTGACGTACGCCGCGTGCTGGTCGCCGGTGCTGGCGGTGGTGTCCACGTCCGGCTCGTTGGACAGCTGGAGGGCGTCGGCGGCGGCGAGGCGGCGGGCGTAGTGGTAGGCGTGGCGCAGGTCGGCGGGGAGGGGGACGGAGGTCTCGGTCAGGGCCCACTCCGGGGGCGGGGACAAGACCTCCAGGACGCTCAGACCGGCGTCCTGGAAGGTGCGGGTGACGCGGTCGAAGGGGCCGGTGTCGACGGGGCCGGCCGTCTCGGGCTGGGCGGCGGGCCAGGAGCTGCCGTCGCGCACCCAGCCGACGCCCAGCTCGCGGACGCCGGAGACGAACGCCGGGAGGCGGGCGGGCGGCACGAGGGCGTAGGTGAAGGCGTTGACGCCGAAGCGGCTGCGCGATGCGCTGGCGGCGCGCCGCTCGGGAAGGACCGCGAAGTGGCCGGTGACGTCCTCGGCCAGCACCCGGTAGTTGCCGGGCGGGAGGGCGTCGGGCAGTGGAGCGGCGGCGGCAGAACGCCCGGCCGGGACCGTCGCGGTGCCGGAGGCGACCCGCGCGGCGCCGTGGTCGAGGACGCGGTAGCGGATGCGATACGGCGTGGGGGCGCGGCCGTTGAGGCGGAAACGCAGCTCCGCGGCCTCGCTCGCGCGGCAGACGCCGATGGTGGTCGCGGGGTCGCCGAGGCTGATCGCGCGCAGCGCCGGCCCGACGGGGGCGAGGGTGAACTCGTCCAGCAGGAAGCGGTATCCGAGGCGGCCGTCGGGCAGCGCGGTCGGCTCCGCGACGGTGAAGGTGAGGGCGTTGTGGCCGCCGCGCAGCTCGACCTCGCCCAGCTCGCAGCGGGCCAGCTCGCCCCAGGCGGGGGCCGACTCGTACCAGTGCGGCTGCGAGCGGGCGATGGGCTCGGGCGGGCCGTCGTTGACCGAGAGGGTGAGGTAGGAGCCGGTCTGCTCGGCGTGCGGCAGCTCGGCGGGGGAGGTCGCCACGGCCGTGAGCCGGTAGATGCCGCCCCCGCCGGGGGCCTCGACGGCGTAACGCGCGTACCAGCGGCGCCGCTCGGCGGTGCCGGTCAGGGCGAGGAGGGCGCCGCCGGAGGCGCGGGGGTCCCCGACGACGGGAATGTTGGTGTCGGCCGGCGACTCGCCCGGCACGGTGATCACGCCGGACTCCTGCCGCTTCCCACGCCGCGCCGCCGTCGCGGCCCCGGCCGCCAGCGCGCCGACGCCCGCGAGCGCGGTGCGCCGGCGGATCCCGGCGTTGATGGTGAACCTCATGCCCCCAGCTCACCGGCATGGACGGCCGGAGGCGTCATGCGCGGGAGCGAGTCGGCCCTGATGGCGAGTCAGGGGTTGCGTACGACCGTGGGCGGACCTCAGATGCTGAGGGGCACCCGGTGGATCTCGTCGGCCCGGTGGCCCGCCTTGTCGTGGACGCGCTGCACCGCCTCGGGCGAGGGGCCACGCGAGAGGCAGTACACCGTGCCGGACTCGGGGTCCGCCCACGCCCGCTCGAAGTGCACGCCCTCCTCGGCCTCGTGGGCGAGGTCGGCCTCATGGGCCGCCTTGAGCTGGTCGGCCGTGATGTCCTTCATCCCGTGGTGGACATCCATGTATGTGGCCATGACTAGCACCTCCGACTAAGTCGTGATATTTGCCCCGTCTCCTCCCTTCCATGCTGCACCCGGGTATCGGAGGACGCGAGGCGATGGAACGATTCATGCCCTCACTGGGGGCGGGCGACGCATGACTACGTATCGTTACGGATCACTGCCAGAAATTGCCAGATATCGCTCAGTCGGCTGGAGGATAATGAACTCCTGGTGAGCAGCCTCTCGGGGAGGGAGGCCGGGGAGGGAGGGACGAGTGGTGAGCGCCGGGGACGACCCGATCACCGTCACATGGATGGTGGTCAGGGTGCTGGACTGGGAGCGGTTCGCCGCCGAGCAGTGGGGGCGGGAGCCGGTGCGGCTGTTAGGCGGGGTGGACTCGGCCGGGATTGACGCCGGGCGGGCCTGCCGGGCGGCCGTGGGCGCGGAGCCGTATGCGTTTCCTGAGCGGATGCGGGCGCCGGGGTGGCGGCTGAGCTTAGGGGATCCGCTGCGCGGGGACTTCGCGCTGTGGGCGGCGGTGCGCGACGAGCTGGTCAACCTGTGGTGGCGCGTCGGCTGGCCGCTCGCGTCGGTGGCCGCGGAGCTGGCCATGGGGAGGGGGCACACGTGCGCCCTCGGCCCCGATCACGGCCCCGGCCGGGCGGGGTTGTGCTGGGTGCTGCGCGGCGAGGTGAGCCTGCGGCTCGCGGCGGGCGCGGCCCCGGCCACCCTGGAGCTGTCCGGCTCGGCCGGGGATCTCCTCTACTGGCCGCCCGGCTTCCGCGTCGCCGAGAGCTTCCCCGAGGCGGGCGGCCCGGCGGCGGTGGTGCTGCGGCTGGCGCTGCCCGAGGGCGGCGGGAGCGGGGCGGGGGACCCGAGCGGCGCGGGTGAGCGGGCGGTGCTGCGTTCCGCCGCCGGCCTGGTCCCGGCGCCGCCGCCGCGCGCCGGCTCCGGGCTGGGCCCGGCCGACCGGATCCGGGTCACCAACCACATCGTGCGGGAGGGCGGGGCGTGGGCGGTCAACGGCCACCCCCTGCCGGAGGAGTTCGGCAAGGAGCGGGCCGAGCGGCTCCTGGACGCGCTGCCGCTCGGGCGGGAGGCGGACGTCGGCGCGCTGTGCCGCGCGGGCGGCGACGCCGGGGCGAACGCGACGCTGGAGCTGCTGCGCGCGCTGCACCGGCTGCGGGCCGTGGAGACGCTGCGCTAGCCGGCCCTCGTGCCGGTGGCGTTCGCCTGGTCCGGCCGTCCGGAGCGACGGCTCACGCCGTACATCGTCTGAGCTCGCGCTCGCTGGCGTTGGCGCCGCTGCACACGATCGCGACGCGCCGGCCCGCGAAGCGGGCGGGATCGGCCAGCAGCGCGGCCAGCGCCGTGGCGCCGGCGCCCTCGGCGAGGGTGTGGGCGTCGCGCATCATCAGCCACTGGGCGGCCGCGATCGCCTCGTCGTCCAGGAGCACGAAGTCGGCCAGGCGGTCGCGGATCATCCGCTGTGGGAGGCCGAAGCCGCAGCCCGTGGCCAGGCCCTCGACGCGGGTGCGGTTGGGGCGGGTCAGGAGACGCCCGGAGCGCCAGGAGTCGTGGGCGGCGGGCGAGGCGGCGGACTGGGCGGCGATGACGCGGCAGCGCGGCGCGACCGAGGCGGCCACCAGGCAGGCGGCGGCCGCGCCGCTGCCGCCGCCGACCGGCACGATCACGGCGTCGAGATCGGGCTCGCGCTCGAAGACCTCCAGGTAGGCGGTGGCGACCCCGGCGATCAGCTCGGGCTCGTCGCCGGCGCTCACCAGCCGCATGCCGCGCTCGGCGGCGAGGTCGGCGGCGTGGGCGCGGGCCTCGTCGAGGTCGGCTCCGTGCTCGATCAGCTCGGCGCCCAGGGCGCGGACGGCCGACGCCTTGGCGGGGTTGGGGTCCTTGGGCATGACGATGGCGCAGGGCGCCTCGAAGTGGGCGGCGGCGTACGCCAGGGACTGGGCGTGGTTGCCCGTCGAGTAGCCGGCCACGCCGCGCGCCCGCTCGGCCGGGGTCATGGAGGCCAGCAGCGTGAGGCCGCCGCGCACCTTGAACGCCCCCGTGGGCTGGGCGTTCTCGTGCTTGACGAAGACGACCGAGCCGGTGGTGGCGTTGAGCGCGGAGTAGGACCACATCGGCGTCGGGGGCAGGTGGGAGGCCAGCAGGCGGCGGGCGCGCAGCGCGTCGGTGAGGGGGGGCGCGGGCGGCGCGGGCGGCGCGGGCGGCGGCGACGTGTCAGGCATGACGCCACCGTCCCACAACCCGGACATATAGCTCCAATGATTGTTTTCGATGGAAGCATCGATGCTGTCTATGCTTCCCGCATGACCGTGCTGGACCTCACCCGGCTCCGCGTCCTCGTCGCCGTGGCCCGCGAGGGCTCGATCACCGCCGCCGCCGAGGCGCTGCACTACGCGCAGCCCTCCGTCAGCCACCACCTCGCCCGTCTGGAGGCCGAGGCCGGCGTGGTGCTGGTGCGGCGCGTCGGGCGCGGGGTGGTGCTCACCGACGCCGGTCGGCTGCTGGTGGTGCGGGCCGAGGAGATCCTCGGCCGGGTCGAGGCGGCGCGGGCCGAGCTGGCCGCCCACGCCGGGCTGCGCGCGGGCCGGGTGCGGCTGGCGGCCTTCCCCTCGGCGCTGGCCACCCTCGTGCCCCCGGCCGCCGCCCGCCTCTCGGCCGGCCATCCCGGCGTCGAGCTGGCGCTGACGGAGGCCGAGCCGCCGGAGGCGCTGACCGCGCTGCGCAACGGCGAGGTGGACGCGGCCCTGGTCTTCGAGCACGGCGAGGGCGGCCGGACCCCGGAGGGGGTGCGCAACGCCACGCTCACGCCGCTGCTGGAGGAGCCGCTGTACGTGGTCATGGCCGCCGGGGAGGACGGGGACGGCGGCCTGGGCGCGTACGCCGAGCGGAGCTGGATCGCCGGCTGCGAACGCTGCCGCGCCCACCTGGTGGCGGCGTGCGAGAGCGCCGGGTTCACCCCGCGCATCACCTTCGAGACGGACGACTACGTGGCGGTGCAGGCGCTCGTCGCCGACGGCCTCGGCGTGAGCGTGCTGCCCGGCCTGGCGCTCGCCGCCCACCGCCACCCCGGGGTGCGCACCGCCCAGCTGCCGCAGGACCGCAGGCGCGTCTCGCTCGCGATCTACGGGCGCCCGCCCGCGCCGGAGCCCGTGCGGGCGTTCGCGGAGGCGCTTGCCACCGCGACCGAGCAGTACGAAGGTACGCTGAGGGGCCCCTAACGGGGCACGCCCAGGCAGGTGTTGGGCCACGGGAACGGAACGGGGGCGCGCGTGCAGGGGACGTTGCTCGACGGCCGGTACCTGCTGGGCGAGCTGATCGGCGAAGGCGGCATGGGCGCGGTGTGGCGGGCTCGGGACACGCGGCTCGGCCGCGATGTGGCCGTGAAGACGCTGCGGAGCTTCGACCTGGTGGGGAAGGGGTCCGCCGGTGCCGCGGAGCGCTTCAAGCGCGAGGTCCGAACGGCGGGGCGGCTCAGCAGCCCGTACATCGTCACGGTCCACGACGCGGGCGAGACGCAGGTGGACGGGCGGAGCGTTCTCTACCTGGTCATGGAGCTGCTGCGGGGCCAGTCGCTCGAGGAGAGGCTGAGCGACGGCCTGCCCACCCTGGCGGAGGTGGCCGTGTGGGCCCGGCAGATATGCGGCGCTCTGGAGGTCGCCCACGCGGCCGGCGTCGTGCACCGCGACCTGAAACCGGCCAACGTGTGGGTGGGCGAGGACGGCCGCGTCAAGGTGGTCGACTTCGGCATCGCCCGCTTCCTCCACGACACGACGGGCCACACGAGGCTGACGGCGACCGGGGCGTGGATCGGGACCCCCGCGTACATGTCGCCCGAGCAGGCGCAGGGGGCCGACGAGAACCGCCCGTTGGACCAGCGCAGCGACCTGTACTCCCTGGGCTGCCTCCTCTACGAGATGGTGACCGGCGTCCCGCCGTTCCTCACCGAACAGTCGCCGATCGCCCTGATCTGGATGCACATGCAGGCCAAGCCGGTGTCACCGCGCCGGCGTCGCCAGGATCTGCCGCCCCAGTGGGAGAGGCTGATCATGGACCTGCTGAAGAAGAAGCCGGAGCGGCGCCCGCGGAGCGCCGAGGCCGTGCGGCTGCGGATCGAGGAGTGGTCCTCCCTCCGCGGACGGGCCGGAGGGGCGTTGACGGCGCCGTCGCCGGCCGACGCGACCGCCCCTCGGGTTGCTGACGCTCCGCCGGCGGCGGACGACGTGGACCGGCCTCCGCAGCAGGATCCAGACCCGCGGCGCAGCGCGGAGCTGCGCGAGAAGGCGACGGAGCGCGTCCGGCTCCGGGGAGACATACCACCGGGCGCGCTCGCCCTCCGGGAGCAGCGGGCGTTGCGCGCGGCGGGCGGACTGTCGCTGGCCGGATGGATCTTCGCCGCCCTGATCTGGTGGGGCGGCACCGACCCGCTGCTCGCGGGCGCCGTCGCGGCGGGCGCCGGCGGGCTGGGCTGGTGGCGGTTCGCGGCGTTCGTGAGCTACGTCCCCGGGACGAGGGGCAACAGGGGCTCCGACCGCGATCTCGACTGGGCCGGAAGCCTTGGCGGGTTGACGATTCTCCCCGCTCTCCTCGCGGGCTTCATCGCCTCTCCGCCGTCGTCGGTGCCCGTCTTCCTCGCGCAGGGGCTCTGGCTCCTCGCGTTCGTGGTGTTCACCGGCTTCTGGGCGGTCTTCGTCGCGGCCATGGCGCGGGGGGAGGATCACGTGCCGTCCGGGGCGGGCGTCATCAGGGTCCACCTCGTGCAGCCGGGGATGGTCGCCGCCCTCGTCGGGTGGGCGGCCGGGATGACCGCGGCCGGGGCCATGCTGGCGGCCGGCGACACGTGGTGGGTGGCGATCCTCAGTGGCGGCGGCGTCTGGCTGGGGGGTGCGATGTGGACGGCGATCGCCGGCAACGTCGCGCGGCTCGCGGCGTTGCGCAGGAGCGCGTAGCCGCCGAGCCGACGAGCCGCCGCGAGAGCCGGAAGGGCTCCGGGCGCGGTGTTCACCGAGGGGCCGCCGAGCCGGGTCTGCGACCACCGAATTCGAGGCGTGGCCCCATCCGGTCACGGTTGGTCACATCGCGCTCCCCCGCCGACCGGAGAAAACCAGTCCCTGACGCGGGCAGTTTCGGAAAGTTTCACCAAACACCAGCCAAACCGTCGTTGGATGCCCTAATCTTTTCCCGATTCGTTCACATGGGCCAAGAGTCATGGCGCGTGCTCACGGGGAGATGAGGACGCGCCTTCGTCGACTCCGCACCTCGGCACCCGCCATCGCCCGTCACTACGAGACCACTGGGGGGTTCATGCGTCGGATACCAGGCATGGCCGGAGATCCATCAGGTGCCCGGCGACCCGCGGTCCCGCGCCGCGACACCTCCCCGTGGTACGCGCCCATCGCGCTCGCCGCGGACGCGCTCGGCGCCTTCCTGCCCGTGCTCGCGGTCCACACCCTCGCCGACGAGCCCCGCCCCCTCGCCGCCGCCACCGTCGCCGCCGCCTGCTGGACGGGCGTACGGGCGGCGCACCGGCGCTACGGCGGACGGACCCTCGGCGTGGGCGAGTTCCGCGGCCTGCTGGCGGCCGTGCACGACTGGCTGATCCTGCTGGGGCTGCTGGCCATGCTACGCGCGGTGACCGGCGAACCTTCGGGCATGCTGAGCAACCTGCTGGGGCTGCTGCCCGCGCTCGTCGTGACCGCGTGGGCGGGCTGGCTGATCCACCGTCACCTCGCCCGGCAGCGCCGCGAGGCGCGGGCGGTACGCCGGGTGCTGGTGGTCGGCGAGGCGGGCCCGGCCGAGGCCGTGACCGCGCGGCTCGCGGCCCGCACGGACCATCCGTACGTCGTCATCGGCGTGGTGACCGTCGGCGGCGGAGCCCTCGCCAGCGGAACGCCACAGATGGGCCGGCTCCCGGGCGCGGCGGGCCCGCCGGCGGAGGACGCGCCACCGCACGGCCCGGGGCGGGAGGCCCCGGGCGGGCTTCCCGCCGTCACGACACACGCCACAAGCCCCGACGTGCCCGAGGGCCCCTGGGCGGAGGCGGAGACCGGAGCCGAAGCCCTGCCCGTCAGTTGGCCGGCCACCGGACCCGGGACGGAGGCGCCGGGCGCGCCCATCTGGTCAGCGGCCTCCGCCGCGGGCGGGCCCGCCGAACCGGGGACGGAGGCGCCCGGGGCGGCGGCCTCGCCCGAGGCGTTCGCCGACGCGCTCGCCGACGCCCTCCCCGACGCGCTCCCCGGCGGCCTGACGGCCGCCGCGCCGCCGCCCGACGTGGTGCCCGACAGCCCCGACGGCCCCACGGTCGTGGCCGCCGCCCGCCGCCACGCCGCCGACCTCGTGCTGGTCGTGCCCGGCAGCCTGGTCACCGGCGAACGCCTGCGCAGCCTGTCCTGGGCCGTGCAGGACGCGGGCCTGTCGCTGGCCGTCGCCTCCGGCCTGACCGAGGTGGCGCGCCGCCGCGTCAGCCTCGCCACCGCCGCCGGGCTGAACCTCCTCCACGTCGCCGCCCCGACCCGCCGCGGCGCGCAGCCCGCGCTCAAGTCCGTGCTCGACCGCGCCGGCGCCGCGCTGGGTCTGGTCCTGCTCTCCCCCCTGTTCGCCCTCCTGGCCCTGGCGGTGCGGCTGGACTCCCCCGGCCCCGCCCTCTACCGCCAGACCCGCATCGGCCACCACGGCGCCCCGTTCACCCTCCTGAAGTTCCGCACCATGATCGACGGCGCCGAACACCTGCGCTCCCGCCTGGAGCCGGCCAACGAGCACGGCGGCCGGCCCCTGTTCAAGATCCGCCGCGACCCGCGGATCACGCGCCTGGGCCGCCTGCTGCGCCGCACCTCCCTGGACGAGCTGCCGCAGCTCGTCAACGTGCTGCGCGGCGAGATGTCGCTGGTCGGCCCGCGCCCGCCGCTGCCGGAGGAGGTCGCCCGCTACGGCGTGGTCGAGCTGCGCAGGCTGGCGGTCAAACCGGGCCTGACCGGCCTGTGGCAGGTCAGCGGGCGCTCCGAGCTCTCCTGGGACGAAGGGCTGGCGCTCGACCTCGCCTACGCCGACAACTGGTCGGTCACCGGCGACCTCGACGTGCTGGCCCGCACCGTCCGCGCGGTCATCGACGGCCGCGGCGCGTACTGAACCGGCCCACGGAGTCAGGGAGTATCACTGTGCAGCCACCACTCGTAGGTCTCGCGAGCGCCGCGCTCCAGCGGGACGTTCGGGACGAAGCCGAGCGCGCGCAGCCGGCCGACGTCCAGCAGCTTGCGCGGCGTTCCGTCGGGGCGTGTGCGGTCCCAGCCGATGCGGCCGGTGAAGCCGACGGCCCCGGCCACCGTGCGGGCGAGCTCGGCGATGGTCAGGTCCTCGCCGCAGCCCACGTTGACCGGCGCCTCGCCGTCGTAGCGGCGCAGCAGCAGCAGGCAGGCGCGGGCGGCGTCCTCGCTGTGCAGGAACTCACGGCGCGGCGTGCCGCTGCCCCACAGCACCACCTCGTCCCGGCCCTCCTTCCGCGCCTCGTGGAAGCGGCGGATGAGCGCGGGCAGCACGTGAGAGGTCTCGGGGTCGAAGTTGTCCCGGGGACCGTAGAGATTCGTCGGCATCGCCGCGATGTACGAGCGGCCGAACTGCCGGCGGTAGGCGCGCACCTGCGAGATCCCCGCGATCTTCGCCAGGGCGTACGGCTCGTTGCTCGGCTCCAGCGGCCCGGTCAGCAGCGCGTCCTCCGGGATGGGCTGCGGGGCGAGTCTCGGGTATATGCAGGAGGAGCCGAGGAACAGCAGCCGGTTGACGTCCGCCGCGTGCGCGCCGGCGATCACGCTGAGCTGAATGAGCAGGTTCTCCTCGAGGAACGGCACGGGATACCGCTGGTTCGCCATGATCCCCCCCACCCTGGCGGCGGCCAGCACCACCGCGTCCGGCCGCGTGCCGACCAGGAACTCCCTGGTCCGCGCCGCGTCCCGCAGGTCGAGCCGCT
This sequence comes from Streptomyces sp. 6N223, assembly GCF_052246635.1. Lineage (NCBI taxonomy): Bacteria > Bacillati > Actinomycetota > Actinomycetes > Kitasatosporales > Streptomycetaceae > Streptomyces > Streptomyces sp. 6N223. The sequence goes on along the minus strand of NZ_JBQQCA010000021.1, from coordinate 63,194 downwards.
CCCGGCCCCGCGTGATCACCTCGTGGCCCTCGTCCGCCAGCACGCGGGCGACGGCCGAGCCGACCAGGCCCCGGTGGCCCGCCACGAACACCCGGGCACCGGGCGGCAGCAGGCCGGACGCCTGGTCGCTGTCTCTTCGTTCGTCGTCCTGAGTGGCCTCGGCCCTCGTGGCTTCATTCATACCCGCATCATCCCGCTGGGGGATCACATCATGAGCAACGCCTCGGCAAACACCTCAAACAAGACCGCACTCATCACCGGTGTCACCGGTCAGGACGGCTCGTACCTCGCCGAACTGCTGCTGGACAAGGGGTACACCGTGCACGGCGTGGTGCGGCGCTCCTCCTCGTTCAACACCGAGCGGATCGACCACATCTACCAGGACCCGCAGCAGCCCCGCCGGACGCTGATGCTGCACTACGCCGACCTCACGGACGGCGTCGCGCTGGTCAACCTGCTGCGCGAGCTGCGCCCCGACGAGGTGTACAACCTGGGCGCGCAGTCGCACGTCCGCGTCTCCTTCGACGCGCCGCTGTACACCGGGGAGGCGACCGGGCTCGGCACGCTGCGGCTGCTGGAGGCGATACGCGCCAGCGGCGTCGAGACCCGCATCTACCAGGCGTCGTCCTCGGAGATGTTCGGCTCCGCCCCGCCACCGCAGAACGAGCGCACCCCCTTCCACCCGCGCAGCCCCTACGGCTGCGCCAAGGTCTACAGCTACTGGTCGACCGTCAACTACCGTGAGGCCTATGGCCTGTTCGCGGTGAACGGCATCCTGTTCAACCACGAGTCGCCACGCCGGGGCGAGACCTTCGTCACCCGCAAGATCAGCCGGGCCGTGGCCCGCATCAGGGCCGGGCTGCAGGACCGGCTCTACCTGGGGAATCTGGACGCGATCCGCGACTGGGGGTACGCCCCCGAGTACGTCGAGGCGATGTGGCGGATGCTCCAGCAGGACGAGCCCGACGACTACGTGCTGGCGACGGGGGTGCCCGCGAGCGTGCGGCAGTTCCTGGAGGCGGCGTTCGCGGCAGGGGGCCTGGACTGGCGGGAGCATGTGGCGTTCGACGCGAAGTACGAGCGGCCGAGTGAGGTGCACGCGCTGGTGGGGGACGCGGCGAAGGCGCGGGAGCTGCTGGGGTGGGAGCCGGCGGTGCGGTGGCGGGAGCTGGCGGAGCTGATGGTGGAGGCGGACATCGAGACCCTCGACGCGGAGCTGAGCGGCGCGCGCGTCCGCATCGACCGCTGAGAGGCTTCCCGCCCGCTCTGTCCCCCGCGAGAGCCGGGGGTGGGGGGATGACGGCGGCAACGCCCAATGCGCCCCGGGCGCACGACGCAGAGGACACAACCACCGACGTGGCCCGTTGGTCTCACTCAGGAGGCCCACGGCGACCCGAGGGGAATCGATAAGAACGATGAGCACACAACGAGCGCGGCGAGCCGCGCTATGCGCGGCCCTCGCCGTCACGGCAGGCGCGCTCGCCGCGCTTCCGAGCGGCTCCGCCCCCGCCCTCACCCCGCCGCTGTCCATGACCGCCGAGCACCTGCCGACCTGGCAGACGAACGGCATCGTCTACGCCATGGCGGAGGCGGACGGCACGGTCTTCGTCGGCGGCACCTTCTCCACGATCCGCCCGCCCGGCGCCGCCTCCGGCACGCGGGAGCGGCCCGCCGTCAACTTCGCCGCCTTCGACGCGGCCACGGGCGCGCCGGCCGACTGCTCGATGTCGTTCACGATCGGCTCCGGCACCGCCCAGGTGCGGGCGATGGACGTCTCCCCCGACGGCGAGACGCTGTACGTCGGCGGCAGCTTCGGCTCGGCGGGCGGCTCCGGCGCCTCGTCGCTGGCGGCCATCGACATCGACACCTGCACCCGCGTCGGCTCCTTCCGGCCCTCCGCCAACGGCATCGTGCGCGCCATCGCCGCCACCGACGACCGGGTCTACCTGGGCGGCGACTTCACGCAGATCAGCGGCGAGTCGCACGCCCGCTTCGCGGCCCTGACCACGGCCGGCGCGGTGGTGGACGGCTGGACGGCCGACGCCGACGAGATCGGCAAGGCGGTGGAGGTCACCCCGGACGGCGAACACGTGCTGCTGGGCGGCGACTTCTTCACCGTCAACGGCGACGACTCGCACGCCCTGGCCGTGGTGAGCGCGGACAGCGGCGAGGTGGAGCGGGCCTACCCGGAGGGCTTCATCCCGACCGCCTCCACGGTGCAGGACATCTACGCCGACGCCACCGGCTTCTACACCGGCAACGAGGGCTCGGGCGGCGGCGTCTTCGACGGGCGCATCGCGCTCGACCTCGACACCTTCGAGGAGCGCTGGCGCGACACCTGCCTGGGCGCCACCCAGGCCGTCCAGGTCCACGACGACGTGCTCTACAGCGGCCACCACGCCCACAACTGCTCCAGCATGGGCGCCTTCCCCAACCAGTCGCGCTACCACCTGCTCGCCCAGTCGGTGGACGACCCGAAGCTGCTGGGCTGGTTCCCCAACACCAACGACGGCCTCGGCGAGGCGCTGGGCCCGCGCGTCATGGCCGTGGCGGAGAACCTGCCGGGCGAGGACCGCGACTACCTGTGGGTGGGCGGCGGCTTCACCACGGTCAACGGGCAGGCGCAGTGGGGCCTGACCCGCTTCGCCACCTCCCCCGACAGCGGCAGGCCGACGGCGCCCGAGGCGCACGCGGCCAGCACCCGGCCGGGCGAGATCGACGTCACCTGGCGCGCCAGCCAGGACCTGGACGACAGCCTGCTGACCTACCGCGTCTACCGCGACGGCGGCAGCGAGCCGGTCCACTCCGTGCAGGCCGAGTCGGTGCCGTGGCTGCGGCCGCAGCTGGCGTTCACCGACACCGGCGTGCCGGAGGGCGAGAGCCACAGCTACCGCATCACCGCCACCGACGGCGCGGGCAACGTCAGCACGCTCTCCCCCGCCGTCACCGCCACCTCGGCCGCCGGCACGGAGCCGTACGTGGAGGAGGTGCTGGCGGACGACCCGCTGCTGTACTGGCGTTACGACGAGACCGCCGGCAACTTCGCCTCGGACGCCTCGGGCAACGCCTCAAGCGGCGTCCACCGGGGCGGGCCGCAGCGCGGCGTCACACCGGGCGCGGTGCCGGGCCCGCAGGCGGCGTCGGTGGGCCACGACGGGGCGGACTCCTACACCTACAGCGACGACGTGTACTCGGGCGTGACCCGCTACACGCTGGAGACGTGGTTCAGGACGACGACCGACGAGGGCGGCAAGCTCATCGGGATGGGCGACCGCATCCTGGAGGAGAGCTACAGCCACGACAACAACGTCTACATGCTGAACGACGGGCGGCTGCGGTTCGCCCTCTTCAACGGCACCTTCCGGACGGCGACCAGCACCAGTGCGTACAACGACGGCGAGTGGCACCACGTGGCCGCGTCGGTCGGCTCGCGCGGCATGGAGCTGTACGTGGACGGCGAACGCGTCGCCCGCAACTTCCTCGTCACCTCCGCCCGCAACCTGTCCGGCTACTACTGGCACACCGGCGGGGACAACCTGGACCGCTTCCCCGGCCAGCCGGCGAGCGACTACTTCGCGGGGCAGCTCGACGAGACGGCCGTCTACGGCAGCCAGCTGCCGGCCGACCGGATCGCCGCCCACCTGGGCGCGGCCGAGGCCCCCGGCGACTCGGTGACGACGCTGGAGCCCGCCGCCGACACGTACGTCAACGGCGCGGCGACCGGCACCTCCTACGGCTCCCACCAGCAGCTCGCGGTGCGCGGCAGCAGCCCGTACGAGAGCTACCTGCGCTTCGCCGACCTGCCCGGGGCACCGGCCGGGACGGTGCTGAAGGGCGCGGCGCTGCGGCTGACGGTCGGCGGGGACTCGTTCTCCGGCTCCGGCGACGACGTCGCGGTGGTGCCGGTGGAGGGGTCGTGGACGGAGTCCGGCACGACGTACGCCGGAAGGCCGGCGCTGGGCGAGGGGACGCTGGGGACGCTCAGCGCGCCGAGCGCACCGGGCGGCGTGCAGACCGTGCCGCTGGACCGGGCGACGGTTGAGGCGGCGCTGGGCGGCGGCGAGCTGGACCTGGCGCTGGTCGGCGAGGGCACCGACAGCCTGTGGCTGTGGGCGCGCGAGGCCACGCAGAGCGGGTACCGGCCGCAGCTGGTGCTGACGTTCGGGGCGCCGTGATGCGGCGGGCGCTGGCGGCGGCGACGCTCGCCGCGGGGCTGCTGCTCGCCGGGTGCGGCGGCGGCGGCGGGGACGAGAAGGAGGAGGCGGCGGCCGCCGAGACGCCGGGGGCGGGGGCGGAGGCCGCCGTCCCGGGCGAGCCCGGCGCGGCCGACGGCATCCCGGACGAGACCGTCCCGACCGAGGAGCTCACCCCGCCCGAGGGCGCCTTCACGCGCGAGCAGCGGGCGTACCTGACCGACCGGGTGCCGGTGGGCGCGGACCCGGCGGCGATCCTCCTGCTCGGCGCCGAGGCGTGCGAGCGGATCGGCTACCTGGAGCGGCACGACCCCGACGGCGTGGTGGCGGCGTTGCGCGACGGCGAGATCCCGGACGCCGGGGCCGCCATCGAGCACCTGTGCCCGGAGTACGCCGACCTGTGGGCCCAGGCCCAGCAGTAGCCCGCCGGCAGTCCGTCGACAGAAGAGAAGAGAGGTGAACGGGTGCCAAGACTCCCGATCGTCGTCATCATCCCGACCCGGAACGAGGCGGCGAACATCACCGGCGCGGTGCGGTCGGTCATCGACCACGTCACGGCCGTGGTCGTGGTCGACTCCGACAGCACCGACGACACCCGGCTACTGGCGAAGGCGGCGGGCGCCGAGGTGGTGCCGTACGAGTGGGACGGCCGGTACCCGAAGAAGAAGCAGTGGTGCCTGGAGAACGTCCGCACCGAGACCGACTGGGTGCTCTTCCTCGACGGCGACGAGACGGCGTCGGGGGCGCTCCTCGCCGAGCTGTGCCGCATCTTCCTCGACGGCCGCCGCGTGCGGCCCGCCGCCTTCGACATCCCGCTGGGGTACTGGTTCGCCGGGCGTCGGCTGCGGCACGGCCACACCATCGTCAAGCGGGCGCTGGTGGACCGCACCCGCGTCCGCTTCCCCGAGCCCGACGACCTCGACGCGCCCGGCATGGGCGAGCAGGAGGGCCACTACCAGCCGCTGGCCGACCCGGTGTTCCGGCTGCGCACGCCGATCGAGCACCGCGACCTGGACCCGGTGCGGACGTGGTTCGAGCGGCACAACCGGTACTCGGACTGGGAGGCGTGGCTGGAGGGCCGGCCGGAGGTGCGCGAGCGGATCCGCACCGCCAAGACCCGGCAGGGCCGGCTCTTCCACCGCGCGCCGCTGAAGCCGCTGCTGTCCTTCGCCTACGCCTACGTCTGCCGGTGCGGCTTCCTCGACGGCCGCGCCGGGCTCGACTACGCCCTGGCGATGAGCTTCTACCGCTGGCAGATCGGGCTCAAGGCGCGGGAGGGGCGGGAGGCGCGGGAGGCGGGGTCGGCCGGGCGCGAGTGACGACCCCGGCGTAGACGTCCTGGAGGGTGTCGACCACCGAGTCGAGGGTGAAGCGCTCCCGGACGAGGCCGAAGGCGGCCCGGGAGGCGGCGTCGTTGGCGGCCGGGTCGAGCAGCTCCAGCACGGCGCGGGCAATGTCGTCCGCGCCCCCGGTCACGACGCGGCCGGCGCCGGCGCGTTCGACGTCGGGCGCCAGGCCGGTGGTGCGGGTCACGACCACGGGGGTGCCGACCGACATCGCCTCCAGCACGGCCATGGAGAACGCGTCCTGCACCGAGGGCACCACCAGCGCGCTGGCCCGCCGCAGCTCGGCCATGGCCTCGGGTGGGTCGAGCGCGCCCAGGTGGTCCAGCGAGCCGCGCACGCCCAGGCGTTCGGCCAGGGCCAGGGTCCCGGCCAGGGCGCCGGTGTCGGGACCGGCGATCACGAAGCGGGTGCGCGGCTCCTTCTCCAGCACGGCGGGCATGGCGCCGACGAAGTCCTCGGGGCGCTTCCCGGCCTGCACCCGCGCCAGGTACAGCACGCGCGGCGGCTCGGCGGCGTCCGGCTCGCGGCGGTGCCGCTGCGCGCGTACGCCGTTGACCAGCCGGAACGCCGGGGCCGTCGGCCGGGGCGCCACGACGGCCGCGGTCTCCTCCCGCTCGCGGTCCGTCAGGTGCAGCACGGCGTCGGCCTCGCGCAGCACGCGCCTGACGCCGAGCCGGTCCACGAGCCGCGCGACGGGCTTGTCGGTCGGGTCCACCATGCCGTGGGTCTGGAGCACCAGCGGCGTCCCGGCGGCGAGGGTCAGCAGCGCGAAGGGCAGCGTGACGAGGTCCCGCATCAGGTGCACGTGGACGACGTCCGCCGAGCGGGCGTATGCCCACGCCCGCGCCAGCAGCGCGCCCGAGGTGATGCCGCTGACCTCGAAGCGGGGCGCCACGTGCCGGGCCCGGAACAGCCGCACCGGAACGCCCTCGACCCACCTGGGGAGCTCTCCGTCGAAGTCGTCCCCCAGCGCGGCGACCACGGCGCGGTCACCGCGCTCGCGCAGCCCCCGGCAGAGGTTGAGCGCCACCCGCGTCGGACCCCCGAACGCGTGGGTGGGCGTATGCAGCGTCACCACGTGCAGCACCTTCACGGGATCACCCTAGCGAAGCCACGAAATCTCGTGCGGGTGCGTGCCGCTGAGGCCGAGTTCGCGCGTCACATCGCCCGCCACGTCAGCAACGGGGAGGAGACCGACTACCCCTTCATCGCCAACTACTCCAAGGGCCTGCCGCACAACGAGTGAGTGCGAGGTCGTCCCGGACGCCCACCGCAGGCTGCGGCGGGCGGCGACCACCGGCGAGTTCGACGACTTCGAGCGGATACCGATGGGCGGCGCCCTGAAGCTGGTCAACCCGCAGGCGGGGGGCGGGTTCGACCTTCACGCGCTTCAAGGCGTGGTTCGACGAGTCCCACCCGGTCGCCGACCCGGTGGTCCCCTCCGAGGACGGCACGCGCCGTGTGCCGTACGAGGGCGAGGACGCCGGCCGGCTCACCGTCGGCGGCGAGCTGAACCAGCTGGCCGCCAACGTCGCCATCGGCCGCAGCATGGGCGGCGTCCACTGGCGCACGGACTACTCGGAGGCGGTGCGGCTGGGCGAGGAGATCGCCAGCGCCATCCTCCGCGAGGTCACCGACACCACCCTGGAGGACGCCCACTTCACCCTCAGCCGCTTCGACGGCACGACCATCACGATCTGAGCGAGGCGGTGCGCTGCCCGGGGCCGGTCGGCGGACCGGTGCCGGGCAGCGCCTGCGTCACCCGCCACAGGCGGCGCGGCAGCTCCCCCTCCTCGAAGGGGCGCACCTCGCGCAGCTCCCAGCCCTCGGCCAGCTCGTCGACGAGCGCGCGCGGGAAGAAGTGGACGGCGAAGCCGCCGTGTTCGTAGACGTCGTCGCCGTGGGCGGTGCCGGTGCCGTAGTGGGCGTCGCCGGTGTGGCGGACGGTGTAGACGAAGACGCCGCCCGGCCGCAGCACGCGGCGGACCTCGGCGACCAGGCCGTGGATCTCCTTGGTGGACAGCGCCATGCACAGCAGCATGTGGGCGTACGCGCCGTCCACCGAGCCGTCCGGCAGCGGCAGCGGCCGGCGCACGTCGTGGACGACGGTGCGCACGTGGTCCGACAGCCCCTCGGCGCCGGCGTCGCGCCGCAGCTGTTCAAGCCCGACCGCGCTGAAGTCGGTCGCGGTCACGGTGCACCCGGAGCGGGCGAGGTGCAGGGTGTCCCGCCCGTGCCCGGCGCCCAGCTCCAGCACCTGCCGTGCGCCCGCCGCCCGGAACGCCCCGGCCGCGTGCCGCGCGGGCGCGGAGGGCTCGCCGCCGTACATCCAGGGGTGCGCGGCGTAGGTCTCCTCCCAGTGCCGCCGCTGGTCGTTTCCCAGTCCCGCCATGGCCGTCAACAGTAGCCTGTGGCGGGAGGGGAGGACGGCCTGAGAGGCCCGCGTGGGTGGCGTGGACTTCGCACGGGTGCCGGAGTGGAGCGCGGACCCGGACGCGGCGGACATGTTCTGTTACCGGCTGACGTGCGTCGTCACGGATGCGTCACGGCGTGCCGGGCCGGACGGAGGACCCCGCCACATCCCCCATACTGGGCCTGCACAATGACCGATGATCGGGGGAACGGGGTACACCGTGAAACCACTGGGCCAGGGAGATCCGCAGACGCTCGGCCAGTACCGCCTCCTGCGGGCGCTGGGTTCGGGCGGCATGGGCCGCGTCTTTCTCGGGCGTTCCGCGCAGGGCCGCATGGTGGCGGTCAAGCTCATCCACCCGCAGTTCGCGGCCGAGCCGGAGTTCCGGCGCCGCTTCGAGCGCGAGGTGGCCGCCGCGGTACGGGTGGGCGGGCAGTGGACGGCTCCCGTGCTCGACGCCGACACCACGGGGGAGATCCCGTGGGTGGCCACCGGCTACGTGGCGGGGCCACCGCTGCAGCGGGTCGTGGACGAGCTGTACGGTGCCCTGCCGGAGTCCACGCTGTGGCGGCTGGCGGACGGGCTGGCTCAGGCGTTGACGGCCATCCACGGCAGCGGGCTGGTGCACCGCGACCTGAAGCCGTCGAACGTGATGGTCACCGTCGACGGCCCGAAGGTCATCGACTTCGGCATCGCCCGCGCCGCCGACGCCAGCGTCGTCACCCGCACCGGCGCGGTGATCGGCTCGCCCGGCTTCATGTCGCCCGAACAGGTCCGGGGCGAGCGCCTCGACGCCTCCAGCGACATCTTCAGCTTCGGCGCGGTGCTGGCGTTCGCCGCGAACGGGTCCGGCCCGTTCGACACCGAGGACAGCGCCGTGCACGCCATGATGTACCGGGTCGTCGCCGAGCCGCCCGAGCTGGGCCGCCTGGCGGGCCCGCTGCGCGAGCTGGTGGCGAGCTGCCTGGCGAAGGAGGCGGGCGACCGGCCCGCCCTGGCGGACATCGCACGGCTCGCGGTCGGCCATGGCGGCAGCGGGCCGTGGCTGCCGCCGGAGCTGACCGACCGTCTCGCCCGGGATGCGGCGGCGCTGCTCGACCTCGAGGGGCCGGAAGCCACGCAGCTCGCCCAGCCCGCGCCCGCGGCCCCTGCCGTTCCCGCCGCCCCCGTCCCCGCCGTGCCGACCATGACCGCCGCCACCACGCCGCAGCCCGGATACGCCACGCCGCCCCCGCCGCCCGGCTACCACACCCCGCCGCCCGGGTACCACACCCCGCCGCCGACCGGATACGTGACGCAGCCGCAGGGTCCCGTCGGCCCCCCGAGCCGGGGCCGGGGCCGCTCCCTCGTCATCGCCGCCGTGGCGGGCGCGCTGGTGGCGGGCATCGCGCTGGTCTCGGCGGTCTCCCTCCTCGGCGGCGACAGCGACAGCGGCGACACCGGCGACACCGCGAACGGCGGGGAGTCCTCCCAGCCCGCCCAGCCGACCCAGGATGACGGGCAGGCCACAGACGACGAGCCGACGGCCGGGGACCAGCCCTCCACCGAGGAGGAGACCCCGGCCGAGGAGGCCAAGGAGCCGGGCGAGGAGGGCTACTTCGAGGGCGACTGGGCGGGCACGTACACCCAGGACGACATCGTCATCGAAACCGTGGAGGTGGACTACACCGGCGGCGAGGTCGGCGAGACCGTGGCGTCGGTGCGGTACCCGTCGCTGGAGTGCACCGCGACCTGGCGTCTCGAGCAGGAGAGCGCGGAGGTGATCGTGGTGTACGAGCAGGCCACCTCCGGTGACTGCATCAACACCGAGATCACGCTGACGGCCATTGATGCCTTCACGATGTCCTACTTCTTCGAATCCGACTACTTTGCATCCGGCGACGGCGAGGGCGAGCTGAAACGGCAGTGAGCACCGAGGCGGCGCGGCGCGGCACGTGGGGGGTGCGGCCCTCGCGGCCGCCCGTCTCGCTGCCGCTGTCGCTGCCGCTGATCGGCGGCGTGGTGGGGGCGTTGCCCCTCTTCGTGGCGGCGCAGCCGGGCGAGGGCACGCGCGACACCACCTTCTGGCTCCAGCTCGTGGTGGCCTGCTACGCCGGGGTGCGGCTGTGCGCCATGGTCCTGTCGGGGCGGCGGCGGCTGGTGCAGGGGGCGTTCTGGCTCTTCGGCTACCTGGCCATGGGCATCGCGCCGCTGGCGCAGAGCGTGCTGGGCCGCGACCCGACACCCGTGCTGGGCCCCCGCTCGGACACCGAGCTGGCCACCGCGCTCGTGCTGTGCGGCATGGCCGCCTTCGACGTCGGCGCGCTGCTGGCGCGGCACCGGCCGAGCCTGCGCAGCCGGCGCCGCCCGGCGGCGACCGTCCACCGGACGCGCCTGTACCTGCTGGTCGCCCTCTCCTACGCGGCCAGCGCGTACCTCATCCTCCGCGTCGGCGGCGTCGGGGTGTTCTTCACCAGCCGCGAGGGCCTCTCGACCAGCCTGAGCTCGGCGACGGGCGCGGAGTCGGGCGAGGCGGGCAACGCGCTGCTGCGCGGCTTCGGGACGGTGCCGGCGCTGCTGTCGATGCTGTTCCTGACGCGCTGGCTGGTGACCTCCCGCCGCGCGCGGCGCCGCCCGGAGGTGCTGCTGCCCTGGGCTGGGCTGCTGGTGATCAACGCGATCGTCAACAACCCCGTCGCCAACCCGCGCTACTGGTTCCTGACGGTGCTGTTCGCGCTGCTGTTCACCCTCTTCCCGCGCAGCCCCGTGATGTACCGGGCGGCCCTCGCGATGGGCGTGGTGATCGCGCTGCTGATCTTCCCCTTCTCCGACCGGTTCCGCTACGACGAGCAGGGGCAGCGGCCGGTGGAGACGGGGTCGCTGCTGGAGCCCCTGGTCGTCAAGGACTACGACCAGGTCAACATGTTCGCCAACACCATCACGTACGCCGGTGACGGCAACGGCCACACCTACGGCGAGCAGCTGGCGGGCGCGGCGCTGTTCTTCGTGCCGCGCGCGGCCTGGGAGGGCAAGGCGGAGGACACGGGGTTCGTGATCGGCGAGTGGATGGGCACCGACAGCCCCAACCTCTCCTCGCCGCTGTGGGCCGAGCTGTGGCTGGACTTCGGGCCGCTGGGGATGACGGCCGGGTTCCTGGCGGTGGGCTACCTCGCGGCCCGCACCGACCGCCGGTACGTGCAGCGGACGGTGGACGACCCCTCGCCCGGCAACGTGCTGGCGGTGGTGGTGCCCGTGCTGGCGGGCTACAGCTTCATCCTGCTGCGCGGCTCGCTGCTCCAGGCCTCCGGCCGCATCGGCATCGCGCTGCTGTGCCTGGCGTTGGTCACCACCTTCCGGGAGGGCGGCCGGTCGCGGCTGTCTTGACGAGTGAGCTTCCGGGAACCCTCCCCGGCCCGGGCCGGTAGGACTGTGCCACGGCCAACCGCCGTACGCGCACAGTGGCATGGGAGGAGAGGGTCGTGGGAGTCGAGGATGAGGTGAGCCGGGATGGCGCCAGGTGGGTGTATCTGGGAACGGCGCTGCTCTCGTTCACGGTGATCGGGCTGTTCCTGGCGTGGGTCGTCCCGTTCACCGTCCTGAGGGGAACCAGGGATCGATGGCTCCAGAGGCACGCCACGGCGGTCCTGAACTTCGCCCTCACCGCGCTCTGCTCGATGCTTGTCGCCTATTGCGGGTATGCGGGGCTCTCCGCGTCCGCGGGAGCAGGCCTGGCGGGATTGCTGCTGTGGCTGTGGGCGGGGTACCTCATGGTCGGGTTGATCGGACTGCTGGTCGGGGCCGTGCGGACCGGACGGGGCCGGAGTTTCACTCTCCTCGAGTCGATCTCGTGGGAGCTGGTGGACTGAGCCTTGCCTTGCCGGGTGGCGGCACGGCTACGGTGCTCGCGTGGACCAGGATGACCGGCTCCTTCACCGATCGTCGTTCGGTGCGGCGGCGGCCGCATACGCCGAGCACCGCCCGGACTACGCGCAGGCCGCGGTGCGCTGGGCCCTTGAGTCCGCACCCGGCCCGCGAGTGCTCGACCTGGGCGCCGGAACCGGCAAGCTCACCGCCACGCTTGTCGCGATGGGCGCGGACGTCGTCGCGGTCGAGCCCGACCCGGCGATGCTGACAGAGCTGCGCCGCGCGCTGCCGGCTGTCCGTGCCCTGCCGGGCAGCGCCGAGGCGATCCCGCTGCCGGACGGCTCCATCGACGCCGTGCTGGCCGGCAACGCCATGCACTGGTTCGACATGGCCGTCGCGGGACCCGAGATCGCCAGGGTCCTCACACCCGCCGGCATCCTGGCCGGTCTGTGGAACGTCATGGACGACCGGGTCGGCTGGGTGGCCGGGCTCGCGCGGGTCAGCGGGAGCGCGGCCGTCGGCCCGCGTGACGTGCCCACCAGTTGGCGTACGGAGACGGCCGGCATGCACCTTCCCAAGACGGGCGCGGCCCGGTTCGGCTCGCCGGAACAGGCCGAGTTCCCGCACGGGCAGCGTCGCACCGCCGACGCCCTCGTCGCGACCCTCGCGACGAGGGCGGGGATGCTGGTCATGCCGGGACGGGAACGCGAGGCCACGCTGGGCCGCATCCGCGCCTACCTCGCGAGTCGGCCGGAGACCGCCGACGGCGAGTTCACCCTCCCGATGCTGACCTGTGTGCTGCGCGTCCGGCGGCTATGAAGGCCATCGACGATCGGCGTCAGGCCGCGACGGCCGGCGAGACTCCTCACACGTCGGCCCTCGTCAATCCCTCGCTCGGTCGCGCAGCGTGTAGGAGACGCGCACCTCGAACGCCACGCGCGTCCAGCTCGCCGCCGCCTTCGCCGCCGAGCCGAGGGCCAGGCCCCACGCCGCCCCCGTGATGCCGCCCAGCGCGTAGCCACCCAGCAGGCAGGCCACCGACAGCGCCGAGAACACCAGCTGCACGCCGAGCGTCGCCCGCGGCGTCAGCACCCGCAGCGCCAGCAGGCCGCACGTGCCCACCGCCATGGCGGCGTACTGGCTGCCGGTGGCGGGCAGCAGCTCCGCGGCCGAACGCCAGGTGTCGCCGAGGAGCGCGCGCCCGGCGGCGTCGGGCAGCACCGACAGCACCAGCGCCCACGCCGCGGCCAGGGCGGCCAGCGCCAGCCCGGCCGCGCCCGCCTGCCGCGCCTTGCGGGCGGGGCTGTGCGGGCCGGTCATCCGGTTCAGCAGCGGCGGGCCGAAGCCGGTGGCGGCGTTGAACAGCACGTTCAGCGGCCCGAAGAGGGTGGTGGCGCCGCGCAGCGCGCCCACGGCGAGCGGGTTGGCCAGCAGGCCCAGGCCCGCGATGGCGGCCTGCGAGGCGGCGTTGCCGACGCCGAACTCGACGACGAAACGCCGCCCGAGGTGGCTCCGCTCCAGCAGCGCCCGGGGCTCCGGGCGCCCCGCGCCGCGCGTCACGCCCACCAGCGTCCCCGCGCCGAGCAGCAGCGCGGGCAGCGCCGACAGGCCCCAGGCCAGCACCATCCGCGCCGACCCGGCCCCGTCGGGCTGCGCGGCCAGCGCGGGCACGGCCGCCGCCAGCCGCAGCAGGTCCATGGCGAGCGCCAGGTGCGGGCGGCCCAGCAGCGAGAAGGCGTACCGCAGCGCGTCCTGGGTGAGCAGCACCGGCAGCGCCGCGCCCAGCGCGCCGAACTCGGGCGCGAGCGGCGTGGTGACGGCCAGCAGCGCCCCCAGCGCGGCGGAGGCGAGGAGCGTGAACGCCACGGAGGAGCGGCAGTGCCCGTGCAGGTCCGCCGCCTCGCCGCGCCGCAGCACCAGGGCCTGCCCGACGTACGCCGTGAACGCCCCGAGCAGCAGCGCGAAGACCGTGTAGACGACGGCGAAGTCGGCGAAGTCGGCGGCGGAGGACTGGCGGGCCGCGACCACGACCACCGCGATGTTGGTCAGCGCCGCAACGCCCTGGTCGGCGGCCGAGACGGCAGCACCGGTGAGTCGTCTGCCCATCGCTTACCGGGCGGTGCGCGGCGGCTCGTCGAGTTCGGCGGTGTCGAGGATGCGCAGGCCCATGGTCTCGGAGTTGTCCACCAGGGGCTCGTGGCGGGTCGCCGGGGCCGGGGCCGGCCGGCGCGTCGCCGGGAGGCGGTCCGCCGCGGGCGTGACCTGGGTGGTGGGGCCGGCGCCCCGGCCGCCGCCGTCGGCCCCGGCGCCCCAGGAGTGCAGCACGGCGCCGAGCAGCAGCCCGCCCGCGCCGACGACCAGCTCCCGCACCCGGGCCAGGTCCTCGCGCCGCACCTGGCTGGGGTCGCAGACGACGAGGACGCCGTCGACGCGGTCGGTCAGCGCGATGGCGTCGGCGTACGACAGCACGGCGGGGGCGAGGACCACGACGACCGCGCCCTTGGTGTCGGCGTGGCTGATGAGGTGGGTGGCGGCAGGGGAGGTCAGGGCGCGGGGCACGTTGCGCACCTTCAGGCCCGGCACGAGGTCGAAGATGCCGGACTCGCCGGCGTCGATGGGCACGCGCAGCCCGGCGGGCCAGCCGCCGCGCCCCCCGTCGCCGTCGGGCGTCGCGGCCCAGCCGGGGCGTACGCCGTCGGCGTGGCGGAGTTGCTCGATGAGGGTGGGGGTGCGCAGGTCGGCCTCGACGAGGAGGGCGTCCATGCCCATCTCGGCGAAGGCGGCGGTGAGGTTGACGGCGGCGGCCAGCGGCGTCTCGATACTGCCGCGCGGCGCGACCACCAGCAGCCTGCGGCGCTGCGCGAACGCCTCGTCGTAGGCGAGGCGGAACGCGACGGAACGGTACTCCTCCGCCAGCCGCCCCTCGGCCAGCAGCTGCTCGGGGTGGTCGCGCCCGGTGCGGGGCAGCACGCCGAGGACGGGCGCGCGCAGCGCACGCGTCACGTCGCCCGGCGAGCGGACCGTGGGGTCGAACACCAGCCGCACCCAGGCGGCGAGCAGGCCGAGGCCGATGCCGACGACGTAGCCGAGGCCGAGCAGCAGCGGCAGCCCGGGGCCGGCGGGGCTGCCGGGCGGGGTGGCCTCGGTGATGATCCGGCCGCCGGTGGTGTCCAGCGACTGGAGGCTGGAGATGCTGGCGTTGATCTCGGAGATCTGGCCGGTGACGGTGGACAGGTCGGCGAGGGCGCTCTCGTAGGCGCCGCTTCCCTCGAAGAGGGCGTCGAGCTCGGCCTGGATGTCGTCGCGGCGGTCGAGCAGCGGCTCGCGCTGGCTCTCCAGGGAGTCCACGGAGTGCCCGATGGTCTCGTCGGCGTCGGCCTGGCGGTTGGCGAGGTACGCCTCGGCGAAGGCGTTGGCGCGCTCGGCGGCGGCGTCGGGGTCGGAGGCGGAGTACGCGAAGCGCAGCACCTCGGTGTTGGGCGGGTTGGTGACGGACAGGCCGCCCTTGAGCGCCGGCGCCTCGTCCGGGTCGCCGAGCAGCTCGGCCGCGCGCTGGGCCACGGTGTCGCTGGCGGCGGTGCGGCGTTCGGAGCCGATGGCGACCTGGTCGACCGGCTCGTCCTCGAACGGGTCGGCGGTGGGCTGCCGGACGGTGACCTCGCTGGTGGCGATGTAGGTGTCGTCGGCGGCGAGGCCGAGGTATCCGCCGCCGGCGAGGCCGAGGAGGATGCCGCAGACGATGAGCAGCCGGTAGCGCAGGAGCTGGCGGAACTGGTCGCGCAGCAGGTCGGGCTCGTCGTACGGGCTGGGCTGCGGTGGGGCGCTGTCGCGCTGCGCGGCTTCCCGGCCGGTCGCGTCGGCCCTCATGCCGGTCCCTGCTCCCCAGCGACCGGTGCGCCCGGGCTCGCCGGGCTCGCCGCCTCACGGCGGCCCGCGGTGCGGGTCGTGCGGCCCGTCCCGCTCATCGCGAGCGCCTCGTCCACCATGGCCTCGATGCGCGCCAGCCCGGCGGCGGGCGAGAGGTGGCTGCGCGCGTAGTCGGCGCCCCTGGCGCCTATGGCGTCGGCGGTGGCCGGGTCGTCGGCGGCCTCGCGGGCGGCGGCGGCCAGCGCCTCCGGGTCCTCGGGCGGCACGACCCAGCCGGCGCCGGAGCGGCGTATCTCCTCGGCGGTGCCGCCGTCGAGGGCGACCGAGGCGATGACGGGGCGTCCGGCGGCGAAGTACGAGGTGAGCTTGGAGGGCACGCTCATGTCGAGGACGGTGGCGCGCTGGGTGACGACGAGGACGTCGGCGGCGGCGAGCACGTCGGGGAAGTCCTCGGCGGGGGCGGGCTGCCGGATCTCCACGTTGGGCAGCCCGGCCGCCAGGCCCGCCAGCCGCTCCCGCTGGCTGCCGTCGCCCATCAGCACCACGTGCAGCCAGGGCGCGACGCGCGCGGTGCCGATCAGCACCTCGAGGCCCTGCTTGAGGCCCATGTTCCCGGCGTGCAGCAGCACGGTGCGCCCCTCGGGCCAGCCGAGGCGGGCGCGGATGCGGGCGGGCGGGCGCGAGGGGCCGGCGATGTGGGACCAGTTGGGGACCAGGCGGATGCGGTCCCCGGGAACGCCGAGGGCCCGGACGCGGTCGCGGAAGCTGTCGTGGATGATGCCCACCAGCGTGGCCTGGCGCAGCGTCCGCCCCTCCACGGCGGCCGCGGCCCCGGCGGCGCGGCCGCCGCCGCGTATGCCGCTCTGCTCGGCCGCCGCGCCCATCAGGTCCTGGACGATCGGCACGTACGGCACGCCGTACCGCCGGGCGAGGCGCGCGGCGAGGACGCCCCCGGCGAGGCTGGGCACCTGGGCGAGGACCACGTCCGGGCGGCCGATGCGGGGCGGCGCGAGGAGGCCGCCCAGGAGGATGGACGCCTCGTACGCCGCGCGGCGGGCGGCGCTCTGGCGCGGGGGCACGGAGTGGCGGCGGCGGTGGACGAAGACCCCGCGGTGGGCGTCCACGGTCCGCCACACGCCCCGGTAGCCGGGGTCCAGCCGCCAGGCCGGGTAGTGCGGCATCCCGGCCAGCACGTGGACCTCGGCGTCGCGGGCGGTGGCCCAGTGCTCGGCGATCTGGGTGGCGTAGGGGCCTATCCCGGCCTGCTCGGGCGCGTAGTTGGTGGAGACGAGCAACAGCCGCTCACCGGTGGCCGGCGGGGCGGCCTGGCCGGTGGCGGAAACGGTGACTGGGATGCTCATGTCCCACTCCCTCCCCTGGTCTTCCCCCTGGGCTGCCTCCCCCGACAGCGGCAAGTATCCAGCCTATCCGCCGAGCCGCACAGTCTGTGAGCGGTATTGAGGTGGTTGGGGCTATCCTCGGGAGAATCGAACGCCGCGCCGGGGGTCATTTTCGTGGGGGGACGCTGTGGATCAAAAGGCGGGTCACAGACCCGGTCATAGAGTCGGTCACCGTGTCGGTCACCGGGTCGGCTACGCACCCGGGGTCTACGACCTGTTCCACGTCGGGCACCTCAACATCCTCCGGCATGCCAGGAGCCACTGCGACTACCTGGTGGCGGGCGTGGTCTCCGACGAGATGGCCGAGCTGGCCAAGGGGCGGCCGCCGGTGATCCCGCTGGTGGAGCGGCTGGAGATCGTCCGCAGCATCCGCTTCGTGGACGCCGCCTTCGTGGAGACGGTGCCGGACAAGCTCGACACCTGGCAGCAGGTGCGGTTCGACGTCCTGTTCAAGGGCGACGACTGGCGGGGCACCTCGAAGGGCGAGAGGCTGGAGCGGGACTTCGGCACGGTGGGCGTGGAGATCGTGTACTTCCCGTACACGGTGCACACCTCCAGCACTCAGCTGCGCGGCGTGCTCGACGCGCTGGAGGCCGGGGGCGCGGCCGGGGGCGCGGGAGCCGCCAGCTCGCGGAACCACTTCACCAGGAACGCCACGCAGAACAGCACGTAGGCCGCGCACAGGGCGGCGTACCCGGCGCGGAAGGCGTCCTGGCTTCCCAGCAGCAGGAAGACCACGCACAGCACGCCGTAGTCCACCGGCAGCAGCGCGAACGCCCGCAGCCGCGAGGGCGGCGCGGCCGAACCCGCCCGTGCGGCGGGGGACTTGAGCTTGTCGGTGAGCAGCCCTCCGAAGAAGATCAGCACGGCGGCGAGCTGGAAGCACAGCGGCACCAGCAGCCAGCCCTCGCCGGCGTCGTCGCCGAAGCGGTGGAAGGAGACCAGCACGGCGGCGTGCATCGCCGTGATCTTGGCGCAGTCCACGACGTGGTCCAGCCACTCCCCCGCCGGGCTCGAGGCCCCGCGCAGCCGCGCGAGCTGGCCGTCGGCCGAGTCCAGCGCGAAGCCGAGCACGAGCGCGGCGTAGACGGCCACGCCCAGCGCCCACGAGGGCCGCGCCAGCGCGACGGCGGCGATCCCCGCGAAGCTGAACGCCGCGCTGAGACCGGTGACGTGGTTCGGCGAGAGCCCCGCCCGGTAGGCGGCGGCGGCCAGCACCCGGCCCAGCGGCCGGTTGACGTAACGGGAGTAAAGGGACACGCCCTTGGCGGTCTTCTGCGCCTGGCGCAGCCGCGCCAGCGCCTCGCCGAAGCCGTCGTCGTTCACCCTCCCCGCCATGGCGGGCATCATCGCACGTCCCGGTACGATGCGTGGGCCTCACGTCAACGGATGGAAGTTCAAGGGGAGGGCGCGCGATGCGGGTGCGAGCACGAGTGGCCGGGCTGATCGGGGCCCTGGCCATGGTGGCGTCGCTGGCGAGCTGCGTCACGGTGCACGGCGAGACCGCGATCGTGCCGGCCACCACGAAGGACGAGGCCCAGCGGGCGCTCGACCGGTGGGTCGAGCTGAGCAACGAGGCCAATCGCGACTACGCCCCGGACGTCAACGAGCGGATCGAGCGCGGCCCGATGGGCGCCATCGACCACGCGTCGCTGCGGGCGTTGCGGGGCCTGAACCCGGACGGCAACCCGGACTTCCGGCCGATGGAGCTGTCGGACCCGGAGTTCCACATCCCGCAGCAGCAGGGCTGGCCGAAGTTCTTCATGGTGGACGCCGTGCCCGAGTTCGGCCCGGACCGCTGGCTGCTGACCTTCACGCGCAACAGCGTCGAGGAGGAGTGGTACGCCACCTACCTGACGGTGCTGCCCGAGGCGGAGATGCCGGAGTTCGCCGAGGACGAGGACGGCTACCTGGAGGACATGCCGGTGGGCCAGGAGTACCCGGGCCTGGCGGCCTCTCCGAAGGAGCTGAGCGCGGCGTACACGGCGTACCTGACGGATGAGGAAGGGCCGTTCGCCGCCGGGTCCCACACCACCGGGGTGCTGGAGAACCGCGAGCAGGAGAACAGCAACCCCGAGTACGAGATGAACTACCAGGACGAGGCCGTCGATCCCGCCGCCGAGCCGCAGATGGCGCCGGTGGCGGTCAGGACGGCGGACGGCGGGGCGTTCGTGGCGTTCACCTCCCGCTTCTTCGACCGTCAGACGGTGGCGCCGGGCTTCACGCCGTCGGTGGACCCGGAGGTCGAGGAGCTGATGGAGGGCACGGCCGAGACCTCGGTGACGCGGGAGTGGATCACGATGCTTTCGGCGTTCGTGCCCGAGGGCGACGGGGAGGTCGTGATCGCGCACCGCGTCAGCGGCGTCGTCTCCGCCCAGGGCGAGTAGCCCTCTCCGGTCGGTGCGGTCGCGTCAGTACGCCGGCCGGCCCGCCGCGTGGTGGTGCTCGTCGCGCTCGCCGTCCCAGGCCGCGGCCTGGGCGGCAGCCTCGGCGGCGCAGGCGTCGGTGAGGGCGGGCAGCAGTGACAGCGGCTCGGGCAGCGGCTGCTCGGGCCCGAGCTGCCAGCGCACGCCGCCCTCGGTGAGGCCCTCGCCCAGCACGCGGGAGGGCGGCAGCAGCACATAGCTGCCGCGGCAGTGCCAGCGCAGCCCGGGGTGCTCGTCCATGGTCTCGGGGTGGCAGTCGAGCACGCACGGCCACCACTCGTCCTCGTCGTCCGGGGTGCCGCGGGTGGCGGTGAAGAAGAGCATCCGGTCGGGGTCGGCGATCGCGACCGGGCCGGGCTCGGTGCTCTCGGCGGCCAGGCGTTCCAGCGCGGCGTACCCGGCGGTCAGGGGCACGTCCAGCACGTCGTGGGCGCGGCCGGTGGCGGTGATGAAGTTCGCCTCCGGGTCGGCGCGCAGCCAGCGCAGGAGCTGCTCGGGGTCGGTGGTGGCCTGCGTCTGCCAGGCCAGCGAGACGGGGTGGCGGGCGGGGTTCGGGCAGCCGATGCGCTCGCAGGAGCATCGGTAGTCGTGCGGATGGGCGGCGGGCGCCATGGGGAACCCGGCCCTGGCGGCGGTGAGCAGCAGCTCCTCGCGGGCCTGCGCCGCGGCGGCACCCGCCGCCGCGCCCTTGGCGCCTCGGCGCAACCAGCGGGGAATCCTGCTCTCGCGTTTCATCAGCCGCCTACCGCCTCACTTCCGTCCCGCTCACCGCAGCGCACCGGGCGCGGCGTTTATTCCGCCCATCCTGCACCGCGGCGATCCCGGATGGGTAATCGGAGCACACCGGCACACAGAAGCACGGGGGAGCACACGGGTCCCTCCGCCCACCCCCGTCCACGGGGCTCCGCCCCTGCTGACGGCGGCCCTGCCGCCGGGTTGGGTGCCGGGTGTGGGCGGCGCCCCCGGGTCAGGGCTCCGCCCACTCGTCGCCCCAAGCCGTGGCGCGGGCGGCGCGGTAGGCCGCGCCCTGCCGCTTGGTGACCGTGACGCGCCGCAGCTCCCCCTCCGGCGCGCACAGGTCGAGCAGCACCTGGCCCTTGCGGACCTGCGGGTGGCGCACCACCCGCGCGGACGGCGGCGGCGCGGGCGCGGGGGCGGCGGCGGGCGGCCGCACGGCGGCCACGTAGCTGAACTTCTCGTCCTCGTACGCCAGCGTGCCGCCCTTCACCCGGCGGTGCAGGGCGGAGCGGCCCACGCGGGTCGCGAAGTGGCACCAGTCGGCGCCGACCTCGATGGGGCACCGCTCGCTGTGCGGGCACGGCGCCAGGACCCGCAGCCCGGCGGCGGTCAGGCGGTCACGGGCGGCGCGGACGCGCAGGTAGCCGTCGGGGGTGCCGGGCTCGACGAGCACCACCGCGCCGCCCGGGCGCACCGCGCGGGCCGCCGCCCCGGTCAGCGCCTCGCGGCGCGCCTCGTCCAGCTCCCCCAGCACGTAGCACGCGGTGACGAGGTCCGCGGGCGGCAGCTCGACGCCGGCCGCGCCGAGGGTTCCGCGCCGCCACTCGGCCGCCCGCAGCGCGGGCTCGGGCGCGTGGGCGGCCAGCTCGCGGCCCAGCTCCAGGGCGGGCCGGGCCCGGTCCAGCAGCAGGGTGCGGCGTTCGCCGGGCCACGCCTCCGCCGCGGCCCAGGCGGCGGCGCCGGTCCCGGCCCCGGCGTCGACGTGGACGGCGGGCCGCCAGCCCGGGCGGCGCTCGGCCAGCCGGGCGAGGGCGCCGGACACGGCGGCGTGGGTGGCGGGCATCCGGTACGCGGCGTACGCCACCGCGTCGGCGCGGTCGCGCAGCGCGGGGGCGGGCCCGCCGCTCCGGTAGCCGGCGATCAGCCGCTCGACGGCCGCCGACGCCTGCCGGGGCGGCAGCCCGTCGAGCAGCGCGTCGAGCGCGTCCCGCAGAACAGAGGTGGTCACCCGGCTCAGTCTAGGAACCACCCTCGCCGGCCTGACTGTCGGCCAACGCCCTCGGGCGGCCGGGACTCCGGCCCCGGGGCCCCCGGCGGGCGGGTCTGGGGGGCGGAGCCCCCAGGGGTCAGGGGCGCGGGGACCGCGCCCAGGACGTCGGGCGGGGTGGCAGGGGCCGCCACGGGCGGCACAGGCCGAGGAACGCCGCCGTCGCCAGCAGCACGGCCGTGAGCTGCACGAGGGCCATCGGCACCGCCGTGTCCTCCCCGGCGACCCCGACCAGCGGCGAGGCCACCGCGCCGACGAAGAACTGCGAGGCGCCCAGCAACGCCGCCGCCGAGCCCGCCGCGTGGGGCGTGCGCATCATGCCCTGGGAGTTGGCGTTGGGCATCACCAGCGGCATCGAGCCCATCAGCACGAAGAGCCCGGCCGCCACCGGCACCAGGCCGGGCCGGCCGAGGACGCCGGAGGTCATCACCAGCAGCGCGGCCGAGGCCAGCGTCAGCAGGACGAAGCCGACGGCCATGACGCGGTTGAGGGAGACCCGGCCCACCAGTATCTTGCCGTTGACCTGGCTCATGCCGACCAGCGCGACGGAGTTGGCCATGAAGATGAGGCTGAAGGTCTGCGGGGAGGCGCCGTAGATCTCCTGCACGACGAAGGGCGATGCCGCGACGTACGCGAACAGCCCGGCGAAGGTGAGGCCGCCCGCCAGCAGGTAGCCGGCGAAGACGCGGTCGGCGAAGAGCCGCCCCATCGCGCGCAGGGCGGTGGGCAGGCCGCCGGCGTCGCGGCGTTCGGCCGGCAGGGTCTCGGGCAGCCAGCGGGCCGCGACCAGGGCGAGCAGCGCGCCGGCCACGGCCAGGACGAGGAAGATGCCGCGCCAGTCGGTGAAGCGCATGAGCTGGCCGCCGACGACGGGGGCGAGGATGGGCGCGGCGCCGGAGATGAGCAGGAGGTTGGAGAAGAAGCGGGCCATGGCCAGGCCGTCGAAGAGGTCGCGGACGACGGCGCGGGCGATGACGACGCCGGCGGCGCCGGACAGGCCCTGGACGAGGCGGAAGGCGATGAACGTGCCGGCGGTGGGGGCCAGGGCGCAGGCGATGGAGGCGAGGACGTAGCAGGCCATGCCGGCCAGCAGCGGGCGGCGGCGGCCGAGTTGGTCGCTCATGGGGCCGACGACGAGCTGGCCGAGGCTCAGGCCCAGCAGGCAGGCGGTGAGGCTGAGCTGGACGGTGGCGGCGCCGGTGTGGAGGTCGTCGCCGACCTCGGGCAGCGCGGGCAGGTACATGTCCATGGACAGCGGGGTCAACGCCGTGCAGCTGCCGAGGATGAGGGTGAGCAGCAGTCCGGCCCGCCGCTTGCTGCTCAGCTGCGCTGCTGGGGCGGGCCGGGGGGAGGCGAGTCGTCCGGGTGCGGGTGGGGTTGCGGGCGGGGAGTCGGCTTCGGCGGGATGGCCGGACTGAGTCATTACCTCTCCGTGAGTCGAGCGCGATCGGCCCAATCATCCCATGACTTGTTCAGGACTTCGCACCCGGGGTCGGACAATCGGGTCAGACACCGCGTCAGACCTGGGTCAGGCCCGGGTCCCCGGCCAGGGAGACGAACGACGCCGCCGTGGTCACCGTGCCGCCCTCGGTCGTCACGTGCGAGACGGTGCGGTAGTCGGCGCGCACCTGCTGCTCGTCGAGGGTCACCAGCAGGTAGCCCCGGCGGCCGTCGTAGAGGTGCATGTGCGGGTTGGCCTCGGTGACGGTCTCCCAGTTGTCGGGGTGCTCGGCGCCGTCGCCGCCGCTGGCGATGGAGGTGGTGACCAGCTCGACGCCCAGGGTGCGGGAGTCGGGGTCGTCGAAGTCCTCCTTGATGTCGCAGGCGTAGTGGACGTGCACGTCGCCGGTGAGCACGACGAGGTTGGTCACCCCGCCGGTCTCGGCGGCGTCCAGCAGCCGCTGCCGGGCGGCGGGGTAGCCGTCCCAGGCGTCCATCGACACCGTGCCCTCGCCCTGCTCGGGGTTGGAGCGGCGGGAGACCATGACCTGCTGGCCGACGAGGTTCCACACCGCCTCGGACGCCGCCCAGCCGTCGGCGAGCCACCGCTCCTGGGTGGCGCCGAGCATGGTGCGCTCGGAGTCCTCGGACTCCGGCCCCGGCACGTCCCAGCCGTCGTCGTACGCCTGGTCGTCGCGGTACTGGCGGGTGTCGAGGATGTCGAGCTGCGCGAGGCGGCCGTAGTGCAGCCGCCGGTAGAGCTGGAGGTCGGCCTCGTTGGGGAGCTGGGGGGCGCGCAGCGGCATGTTCTCGTAGTACGCCCGGTACGCGGCGGCGCGGCGGACCAGGAACTCCTCGGCGGGGTCGTCGTCCTGCGAGACGTCGCCGGCGTAGTTGTTGTCCACCTCGTGGTCGTCCCAGGTGACGATGAACGGGTGGGCGGCGTGCGCGGCCATGAGGTCGGGGTCGCTGTGGTAGAGGGCGTACCGCAGCCGGTAGTCCTCCAGCGTGGTGGTCTCCCGGTTGAAGATCTCCGGCAGCTCCTCGGTGTAGGCGCGGGCCCCGGCCACCGAGTTGACGGCGTATTCGTAGAGGTAGTCGCCGGCGTGGATGACGGCGTCGACGCCCTCCTCCCCGGCGAGGTGCCGGTAGGCGGTGTAGTAGCCCTGGTCGTAGCGCTGGCAGGAGACCAGGGCGAAACGCAGACTCTCCGGCGTGTCGTCGGCCGCGGGCGCGGTGCGGGTGCGGCCGACGGGGCTGGTCCAGTCGCCGGCCTGGAAGCGGTAGTAGTAGTCGGTCGAGGGGAGCAGGCCGTCGGGCTCGACGTGCACCGCGTGATTGAACTCGGCGTAGGCCACGACCTCGCCGCTGCCGGCCGGCTCGAGGAAGTCGGCGTCCTGGGCGATCTCCCAGGCCACGGTGACGGACTCCTCGCCCATGCCGCCGTTCGCCACGAACGGCTCCGGGGCCAGCCGCGTCCACAGCACGACCGACTCCGGCAGCGGGTCGCCCGAGGCGACGCCGAGGGTGAAGGGGTCGCTGTCGATGGCCGCGGCGGCGTCGCGGGCGCGGCGGGGGGCGACGGCGGCGTCGGCGGAGTCGGGGTTGGGGAGGTTCGTGGTGAGGGCGATCGCGGCGGCGGCGCCGGTGACGGTCAGAAATCGGCGACGGTCCAATGCGCGGGCGGCGGCCCGGAGTTCGTCTGTGGGGGACGATGTCTGCGTCATGCAGGTAAGTGCAGCGGGCGGGACCGTCGTGAGGCTGGCACGTACACGTCAGCCGCATGGCGATCTGATGAAGGGTTGCGCTCCGGAAGGTATCGCGTACGCAGCGCAAACACCGCCAGCGCGTGACGGGTCGTTGAACGTTGGTCCGAATGCCCGTCCCGTCGCCGCCCCGCATGCCGCCCCACATGCGGCGACGGCCCCCGCCGTCATGCGGCGGGGACCGTCGTGGTGGTGGGTGTTGCGCGGTGGCCGTCAGACCCGCAGGTGCGTCACCCGTTCGTGGGTGTGGGCCTCGATGTCCCGGATGGTGGAGTGCACGAGCTGGTGCGACAGCTCGGAGAGGGCACGCGCCGTGGCGAGCTCGGCTCCGATGTCGAGGACGTTCTCGTCGCTGGGATTGGCGCGGGCCGTACCCTCCGCGACGTAGACCTCGTCCTTGCCCTCCAGCCGCGCCTCCGCCCTGGTCAGACGGTCGCTGGTGTCGATGGCGATGTGCACGTTCCAGGTCTCGTGCGCCATGATGCACCTCCCTGGTTGACCCCTGCGTCCCCTCCATCGTCCCGCCGATCCGCCGCCCGCGCGACCCGGGCGGTGCCGGAGCCGGGAGCGCGTCCGGCACGATCTGGTGACCATGAGACCCGTGACTCCTCACTCCGTGGCACTCGACGACCTCGACCGCCGCATCATCGCCGCGCTGATCGCCAACGCCCGCACCAGCTACGCCGAGATCGGGGCCGCGATCGGCCTGTCCGCCCCCGCCGTGAAGCGGCGTGCCGACCGCATGCGCGAGGCCGGGGTGATCACCGGCTTCACCGCCCTCGTGCTGCCCTCCGCGCTCGGCTGGCGCACCGAGGCGTACGTGGAGGTCTACTGCGACAGCGCGGGCCCGCCCCGGCGGCTGGCGGAGGTGGTGCGCGACCACCCGGAGATCACCGCGGCGATGACGGTGACCGGCGGGCCGGACGCGCTGCTGCACATCAGGGCCACGGACATCGCCCACTTCGAGGAGGTGCTGGAGCGCATCCGGGCGGTGCCGTTCGTCCAGCGGACGGTCAGCCACGTGGTGCTCTCGCACCTCATCGCGGGCAGCCCGGAGGCGGGCGCCACCGAGGACGCAACGAATCTCGGCTGAGGCCGCCGCGCACGCAACAACGCTGCGCGACCGCGCATGATCCATCTGTTGTCGTACGCACCCTTGCTTCCTATCGTTGCTGGTATGCCCCCCTTTCACCGTGCGTGGCGTCCCCGGCGCTTCCTGTGCTGCGAGCCCGCGTTCTTCGAGGTGCGGTACGCCATCAACCCGTGGATGCGCGAGGGCGCGCCGGTCGACGCCGCCCTCGCGCGCGAGCAGTGGCGGGCGCTGGTGGCGGCGTACCGCGCCCACGGCCACGTGGTGGAGACGATCGAGCCGGTGCCCGGCCTGCCCGACATGGTCTTCGCCGCCAACGCCGCGCTGGTGCTGGACGGCCGGGTCCTCGGCTCCCGCTTCCTGGCGCCGCAGCGGCAGCCGGAGGCGGAGGCGTACCGGACGTGGTTCAAGGCGGCGGGCTTCGACGTCCACGAAACCGAGCCCGAGCCAGAGCCCGAGCCGGGCCCGGGGACGGGCGTGGTGTGCGAGGGCGAGGGGGACCTGGTGCCGGTCGCCGGGCTGGTGCTGGCCGGCAGCGGCTTCCGCACCACGCCGGAGGCCCACCGCCAGGTGCAGGAGTTCTTCGGCGTGCCGGTCGTCGGGCTGCGCCTGACCGACCCGTACTTCTACCACCTCGACACCGCGCTCTTCGCCCTCGACGAGGAGAACGTCGCCTACTACCCCGGGGCGTTCTCCCCCGGCAGCCGCGAGGTGCTGCGGCGGCTCTTCCCCGACGCGATCGTCGCCGGCCGGGACGACGCCATGGCGTTCGGCCTCAACGCCGTCTCCGACGGCCGTCACGTCTTCGTCGCCCCCGGGGCCACGGGCCTGATCGACGCCCTGGACCGCCGGGGCTACGTCCCCGTCCCCGTCGAGCTGCCGGAGCTGCACAAGGCGGGCGGGGGCATCAAGTGCTGCACCCAGGAGATCCGGGCGCCCAAGGAGGCACAGCCATGAACGCACGCACGTCCGAGGAGCTGATCCGGGCGGAGGAGTCCCTCCTCGCGCACAACTACCACCCGCTGCCCGTCGTGGTCGCCCGGGCCGAGGGCGTATGGCTGGAGGACGTCGAAGGGCGGCGCTACCTCGACATGCTCGCCGGCTACTCCGCGCTCAACTTCGGCCACCGCCACCCGGCGCTGGTGGAGGCCGCCCACCGCCAGCTCGACCGGCTCACGCTCACCTCCCGCGCCTTCCGCAACGACCAGCTCGCCGGCTTCGCCGAGGGCCTGGCCGCGCTGACGGGCCTGGAGATGACGCTGCCGATGAACACCGGCGCCGAGGCGGTCGAGAGCGCGATCAAGGTCGCCCGCAAGTGGGCGTACGAGGTCAAGGGGGTCGCCCCGGACCGGGCCACGATCGTGGCGGCGGCCGGGAACTTCCACGGCCGGACCACGACCATCGTCGGCTTCTCCTCCGACCCGGTGGCCCGCGAGGGCTTCGGCCCCTTCACCCCCGGCTTCCGCCTCGTGCCGTACAACGACCTGGCGGCGCTGGAGGCCGCCGTCGACGAGACCACGGCCGCCGTGCTGATCGAGCCCATCCAGGGCGAGGCGGGCGTCGTCATCCCCGACGACGGCTACCTCGCCGGGGTGCGGGAGCTGACCCGCCGGGCCGGGGCGCTGTTCATCGCCGACGAGATCCAGTCGGGCCTGGGCCGCACCGGCACCACGCTCGCCTGCGACCACGAGGCGGTGCGGCCCGACGCGGTGCTGCTCGGCAAGGCGCTGGGCGGCGGGATCGTCCCGGTCTCGGCGGTGGTCGCGCGGCGCGAGGTGCTGGGCGTGCTGCGGCCCGGCGAGCACGGCTCCACCTTCGGCGGCAACCCGCTGGGCGCGGCGATCGGCTCGGCCGTCGTCGAGCTGCTGAGCACCGGCGCGTACCAGCGGCGCGCCGCCGAGCTCGGCGAGGTGCTGCACGACGGGCTGGCCGCGCTGCTCGACAAGGGCGTGACCGGCTACCGCTGCCGGGGCCTGTGGGCCGGGGTGGACGTCGACCCGGCGATCGGCACGGGCCGGGAGATCAGCGAACGCCTCATGCAGGAGGGCGTTCTCGTCAAGGACACCCATGGCTCGACGATCCGCCTCGCCCCGCCGCTGACGATCACCCGTGAGGAGCTGGAGTCGGCCCTGGCCACCCTGGCGACCGTCGTGACCTAGCTCCCGCGCGGGGCCGGCACGCGCGGGGCCTCACCTGCCGCCGCGCAGCCGGGCGCTCCACTCGGGGCCGACCTCGGCCCACTCCCGCCCCCAACGCCGCTCCCGCCAGGCGTCGAGGCGGCAGCGCAGCACGATCAGGCCGCCCAGGACGAGCAGCCCGACGAGCACCCCGACGGCCGCGCCGGTCATGACGCCGCCGGCCCACGCCTCGCTCGGGCTGGGGGGCGCCTGCCGCCGCTCGCCCTCGTCGTCCAGCCAGACGGTGACGCGGGTGCCCGCCTCGCTGCCGGGCTCGGCCGGGGCCGTGCCGGTGTAGGTGGTGCCGTTCGGCGCGGTCCAGCGGGCGTCGGCCGCCACCCGGTCCTCGCCCGCGCCCAGCGGGAAGCCCTCGCCGCCGGCCGGCCCGGGGGTCTCGGGGGCGGGCGCGGTGAGCACGGCGGTGGCGCGGTGCAGCTCCTCGCCCTGCCGCAGCGTCTCGTGGGCCACGCTGGTCGCGGTCAGGGCCGCCACGCCCGGGCCCGCCACCACGATCAGCAGGGCGGCCACCAGGCAGAGCCACCCCTCCAGCAGGTCCGAGCGGCGCCGCAGCGGGTTGCGGCGCCAGCGCCAGAGCCCGGCCATGGCCGCCCTCCCCTCCCCCGTGACCGTCCTCTCCGTCCCCGCCATGCCGTCCTCACCGCCTTCCGTGCCGCGGAGCCCTGTCCCCTTCGGGGTACCCGCCGCCTCCCGCCCGAACAGCACTCGCCCGGCTCTTCGCCGGTTCTCCGCCGGGGCCCTCCGCCACGGCCGGGATCGGGGGGCGGCGGACGCTCCGCCCTCTTGGCGACGCGCGTAGACGTCGGGCATCATCCTGCGTGCACCACCTGCTCAGCCGGATCCCCCCAACCACCCCACACCAGCAGGAGGTTCCCCATGCGCCACCCGCGCGTCCGTTCCGTGCTCGCAGCGCTGTCCCTCACCGCCGGCGCGCTGACGGCCGTGGCCGCCGCCCCCGCACAGGCGGCGGCGCCCGCCTCGGCTCCGGTCCCGTTGGTGACGAAGATCAGCCACGCCGAGGCCACCGCGATGTTCCAGGCGGCCGGCATCACCTGGTCCTCCTCAGGCAACTGCTCCGACCGCGACAACCCCACCTGCACCTCCTTCGAGCAGCTCAACCTGGAGTCGGCGCAGGGCGCCCAGACCCTGAAGTCCGCCAGCGGCTGCGCGCTCAACATCACCGGCGGCACGGAGACCGGCCACGCCGGCGGCACCTACAGCCACTGGAACGGCTACAAGCTCGACTACTCCCTGAGCGGCTGCCTCGACGGCTACATCACCGGCAGCTTCGCCTACATCGGCGAGCGCGGCGACGGCGCGCCGCTGTACGAGTCGGGCTCCGGCAACATCTACGCGCTGGAGAGCAACCACTGGGACGTGACCTACTACAACTGCGGCGGCTGCTGAGCGCGGCCACCCGGGACGCGAGACGGGGCAGGTCACGCCGCCGCGGCGGCGGCGTGACCTGCGCCTCACGGCGACGGACGGCCCGCATGCCCGGATGTATGTACGGTGTGGTCCGTGACCTACCTCGCTGCCGACACCCGTTACGACGCCATGCCCTACCGCCGCAGCGGCCGGTCGGGCCTCAAGCTCCCGGCTGTCTCCCTGGGCCTGTGGCACAACTTCGGCGACGCCAACCCGCTTCAGGGACAGCGCGCCATCCTCCGCCGCGCGTTCGACCTGGGCGTGACCCACTTCGACCTGGCCAACAACTACGGCGCGCCCGCCGGCGCCGCCGAGCGCAACTTCGGCCGCGTCCTCGCCGCCGACCTGCGCCCGTACCGTGACGAGCTGATCATCTCGACCAAGGCGGGCTACTACATGTGGCCCGGCCCGTACGGGGAGTGGGGCTCGCGCAAGTACCTGCTGGCCAGCCTGGACCAGAGCCTCGCGCGGATGGGCCTGGAGTACGTGGACATCCTCTACTCCCACCGGCCCGACCCGGACACCCCGCTCGAGGAGACCATGTCCGCGCTGGACACGGCCGTCCGGCAGGGCAAGGCCCTGTACGCCGGAATCTCCAACTACTCCGCCGAGCAGACCCGCGAGGCCGCCCGCATCCTCGCGGAGCTCGGCACGCCGCTGCTGATCCACCAGCCCTCGTACTCGATGGTCAACCGCTGGGTCGAGGACGGCCTGCTCGACGCCCTGGAGGAGGTGGGCGCGGGCTCGATCGCGTTCTCGCCGCTGGCGCAGGGCCTGCTGACCAACCGCTACCTCGGCGGCATCCCGGAGGGGTCGCGGGCGGCGGGCGACAGCCCGTTCCTGACGCCGGAGGGCGTCAACGCGAAGGTGGCGACCGCCCGCGCGCTGAACGAGATCGCCCGGCGGCGCGGCCAGACCCTCGCGCAGATGGCGATCGCCTGGGTGCTGCGCGGCGGCCGGGTGACCTCGGCCCTGATCGGCGCCAGCAGCGTCGAGCAGCTGGAGGACAGCGTCGGCGCCGTGCGCGGCCTCGACTTCTCGGCCGAGGAGCTGGCCGAGATCGAGACCGTCCTCGCGCGCGCGTAAACGGCGGGAACGGCGGGAACGGCGGGAACGGCGGCGCGAGGCCATGCCAGGCCTTTGCCCGGCACGGCCTCGCGCCGCCGTCACCTGACGCCGTCACCGGGGGTGCGCGAGGTACTCCTTGAGGTCCATCATCACGCGCTCGACGATCTCCTGCGTGTGCTGCGACAGGAAGAAGTGCCCGCCGGCGAAGACGTGCAGCTCGAACGCGTCCGTGGTGTGCACCCGCCAGGCCTTGGCGTCCGACACGCTGGTGCGCGGATCGGCGTCGCCGATGAGCGCGACCACGCGGCAGCCGATCCTGGCCTCCGGCTCGGCGCGGTAGGTCTCGATGGCCTGGTAGTCGTTGCGGATCGCGGGGAGCACCATGCGCAGCAGCTCGTCGTCGGCGAAGACCGCGGCCTCGGTCCCGCTGAGGGTGCGCATCTCCTCGATGACGGCGTCGTCGTCGCCCTGGTGAACGCGGTCCTCCGCCTCCCGCACGATGCCGGGCGCGCGCCGGCCCGAGGCGAAGAGCACGACGGGGCCGGTGCCGCCGTCCCGTTCCATGCGTCTGGCGGTCTCGAACGCCACCACCGCCCCCATGCTGTGCCCGAAGAAGGCCAGCGGCCCGGAGGCGGCCAGCGGCCGCAGCACCTCGGCCAGCCGGTCGGCCAGTCTCCCGATCTCCGGCACGAGCGGTTCGTTCCGCCGGTCCTGGCGTCCCGGGTACTGCACCGCCAGCACCTCAACGCCGGGGGCGAGCGACCGGGACATGGGAATGTAGAAGCTCGCCGAACCACCGGCATGAGGGAAACACACCAGGCGTATGCGAGCCCCCGCCGCCGGTGCGAAGGTCCTCAACCACACTTTGTCGATCTCTGCGACCATGCTGCTCCCGTCAGCGCACGAGGCCGTGTCGCCCTCGATTCTCACCTCGGCTTCTAAACCACGTCTTTCGTTGTACGGTCTGACCCGGGTCACGGTCGTGACCAGCGGCGTCGACCGGCAGGTGTGACGGATTCCTTGGAGGAAAGGAGCGAAAGGCGGGGAACACTCTGGGCAGGCTCGCCCCGAATGAGCAGGATCCTCAAGCATCAGGTGAAGCATCACCTCAAGCGGGTCCATTCCACGAAACTCGGGGTGCGTCTGGTTGTCTGAACGGTGAACACGCGGTCTCTAGCCATTGGGTAGGTGGGTGTTGGAGTCAGAGATTCCCCTCAGCGTCGTGTTAGTCGATGATCACCCCGTGGTCCGCGCGGGGATCTCGACGTGGTGCGCGGCCGCCGATGTGCCGATCACGGTCGTGGCCGAGGGTTCGGACGTGTCGGTGGCGCACTACGGACCCGGCAGAACCGCGGACGTGGTGGTCCTGGACCTGCTGCTCAGAAACGGCAGACCGGCGTACGACGAGTTGCAGGAGTTGGTCGCCCAGGAGCGGAAGGTCGTCGTCTACACCATGCGGGACAGCCAGGAGGCGGCGTTGACCTGCATGGATCTCGGCTCGGCCACGTACATCACCAAGGCGGAGGGGCAGCGGCACCTGGTCAAGGCGATCCGCGCCGCCGCCGAGGACATCCCCTACACGCCCCCGGCGCTGGCCGGCGCGTTCGGCAGCGACACCCGGCAGAGCCGCCCGCTGCTGTCGGTGCGGGAGGTGGAGGTGCTGGTGGAGTGGTTCCAGTCCGAGTCGAAGGCGATGGTCGCCCAGAGCCTGGGGATCTCGGAGCGCACGGTGAACACGTACCTGGACCGGGTGCGCATCAAGTACGCCAACGCCGGCCGCCCGGCGACCACGAAGGCGAAGCTGGTGGCCAGAGCGGTTCAAGACGGCCTCATCTCGCTCGACGAGCTGTGAGCGCGGGTCCGGCATGCAGCCTCCACCAGGAGCTTGTCCTCGCCGTGCACGGTGCGGACCCGGATCTCGCGGGCCGAGGGCTCGGGCAGCTCGGCCTGCCGCGCGTCCACCACGACGCCCACCCGCACCTGGTCCTCGCCGCGGACCACGGTGACGCGCGCGGTGCGCTGCGCGGCGGCCAGGGCGGCGATGACCGGGTCGATGAGTGCGCGGCGCAGCGGCAACGGCAGGTCGAGGGGGGCGCCGCGCACGGCGAGCTGCACGGCGGTGCCGTTGCGCTCGGCCACGTCGATGCAGGCGCGCATCTCGTGGACCAGCGGATCGAAGCTGTAGTCGCTCTCGGCGAACAGCCGTCTCAGGCGGGCGGCCTCCAGCGCGCAGGCGCGCCGCACCTCCTCGTCCTCCGGGTCGAGGGAGCCGTCGGCGAGCCCGGTCAGCAGCGGCAGCACGGTGGAGTTGAGCTCGGCGTAACGCCGCCGCTGGTCGGCGTGGATCTGCGTGGCGACGGCGATGCGCGTGCCCACGCGCTCCTGCACTTCCAGGGCCTCCCCGACGGCCGCGCTGCTGTCGATCAGCAGCTTCGCGCCGGTCGAGATCGTCAACTGGAACAGGGAGGCGGACAGGGCGCTGACGGCCGCGCCCACGGCGACGGGACGCGAGGGGACCTCGACGGCCAGGAGCTGGGCGACGGTGACGGCCAGGTGGCAGCTGATGAAGACGCTGGAGGCCACCGGCCCCCGGTGGCCGAGGAGGACGACGGCGAACCAGCCGGCGATCTGGAAGGACCAGTGGGAGGTGTCGACGAAGTAGTCCTCGGCCGGGAGCTGGCTGTTGGCGGCGACCGAGGCGGCGAAGGCGCAGGCCAGCGCCGTCGGCACCCAGCCGCGCGGCCACGGGCGGCCGTCGATGCCGAGGACGAAGCTGCCGGCGAGCACCAGCGTCATCAGGGCGAAGGCGGCCACCTGCACCCAGGGGTGCCGGTAGTCGCCGAGGTTGGAGAGCAGTCCGGGCAGCGCGAGGCCGATGTGGAGGGTGGCCAGGATGAGCAGCGCCCCGGTGCGGATGCCGCGGAGCTGGTGGCGGGCGATGAGCTGGCGGTGGTCCGGGGGTTCAGACACGCGGCCACTCCAGTCTCACGGTCGTGCCGCGCCCCGGCGCGGACTCCACGCTGCCCCGGCCGCCCACGTTCCACATGCGTCCGCGGATGGAACGTCTGATGCCGATGCGTTGCGTGGGGATCCGCTCGGGGTCGAACCCGACGCCGGCGTCGGAGACGGTCACGACCATCACGTGCTGCTCGCGCTCGGCCGACACCCGCACGGCGTCGACGCCGGCGTAGCGGGTCACGTTGCGCAGCGCCTCGCCCAGGCTGCCGCGCAACGCCGCCGCCGCGGGGCGCCAGACGGTGCCGAGGTCGTCGTCGAACGTCGCCGTGACGCGGAGGGGATGGCCGGCGATCTCCTCCGCCAGCTCGGCGGTGAGGTCCACCTCGCCCGCGGCCGTCTGCCCGGCGCGCAGCCGGGCGATGTCCCGGGCGGCCTGGGCCCTGACCGTCTCCGGCGGCATCGAGGACCACGGCGCCGAGGCGATCAGCAGGGTGGCGCAGGCGGTGTCGTGGAGCGCGGCGAGGTGTTCGCGTTCGGCGGCGCAGCGGGCCTCCTCCACTTCCCACTGCTGCCGTGCCCGCGCCGCCCGGTCGGCGGCCTCGTCGGCGGCCCGGCTCTCGCCGAACACCAGCCGGATCACGACCTGGGCGAGGGTGATGTTCACCAGCACCCAGCAGACGATGGGGAGGGCCTCGGTCCACTGCCCGGGCCGGTGCAACGCCGTGCCGGCGAGATCGGCGCAGCACAGCCAGACGCCCGCCGGGATGCCGATCCGCGCGGGCAGGGTGAGCTGGTAGGAGACGGCCGTGAAGTCGACCGCCACCAGGATCCAGGTGCTGCCGTGCACGGTCTGCGCGTCGGGGATCGTCATCGGCTGGGTCAGGCACAGCGCCGTCATGACCGTCAGGTCGGCGGCGAGCAGCAGCCCGGGCCGTACCGCCGAGGCGGTGGCGAGCCGCAGATGGGCCCAGCTCCACACGACCGCGACGGCGGCGAACGCCGCCGCGGGCGCCATCTCCGCCACCGGCATGGCCAGCACGGCCAGCACGGCGCAGCCGCTCACCACGCCGGCGCGGCCGCGGAGTGCCAGGCGTCTGTTGAACGCCATGTATTCCCGTGCCCATGGTCCCTGCGGACCGGAAACGCGGACGAAGCCCGGAAGGGCCATGCTGGGCTGCTGTAAGGCTATCTTCATCGGTCATCATCCCCGGCGACCAGGCTGCGGCAATCGGATTCGTCATTTGTCGGTCGAACGACCCTCACACCATATGGCGCGGGGCGTCTAGGCTTGACCAATCGCGGCGACCAACGAATAAGTCGCACATCGGCGCACTTTCGCCTCATTCCAACCTTCTCTTGGACGTGTAGTGAAGGGAATGCAGTCTCTTATGCCCACACCTGCACCCAACGCCATCCTGCGCGGCGGTCCCATTGAGGTGCCCGATCAGACGTCCATGCGGTACGTCGATGACATCGAATCGATCCTGAAGCTTCCTATCGGCAACGCCTATGAGCACTTCCGGCCCACCGGGGAAGTCCTGGAGCACGAGGGGCGGAATCTGCGGGTCTTCGAATGGATCCGCCGCACCTACGTGGCAGAGTGACCAGGCCGGAGGAATCGCCAGTTCTGGAATGCATGCCGACTCTCCCGCGCGCATCCACGCGCGGGAGAGTTCGGGCGTTATGGGGTATGGGTTTGGGGTATGAGCGGGGCCGGGATGGCGCCTTCGCCGCCCCGGCCCTTCGCGTCAGGTCGAGGCAAGAACGGTGTGGCGGAGTTCCCGGAGCTTCCGGCCTGGCTCCAGGCCCAGCTCCCGGTCGAGAACGCGCCGGGCGTACTCGTATATGCCGAGGGCGTCGGTCTTCCGGTCGGAGCGGTAGAGGGCCAGCATGAGCTGCCGGTAGAACGTCTCGCGGAGCGGGAACTCGGCGACGAGGGAGCGCAGCCGGCCGACGATCTCCTGGTGGCGGCCGAGTTCGAGCTGCACCTCGACGGACATTTCGGTGCATTCGATGCGCAACTCGTCGAGCCGCTTGAGGAAGCCCGCGACGATCGGGCCAGGCTGGACGTTGGCCAACGCGGGCCCGCGCCAGAGGTTCAGCGCCTGCTCGAAGCAGGCGGACGCCTCGGCGTGCTCGCCGCATCTGACGCGCTTTCGTCCCTCCGTCACGAGCCGCTCGAAGATGTCGACGTCGCATTCGCTCGAGGCCCTGCGGAGCATGTATCCACCGGGGCGCGTGATGATGGGGTTCTGCTGGCCCGGCCGGCCGAGGAACTTGCGAAGGCGCGAAACGCATACGTAGATGCCGGCGGTCGTGTGCTGCGGAGGCAGTTCGCCCCATATCTCTCTCGTGAGCTGTTCCGCCGTCACGACCTGGTCCGATCGAATCAGCAGGACCGCCAGGACCGTGGCGAGTTTCTGCGCTTTGAGCGGTGATCTGCCCTTCTCATCGACCACACGAATGGGTCCCAGAATCTCGTACCGCACGAAATACCCCCTGTACTTCGAACTTGGCTTGCGTGACGTGAGACTGCAGTGCGCGTAGAAACCGGCTAGACCGTTACGGCCTCGGGCTCGAGTTCCGGGGCATCGACGAGCACGGCGTGGTGCAGCCGCCGAAGGGCGGCGGAGGGCTCAAGACCGAGTTCCTCGCTCAGCACGGTGCGCGCCGACTGATAGACGCTCAGAGCGTCAGCCCTGCACCCCGAGCGGTAAAGCGCCAGCATCAGTTGGCGGTAGAACGCCTCGTGCAGCGGAAGCTCCTCTATCCGCGCGTAGAGATAGCTGACGAATTCCCGGTGGCGCCCGAGTTCGAGGCCGGCGTCGACGAACCACTCGACGCATTCCAGCCGGGCCTGCTCGGCCCAGCACACGAAGCCGTTGACGATGGCTCCGTCGCGCAGGTCCTCCAGTACGGGGCCGCGCCAGAGGCCGAGTCCCTCCTCGTACGCCTCGCACGCCTCCTCGACGCGCCCGGCCCGCTGGGCGGCCCGTCCCTGGCGCACGAGGTCCTGGAAGATGTGGAAGTCCAGCTCGTCCGAGCCCAACCGCAGGACATATCCGCTGCGAGCGGTCACGATGGGGCTTTCCGACCGGTCGGGCCGCCTGAGGAACTTGCGGAGCTGGGACACGTACACGTGGAGCGCGGCGATCGCCTGACGCGGTGCGCGCGTGCCCCATATCTCCTTCATGAGTTCTTCGCTACTAACCACCTCATCCGCACGCACGAGCAAAGCGGCCAGCAGCACTTCGATCTTCCGGGCACTGAGCGACCTCATGGACGTGCCGTCAACGACGCGCAACGGGCAAAGTATCTCGTACCTCATGATGCGCGACCTCCCACCGTCGCCTGCGTCTTCTCGCAGCAGGGGGACATTCCAATGTCATCGAATACGGTCAGCATTCGACATTCACCCCGATTTTGAAACGTTTCTTCCAACCAGCAGCCGCATGCTTGGTGCGGCCGGATTCCTTTATGATCGCGCGTCAGGCTTCAACCAGGGCGTCTTACCCGCGCCAAAGACACCCCAGACAGAATGAAAGCACCTCTACATCTTTCACGCGAATGCAACATTGTCCCCAGATTCGATGTTTTCGTCAGGTGAGACTGGTCTTCCATTTTCCGCAGATCGACGGTTGCTTCACGATCTGGTCGCGCTGGCTCGTGGCACCGCTCGACGGCCGGCACCACAGACGTTAGTTGCCTCGGTCGGGAGAGCAATCAGCAGCAGCGCTCGTGGAGAGGGCGGCATTGACGCATCCTAACTGCGCGACGCGCAGCGGTGTGAGGGTCGATGGACCGACAACCAAATAGGTACATAGCCGGATTCGTCGATGACACATGCGTTCTGACCAGGCCACTCTCGGCGACGGCCGCGGTGTGGCGTTCGTCTCTTCCGGGGCCGGCGAACGAGATCATCGCGCACATACGCAACGCATACGCAACCCATACGCAACTTCGCCTTCAGCGGACCCCATTCAGTTAGGTCAACTTTAGGTCTTATTCCGAGAATGAACGCAGTTCGGGGCATGTGATGGGCCCATAACCAGTCGATTGATGTATGGGGGTGGTCATGGCCGGGAGCAGCCCGACCCGCTCGCCGCAGGTAACCGTGCCCGTCGCGATCGTGGGCCTCGCATGCCGCTTGCCGAACGCGCCGAACCCGGAGGCGTTCTGGCGCCTGCTGCGCGCCGGTGAGAATGCCATCGCCCCCGTGACGAACGGCCGTTGGCCCGCCCGGGCCGGTGCGCCGCCGTACTTCGCCGGACTTCTGGACCGCGTCGACGCCTTCGACGCGGCTTTCTTCGGCATCTCGCCGCGCGAAGCCGTGGCGATGGACCCCCAGCAACGCCTGATGCTCGAACTGGCCTGGGAGGCCATGGAGGACTCGGGGCTCCGCCCCGAGACCCTGGTGGAAAGCCGCACCGCGGTGTTCACGGGCGCGATCTGGGACGACTATGCCACCCTCCTCCACAGGCACGGACTCCACGACATTACCCGTCACACGATGACGGGTCTGCACCGCGGCATCATCGCCAACCGGATATCCCACCGCCTGGGGCTGCGAGGCCCGAGCCTCACCGTGGACGCCGCCCAGTCCTCGGGGCTCGTCGCCGTCCACCTGGCATGCGAGAGCCTGCGCCGGGGAGAGGCCGACCTGGCGCTCGCGGGCGGCGTCAACCTGATCCTGGCCGAGGAGAGCATGCGGGTCGCCGAGGCCCAGTTCCAGGGCCTCTCGCCGGACGGCCGGTGCTACACCTTCGACGCGCGCGCCAACGGCTTCGTGCGCGGCGAGGGCGGCGGCATGGTGCTCCTCAAGCCGCTGGCCGACGCCCTCCGCGACGGCGACCCGGTGTACTGCGTCATCGAGGGCAGCGCCGTCAACAACGACGGCGCCACGGACGGCCTGACCCGGCCCAGCGCCGACGCCCAGGCGAACGTCCTGCGGCAGGCGTGGGACCGGGCCGCGGTCGAGCCCGCCGACCTCCAGTACGTCGAGCTCCACGGCACCGGAACGCCGGTCGGCGACCCGATCGAGGCCGCCGCCCTCGGCGCCGCGCTCGGCGGCCACCGCCCGGCACACGCACCCCTGCGGGTCGGCTCGGTCAAGACCAACGTGGGCCACCTGGAGGCTGCCGCCGGGATCGCGGGCCTGCTGAAGACGGCCCTGAGCATCCATCACCGGAGTCTCCCGCCGAGCCTCAACTACGCCACCCCGAACCCGGACATCCCGCTCGGCGAGCTCGGCCTGCGCGTGCAGACCGAGTTCGGGCCCTGGCCGGACGAG
This sequence comes from Streptomyces sp. 6N223, assembly GCF_052246635.1. Lineage (NCBI taxonomy): Bacteria > Bacillati > Actinomycetota > Actinomycetes > Kitasatosporales > Streptomycetaceae > Streptomyces > Streptomyces sp. 6N223. The sequence goes on along the minus strand of NZ_JBQQCA010000021.1, from coordinate 24,466 downwards.
GAGCGGCACCTGCGGGCCGGCGTCAGCTCCTTCGGCATGGGCGGCACCAACTGCCACGTCGTGCTCGCCGAGCCGCCCGCCCGAACCCCCGACCCCGCGCCGCCGGCGCCGCGCACCGCCCCGCCGGTCACCGCCTGGCCGGTCTCGGCGGCGAGCCCCGCCGCGTTGACCGCCCAGGCCGCCGCGCTGCGCGAGCACCTGCGGACGCACCCCGACCTGCACCCGGTCGACGTCGGTCACGCGCTCGCCACCACCCGCACGGCGCTCCCCCACCGCGCCGTCGTTCTCGGCACCGACGGCGCCGAACTCCGCGAACGCCTCGACGCCCTGGCCGGCGGCACGGAGACCACCGGCGTGGTCCGGGGCCGACCGGGCGAGGGCCAGGTCGCGTTCCTCTTCAGCGGCCAGGGCAGCCAGCGCCCCGGCATGGGCCGCGAGCTGTACGCGGCGTACCCGGTCTTCGCCGAGGCGCTGCGCGAGGTGTGCGGGCACATGGACCCGCTCCTCGACACCCTGCTGCTCGACGTCATGTTCGCCGAGCCCACGCCGGGAACGACGTCGCCGCTGGACCAGACGGCGTTCACCCAGCCCGCGCTCTTCGCGATCGAGGTCGCCCTCTACCGGCTGGTGACCTCGTGGGGTCTCAGGCCCCACCACCTGATGGGCCACTCCGTCGGCGAGATCGCCGCCGCGCACGTGGCCGGGGTCCTGTCGCTGCCCGACGCCTGCGCGCTGGTGGCGGCACGGGGCCGCCTCATGCAGTCGATCCCCGCGACCGGCGCGATGGCCGCCTGGCAGGCGACCGCCGAGGAGGCGGAGAGCGCGCTGGCGGCGTACCGGGGCCGGGTGGGCCTCGCGGCCGTGAACGCCCCCGCCTCGGTCGTGGTCTCCGGCGACCGCGACGACGTGGTGGAGGCGACCGACGCCTGGCGGGCGCGGGGCCGGAAGGCCACCGTGCTGAAGGTCAGCCACGCGTTCCACTCCCCGCACCTGGACGGCATCCTCGGGGAACTCCGCGCCATCGCGGCCGGGCTGACGTTCGCCGCCCCCGCGCTCCCGATCGTCTCCAACGTCACCGGCGCGCCCGCCACCGAGGACCAGCTCCGCTCCCCCGGCTACTGGGCCGACCACGCGCGGCAGGCCGTGCGGTTCGACGCCGGCGTGCGGCACCTGTGCGACGCGGGCGTCGGCACGTTCGTCGAGCTGGGCCCCGACGCCTCGCTGACCGGCATGGCGCGCGAGAGCATCGCGGCCTGGGCGGCCGACGCGCCGCGGTCCCGCCCGGCGGCGATCGCGGTGCAGCGCCGCGAACGACCGGAGGCGCACACCTTCGTCACGGCGATGGCCCAGGCGCACGTGCGCGGCACCGCCGTCGACTGGGCGGCGGCCTTCGCCGGGCACGAGCCCCGGCGGGTGAGCCTGCCGACCTACGCCTTCCAGCGCGAACGCCACTGGCCCGACGCGGGTTCGCTCGACGCCGCGCCTTCGCAGGGCGCGCCGACGGCCACGTCGCCGGGCGACACGGCAGCGGCCGCGGCATCGGGCGCGGATGCCGACGCCGCCACCCCGGCGGCCGGCGACCGCGCGCCCTCCCCGGGCGAGCTGCTGACGCTCGTCCGCACCCACACGGCCCTGGTGCTGGGACACGCCGGCCCCGACCGCGTCGACCCGGCCCTGACCTTCACCGACCTCGGCTTCGACTCGTTCGCCGCGACGGAGCTGAGCGAACGCCTCGGCGCGGCGACCGGCGTCACGCTGCCCGCCACCCTCACCTTCGACCACCCCACGCCCGCGGCCGTGGCGTCCTGGCTGGGCTCGGCGCGCGACGGGCGCGCCGCCGCGGCCCCGGCGGTACGGGCCGGCGGCGCGGCCACGGCCGACGACCCCGTCGCCGTGGTGGCCGTGAGCTGCCGCTACCCCGGCGGCGCCGACTCCGGCGACGCGCTGTGGCGCCTGGTCGACGAAGGCGTCGACGCCGTGGGCGACTTCCCCGGCGACCGGGGCTGGGACCTGGCCGAGCTGTTCGGCGGAGAGCCCGGCCGGGCAGGCGGCAGCGCGACGGGCCGCGGCGGCTTCCTGTACGACGCGGGCGACTTCGACGCGGAGTTCTTCGGCATCAGCCCGCGCGAGGCGCTGGCCATGGACCCGCAGCAGCGCATCCTGCTCGAACTCTCCTGGGAGCTGCTGGAACGGGCCGGCATCCCGCCGGCCTCGCTGGGCGGCAGCGCCACCGGCGTGTTCGTCGGCGCGACCGCGAACGACTACGGGCCCAGGCTGCACGAGGCCACCGACGAGATCGACGCGCACCTGCTGACCGGCGGCACGCCGAGCGTGGTGTCCGGCCGGGTGGCGTACGCCCTGGGTCTGGAGGGTCCGGCCCTCACGGTGGACACCGCCTGCTCGTCCTCGCTGGTCGCCCTGCACCTGGCCGCGCAGGCGCTGCGGCGCGGCGAGTGCGACCTGGCACTGGCCGGCGGCGTGACGGTGATGGCGACGCCGGGCATGTTCACCTCCTTCTCCCGGCAGCGCGGCCTGGCCCCGGACGGGCGGTGCAAGCCGTTCGCGGCCGCCGCCGACGGCACCGGCTGGAGCGAGGGCGCGGGCCTGGTGCTGCTGGAACGCCTCTCCGACGCCCGCCGCAACGGCCACCGGGTGCTCGCGGTCATCCGCGGCTCGGCGATCAACCAGGACGGCGCCAGCAACGGCCTGTCCGCCCCCAACGGCCCCTCGCAGCAGCGCGTCATACGCCAGGCCCTCGCCGACGCCCGCCTCTCCCCGGCCGATGTCGACGCCGTCGAGGCGCACGGCACGGGCACGACGCTGGGCGACCCCATCGAGGCGCAGGCGCTGCTGGCCACCTACGGCCAGGACCGGCCCGGCGACCGGCCGCTGCGCCTGGGCTCGATCAAGTCCAACATCGGCCACACGCAGGCCGCCGCGGGCGTGGCCGGCGTCATCAAGATGATCATGGCGCTCCGCAACGGCCGCCTGCCCGCCACCCTCCACGTCGACCGGCCCAGCCCGCACGTCGACTGGACCAGCGGCGCCGTCGAACTCCTCGCCGAGCCCGCCGACTGGCCGCGGGCGGACGAACGCCCCCGCCGCGCCGCCGTCTCCTCCTTCGGCATCTCCGGCACCAACGCCCACCTCGTCCTCGAACAGGCCCCCGGCGGGCCCGAGCCGGAGCGGCCCGAACCGGGGCCGGCACCCGAGGCAGCCGGCGGCGTCGTGCCGCTGGTCCTCTCCGCCCGCACCCCCGACGCGCTGCGCGACCAGGCCGGGCGTCTGGCCGACTGGCTCGACGGCACCGGCACCGGCACCGCGCCGTCCCCGCAGGACGTGGGCTGGTCGCTGGCCACCACGCGGTCGGCGGACCGGCACCGGGCCGTCGTCAGCGGCTCGGACCCGCGCGAGCTGCTCTCCGGCCTGCGCGCGGTGGCGGACGGCCCTCCGGTCGCCGCCGCCCTCGCCGCGGCGACCGCCCCCGGCCCCGTCATGGTCTTCCCCGGCCAGGGCTCGCAGTGGCGCGGCATGGGCCTGGAACTGCTGGAGGCCTCCCCCGCCTTCGCCGCGCGCGTCGCCGAGTGCGAGGCGGCGCTGGGCGAGTTCGTCGACTGGTCGCTGACCGACGTGCTGCGCGGCGCGCCCGGTGCGCCGGACCCGTCCCGGGTCGACGTCATCCAGCCGTGCCTGTGGGCGGTGATGGTGTCGCTCGCCGCCGTCTGGGAGAGCTTCGGCGTGACGCCCGCCGCCGTCGTCGGGCACTCGCAGGGCGAGATCGCCGCCGCCTGCGTCGCCGGCGGCCTGCCGCTCCGCGACGGGGCCAGGGTCGTGGCGTTGCGCAGCCGGGCGCTGCGCGCCCTCGCGGGCCAGGGCACCATGGCCTCGCTCGCGCTGAGCGGCGAGGAGACCGACCGCTTCCTCGCGGAGCGGGGCGCGGAGGCCGCGCAGGTGACCGTGGCGACGTTCAACGGGCCGTTCTCCACAGTGATCTCGGGGCCGACCGACCAGGTGGCCGCGGTGGTGGCGGCGTGCGAGGCGGCCGGCCACCGGGCCAGGACGATCGACGTGGACTACGCCTCGCACGGCCCGCAGGTCGACCGGCTCGCCGACACGATCCGCGCCGACCTGGCGGGGATCGGCCCGCGCGCCGCCGCCACGGCGTTCTACTCCGCCGTCACCTGCGCGCGGCAGGGGACCGAGGAGCTGGACGCCGAGTACTGGTTCACCAACCTGCGGCAGCCGGTCCGGTTCGCGCCGACGATCGACGCCATGCTGGCCGACGGGTACCGCGTCTTCATCGAGGTCAGCCCCCACCCCGTGCTGATCCCCGCGCTGCGCGACTGCTTCGAGGAGGCCGACGTCCCGGCCGTCACCGTGCCGACGCTGCGCCGGGACCAGGGCGGCCAGGAGCAGGTGGCGCACGCCCTGGGCGAGGGCTTCGCGGCGGGGCTCGCCGTCGACTGGAGCCGCTGGTTCGCCGAGTTCGCCGACGGCCGGGTCCGGCCGCGCACGGTCGAGCTGCCCACCTACCCCTTCCAGCGGCGGCGTTACTGGCTGACGCCGGACGAGGGCCGCCGCGAACAGCGCGCGGCGGCGGCCGGCACCCGGCCCGCCGGCCACGCGCTGCTGTCCTCGGCGGTCGAACTCGCCGACGGCGGCCTGGTGTTCAACGGCCGCCTCCCGGGCGACGCCGACTGGCTCGGCGGCCACACCGTGGCGGGCGTACGCCTGGTGCCCGGCGCCGCCCTGGTGGAGTGGGCGCTGCTGGCCGCCGACGAGGCGGGCGGGGCGTCGCTGGAGGAGCTGCTGTTGCGCGCGCCGCTGGAGCTGCCCGCGTGCGGCGAGGTGCTGGCGCAGGTCGCGGTCGCGGCGCCGGACGACTCCGGCCGCCGCGAGGTGCGGATCTCCTCCCGCCCCACCGACGCCGGTGCCGGGTGGACCTGTCACGCGGTGGGCTCGCTGGTCCCCGGGACACGGGCCCAGGAGGCCTGTCCGGTGGAACCGGGGCTGTCCGCGGACGCCGAGGCCATCGAGCTGACCGGGCTGTACGAGCGGGCCGAGCTGCGCGGCTACGGCTACGGGCCCGAGCTGCGCGGCGTGCGGGCGCTGTGGCGGGACGGCGCCGAGCTGGTCGCCGACGTCGCGCTGCCGGAGGAGGCCGGGGACGACGTGGAGGGCTTCGGCGTCCACCCGGTGCTGCTGGACGCCGCGTTGCAGCCCGCGCTGCTGACCGGGCCCGACGAGAAGGACGACGCAGACGACGCGGACGGCGCGGACGGCGCGGCTGCGGACGACCGGCTGTGGCTGCCGTTCGCGTGGAGCGGGGTACGCCTGTGGGCGACCGGGGCCCGCGCCGTGCGGGTCCGGCTCTCGCCGGTGGCGGGCGGCACGGACGACGAACGCGAGCTGCGGATCGCCGTGTCCGACACGGCCGGGGCTCCCGTGCTGAGCGTCGCCTCGGTGGTGCTGCGCCCGCGGAGCGCGCGGCAGGTGCGCGAGGCGAGCCAGGCGGCCGCCGGTGGTCTCTTCGCCGTCGAGTGGGTGCCGGTGGCGCCCGGCGACGGGGAGCCGGCCGGGCGGGTGGCCGTGCTGGGCGAGGCGCCCGCGGAGCCGAGCGGGCCGCGCGCCGACCGGTACGCCGATCTCCCGGCGCTGCTGGCGGCGTTGGAGGCGGGGGCACCGGCCCCGGCCGTGGTGCTGTGGCGCCCGCCGGTCGGGGACGACGACGCCCTGGCCGGCGTGCGCGGGATCGCGGAGGTGCTGGGCGCCTGGCTCGCCGAGCCCTCGCTGGCGGGCAGCCGCCTGGCCGTGCTCACCCGGCGAGCGGTCGACGAGCCGGCGGATCCCGCCGCGGCGGCGGCCTGGGGCTATGTCAGCGGCGTCCAGGCGGAGCACCCCGGCCGCCTCTCCCTGATCGACACGGACACGGACACCGACGCCGGCGACGGCGCCGTCGCGGACCCGGTGGCCGTGGCGCGGGTGGCCGCGCTCGACGAGCCGCGGGCCGCGCTGCGCGGCGACCGGGTGCTCGTGCCACGCCTGGCGCGCTCGGCTCCCGTCCCGGGCGGCGCGGTCTTCGACGCGGAGGGCACGGTCCTCGTCACGGACGCCTCAGGCCCGCTGGCCGACGCGGTCGCCGAGCACCTGGCCCGCGCCGAGGGCGTACGGCACCTGCTGCTGCTCCGCCTCGGCGGCGGGCACGGCGAGGCAGGCGACGAAGGCAATGAAGGCGATGAAGGCGATGAAGAGCGCTGGGGCGCCCGGGTGCGGGTCGTCGAGGCCGACCCGCTCGACGCCGACGCGCTGGACCGGGCGGTGGCGCAGGTCGATCCCGCCCATCCGCTGACCGGCGTCGTCCACGCCGCGGGGCTGTCCGCCGACGCCGCGACGGCGAGCGGCTGGGCCGCGGCGGCGGGATCCCTGACGGCGCTGCACCGCGCGACGGCCGGGCTGCGCCTGGCGCGATTCGTGACCCTGTCGGACGGCGCCGCCCTGTGGGGCGGGCCGGTGAGCCCCGAGGCGGCGGCGGCCGGCGCGTTCGGCAAGGCCGTGATCGCCGAGCGGCGGCGGGCCGGGCTGCCCGGCGCGTCGGTGGCGTTCGGGCCGTGGGCAGCCGCCGGTGCCGATGCCGATGCCGATGCCGATGACGGTCCCTGGGCCGGGGCGGTGGGCGCCGACCGAGGGCTGGCGCTGCTCCTGGCGGCCTGCCGCGCCGACCGGCCCGCGCTGGTGGCGGCCGGCATCGACGCCCGGGCGCTGGCCGCCCGGCCGGTCCGCGAGCTGCCGGCGGCGCTGCGCGCGCTCGCCACGGGCGGGGCCGGCGCGTCCGGCGGGTCCGGCCGTGCGGCACCGGCCCGGCCGGTGGCCGCCGCCGCGCCCGGCCGGACCACCGACTGGGCGGACCGGCTGGCGGGTCTCGCGCCGGCCGAACGGAGCCGCACCGTGCTGGAGCTGGTGCGCGACCACGCGGCCACCGTGCTCCGGCAGTCCGACCCGGGGGCGGTGCGGGTCGACGCCTCCTTCAAGGAGCTGGGCTTCGACTCGGTGACCGCGGTCGAGCTGCGCGACCGGCTGGTGGCGGCCAGCGGGCTGCGGCTGCCCGCAGCCGTCGTCTTCCGGCACCCGACGCCGCAGGAGCTGGCCCGCCGCATCGAGCAGCAGCTCACCCCCGACGAGCCCACCCCCGCGAACTCCACGCACGACACCACCAGCACGAGCGGCACGCACAGCACGGGCGAGAACGACGGGAACGGCACGACGCCCGACGCGGCGGACAAGCTGGCGTCCGCCTCGGCCGAGGACCTTCTCGACTTCATCGACAACGAGCTGGGCGTGCTCTCCGACGCCCGTCCCCCGCACCCCTCCCGCTGAAGGCCGGTGACGAATGGTCAGCGAAGAGAAACTGGTCGAGTATCTGCGCCGGGTCACCACCGAGCTGCACGACACCAGAACCCGTCTGCGGGAGCTGGAGGACGGGCAGCACGAGCCGGTGGCGGTGGTCGCCATGGCCTGCCGCTTCCCCGGCGAGGTCCGCTCGCCCGAGGAGCTGCGGCAGTTCGTGCTCGCCGGCGGCGACGCGATCGGCGACTTCCCCACCGACCGGGGCTGGGACCTGGACGGCCTCTTCCACCCCGACCCGGGCAACGTCGGCACCAGCTACGTCAGCCAGGGCGGCTTCCTCTACGACGTCGACCGCTTCGACGCCGCCTTCTTCGGGATCAGCCCGCGCGAGGCGCTGAGCATGGACCCGCAGCAGCGGCTGCTCCTGGAGCTGTCGTGGGAGGCGCTGGAGCGCGCCGGCATCGTCCCCGACACGCTGCGCGCCAGCCGCACCGGCGTGTACGTGGGGGTGTCGAGCGAGGACTACATCTCCGGCATGCCGCGCATCCCGGACGGCTTCGAGGGCTACGCCACCACCGGCAGCCTCACGAGCATCATCTCCGGCCGCATCGCGTACACGTACGGCTTCGAGGGGCCCGCGGTCACCGTCGACACCGCCTGCTCCTCGTCGACGGTGGCCATCCACCTGGCGGGCGAGGCGCTGCGGCGCGGCGAGTGCTCGCTGGCCCTGGCGGGCGGCGTCACGGTGCTGTCCACGCCGCTGATGTTCACGGAGTTCTGCCGGCTGCGGACGCTGGCGCCCGACGCCCGGTGCAAGCCGTTCGCCGCCGCCGCCGACGGCACCGGCTTCTCGGAGGGCGCGGGCCTGCTGGTGCTGGAACGCCTCTCCGACGCCCGCCGCAACGGGCACGAGGTGCTGGCCGTCCTGCGGGGCTCGGCGATCAACCAGGACGGCGCGAGCAACGGCCTGACCGCGCCCAACGACGTCGCCCAGGAGAACGTCATCCGGGACACGCTGGCGCGGGCGGGCCTCACCAGCGCGGACGTGGACATGGTCGAGGCGCACGGCACGGGCACCCGGCTGGGCGACCCCATCGAGGCGGAGGCGCTGCTGGCCACCTACGGCCAGGACCGGCCCGGCGACCGGCCGCTGTGGCTCGGCTCCATCAAGTCGAACATCGGCCACACGCACGCGGCGGCCGGGGTCGCGGGCGCGATCAACACCGTGATGGCGCTGCGGGACGGGAAGCTGGCCCGGACCCTGCACATCGACGAGCCGACCCGGCACGTGGACTGGAGCGACGGCACGGTGCGGCTGCTGACGGAGCCGCAGGACTGGCCGGCGAGCGACAGGCCGCGCCGCGCGGCGGTGTCGTCGTTCGGCGTCTCCGGCACCAACGCGCACATGATCCTCGAGCAGGCCCCGGACGCCGATGAGGAGCCGGCGCCTGCGGCCGGCGGCGCCGCCCACGGCGTGGTGGCCTGGCCCGTCTCGGGGCGCACCGAGGCAGCGCTGCGCGAGCAGGCCGCGCGGCTGGGCGCGTTCCTGGCGGAGGACGGAACGGACGGCACGGACGGCGCGGACGGCGCGGACTGCACGGCGGGCGACCCCGCCGCCGTGGGCTGGTCGCTGGCGACGCGCCGCTCGGCATTCGAGCACCGGGCCGTGGTGGTGGGCCGGGACCGCTCCGGGCTCCTCGCCGCGCTCGACGGCCTGACGGCCGGCGAGCCGGGCCCCGCCGTGGTGCGGGGCGTGGCGGGCGACGTGGGCGCCGGCCCGGTCATGGTCTTCCCCGGGCAGGGGTCGCAGTGGCTCGGCATGGGCGTCGAACTGCTGGAGGCCTCCCCGGTCTTCGCCGCGCGCGTCGCCGAGTGCGAGGCGGCGCTGGGCGAGTTCGTGGACTGGTCGCTGACCGACGTGCTGCGCGGCGCCGACGGCGCGGCCGACATCGGCCGGGTCGATGTGCTCCAGCCGGTGCTGTGGGCGGTGATGGTGTCGCTGGCCGCGGTGTGGGAGGCGCACGGCGTGCGGCCGGCGGCCGTGGTGGGCCACTCGCAGGGCGAGATCGCCGCGGCCTGCGTCGCGGGCGCGATGACGCTGCGGGACGGCGCCCGCGTGGTGGCGCTGCGGGCGCTGGCCCTGCGGGCGCTGTCCGGGCACGGCACCATGGCCTCGCTGGGCTGCGGCGTCGAGCTGACCGAGGAGCTGGCCGCCTCGCACGCGCCGGAGGTGACGGTCGCGGCGGTCAACGGGCCGTCGTCCACGGTCGTGTCCGGGCCGCCCGAGCAGGTCGCGAAGCTGGTGGCCGCCGCCCAGGGCGACGGTCTGCGGGCCCGCGCCATCGACGTGGACTACGCCTCGCACGGCCCGCAGGTCGACCGGATCGCCGGCGAGCTGGCCAAGGTGCTCGCCGGGGTGTCCGGCGCCGCCTCGGACGTCGCCTTCTACTCGACGGTGACCGGCGCCCGCATGGACGCCTCCGGCCTGGACGCCGGCTACTGGTTCACCAATTTGCGGCAGCCCGTGCGCTTCGCCGACGCCGTCCAGGCGCTGCTCGCCGACGGCTACCGGGTGTTCGTCGAGGCCAGCGCGCACCCCGTGCTGTTGCTCGGCATGCAGGAGTGCTTCGATGCGGCGGGCGTCGCCGCCGTGGGCATCGGGACGCTGCGGCGGGACGAGGGCGGCCCCGAGCGGCTGTGCCGGGCGCTGGCCGAGGCGCACGTCGCGGGCGTCGCGGTCGACTGGACCCGCTGGTACGCCGCCGGTGACGGGCCCGCGCCCCGGGCGGTGCCGCTGCCGGTGTACGCCTTCCAGCGGGAGCGGTACTGGCTGCCGACCGAGGGCGGCTCCGCCGGGGCCGGCGGGTCCGGCGCGTTCGGCGGCGCGGCCGGCGTCGCGGGCGCGGGCCTGATCCCGGTGGGGCACCCGCTGCTGCCGGCGGCGGCGCGGCTGCCGGACGGCAGCCTGCTGCTCACCGGGCGGCTGCCGGAGGCGGCCCGCGCGGGCTGGCTGGCCGAACACGTCGTCGCGGACGTGGCGTTGCTGCCCGGCGCGGTGCTGATGGAGTGGGTGCTGCGGGCGGCCGACGAGGCCGGGTGCGGCGGCATCGAGGAGCTGGCGCTCCAGGTCCCCGCGGCGTTCCCCGCCTCGGGCGGCCTGCTGGTCCAGGTGGTGGTGGGCGCCGCCGACGGCGAGGGCCGGCGTTCGGTGCACGTGTACTCCCGGCCCGAGGAGGACGGCGAGCACGCCGGGGTGCCCGAGCCGGACGCCTGGCTCTGCCACGTCTCCGGCACGCTGCTGCCGGGCCGGGCCGGACCGGTGCCGCCCGGCCTGGACGGCGCGTGGCCGCCCCCGGCGGCGCGGCCGGTGGCCACCGACGGGTTCTACGAGCGGGCCGAGGCGGCGGGCTACGGCTACGGAACGCACTACCGGGGCCTCGAGAGCGTGTGGCGCGACGGCGATGACACGCTGGCCGAGGTGACGCTGCCCACGGAGGCGGCGGACCAGGCGGACGGCTTCGGCATCCATCCCGCGCTGCTCGACGCGGTGATGCAGCCGGTGCTGCTGGCCGGTCACCTCGACGCCGAGGGCTCGGGCGGTGAGGTGCTGCTGCCGTTCACCTGGAGCGGGGTGTCGCTGTGGGCCGGCGGCGCGACGCGCGTCAGGGTCCGGCTGTCGCCGCTGCCGGGCGGCGGGCTGCGGGTGCTGGTGGCGGACGCCGCGGGCGCACCCGTGCTCAGCGCGGACGCGGTCGCGCTGCGCGAGACCAGCGTCCAGCAGCTCCGCGCGTCGAGCCGTGCGCGCGGCTCGCACGGCCTGTACGCCGTCGAGTGGGCGCCGCTGCCCGGCACGCCCGACGCGGCGGCGGCCCCGGTCACGCTGGCGGTGCTGGGCGACGACGCCCCCGAGCTGCCCGGCGCCGAGCGCTACGCCGACCTCGGCGCGCTGTCCGGCGCCGTGGACGCGGGCGCCGAGGTCCCGCAGGCCGTGGTGGCCGTGGCGCCGGCCGGCGGCGCGGACCCGGCCGGGGCCGACGCGGCCGACGCGGGCCTGAGCGCCGCGAGCCGCGTCCTGACGCTGGCTCAGGCCTGGCTGACGGTGAGCGGCGGGAGCGAGGGCGCGCGGCTCGCCGTGGTCACCCGCTCGGCGGTGCGCGTCGAGGACGCGGGCGCGGAGCCGGTGGACCCCGCCGCCGCGGCGGTCTGGGGACTGCTGCGCAGCGCGCAGACGGAGCAGCCGGGGCGTTTCCTCCTCGTCGACACCGACGCCGACACCGATGACGCGGACCTGGCGGCGGCCGTCCGCGAGGCCGTGCGCGCCGACGAGCCGCAGCTCGCGCTGCGCGGCGGGCGCGCGCTGGTGCCCCGGATGGCGCGGGCGGACCGTGAGGCGGAGCTGGCGCCCCCGCCGGGCGAGCGGGCCTGGCGCCTGGTGGCCGGCACGACCGGGCCCGAGGGCCTGACGGCGGCGCCCAGCCCGCGCGCCGCCGCGCCCTTGGCGCCCGGGCAGGTGCGGATCGCCGTGCGGGCCGCGGGGCTCAACTTCCGCGACGCGCTGATCTCCCTGGGCATGTATCCCGACGCCTCGGCGACCATCGGCAGCGAGGGCGCCGGCGTCGTCGCCGAGGTGGCCGACGACGTGACGGGCCTCGCCGTCGGCGACCGCGTGATGGGCCTGTTCGACGACGCGTTCGGCCCGCTGGCGGTAGCCGACGCACGGATGCTCGCCCCCGTGCCGCACGGCTGGGGCATGCGGGAGGCGGCGGCGGCGCCGGTGGCGTTCCTCACCGCCTGGTACGGCCTGGTCGAGCTGGGCCGGCTGCGTCCCGGCGAGCGCGTCCTGATCCACGGCGCGACCGGCGGCGTGGGCATGGCGGCGGTGCAGGTGGCCCGGCACCTGGGTGCCGAGGTCTACGCCACCGCGAGCCCGGCCAAGCACCCGGTGCTGGAGGGCATGGGCGTCGATGCCGCCCACCGGGCCTCCTCGCGTGACCTCGACTTCGAGGAGGCGTTCCGGTCGGCGACCGGCGGCCGGGGCGTGGATGTCGTCCTCAACAGCCTGGCGGGCGAGTTCACCGACGCCTCGCTGCGGCTGCTGGCGCCCGGCGGGCGGATGGCCGAGATGGGCAAGACGGACGTGCGCGATCCGCAGCGGGTCGCGCGGGACCACGGGGGCGCGGCGTACCGGGCGTTCGACCTCATCGCGGACGCCGGTCCCGCGCGCATCGCCGAGATGCTGGCCGGCCTGGGCGGGCTGTTCGCCGACGGCAAGCTCACGCCGCTGCCCGTCGCCGCGTGGCGGCTCGGCCAGGCCCGGCAGGCGCTGCGGCAGCTCAGCCAGGCCCGGCACACCGGGAAGCTGGTGCTGGAGGTGCCGCCCGCGCTGAACCCGGACGGCACGGTGCTGATCACCGGGGGCACCGGCACCCTCGGCGGCCTGATCGCCGAACACCTGGTGCGCGCGCACGGGATCGGGCACCTGCTGCTGCTCAGCCGCCGCGGCCCGGACGCGCCCGGGGCGGGCGAGCTGACGGCCCGTCTCACCGAACTCGGCGCGCGGGTGCGGGTGGCGGCGGCGGACGCCGGGAACGCCGCCGACCTCGCCGAGGCGCTCGCGGGCGTCGACCCGGCGCATCCGCTCACCGGCGTCGTCCACGCGGCGGGCACCGTGGCCGACGCCATGCTGCCCTCGCAGGACGAGGAGCGCCTGGCCGAGGTGTGGCACGCCAAGGCCGCGGCGGCGGCCCACCTGCACGCCGCCACGGCCGGGATGCCGCTGGGCATGTTCGTGCTGTTCTCCTCCTTCGCCTCGACCCTCGGCACCCCGGGGCAGGCCAACTACGCCGCCGCGAACGCCTACTGCGACGCGCTCGTCGAGCGGCGGCACGCCGAGGGCCTGCCGGGCGTCTCGGTGAGCTGGGGCCTGTGGGCCGCCGCGAGCGGGCTCACCGGCGGGCTGACCGAGGCCGACGTGGCGCGCATCGCCCGCCAGGGCATCGTTCCCACCAGCACCGAGCAGGGGCAGGACCTGTTCGACGCGGCGCTCGGGCACGGGCGGCCCGCGCTGCTCGCGCTGAACCTGGACACCCGCGGCCTGGCCGCGCAGCCCCCCGCGGCCCTGCCCGCGCCGCTGCGCGCCCTCGCGGCGGACGCCCGTTCCGCCGGGGCGGCGGCGCGGCCGACCGCGTCGTCGGGGGCGGGGGGCGAGGATCCCGGGGACTGGGCGTCCCGGCTGGCCGGGCTGGCCCCGGCCGAGCAGCGCCGCCTGCTGACCGACATGGTCCGCAGGCACGCCGCCACCGTGCTCGGGCACGCCGACCCCGCCGCCGTGCCCGCCGACGCGGCGTTCAAGGAGCTCGGGTTCGACTCGCTGACCGCCGTCGAGCTGCGCAACCGCGTCACGGCCGCCACCGGCCTGCGGCTGCCCGCCACGGTCATCTTCGACTACCCGGAGGCCACGGCGCTGGCCGAGCACCTGCGCACCCAGCTCGCGCCCGACGGCCAGGCGCCGGCGGCCCGTGACGCCTACGCGCCCGTGCTCGGCCAGCTCACCAGCCTGGAGGAGGCACTCACGGCGCTGGCGGCGCTCGCCGCACCCGGCGCCGACGGAGCCAACGGCGGCGAGGCGGGCGAGGGAGGCGACCCGGCGGCGGTGACGGCGCGTCTGGAGTCGCTGCTGGCCACGTGGAAGACGGCCCACGCCACGAGCCAGAACGGCGGCGGCGCGGCCGAGCGGCTCCAGGCCGCGACGACCGACCAGGTCCTGGACTTCATCGACAAGGAACTCGGAGTGCAATGACTACGGAGGCGACGGAAGAGCGGCTGGTCGACTACCTCAAGCGAGTCGCCGCCGACCTGCACGACACCCGGGCACGCCTGCGCGAGGTGGAGGACGGACAGCGCGAGCCGGTGGCCATCGTGGCGATGGCCTGCCGCTACCCGGGCGGGGTCGCCTCGCCCGAGGACCTGTGGGACCTCGTCGCCGCGCGCCGGCACGCGATGACGGCGTTCCCGGCCAACCGCGGCTGGGACCTGGAGCGGCTGTTCCACCCGGACCCCGGCCACCCGGGCACCACCTACGCCCGCGAGGGCGGGTTCCTGCACGACGCCGACCTGTTCGACCCGGAGTTCTTCGGCATCAGCCCCCGCGAGGCGGCGGCGGTCGATCCGCAGCAGCGGCTGCTGCTCGAGGTGGCCTGGGAGGTGCTGGAGCGGGCGGGCATCGACCCCGCGTCGCTGAAGGGCGGGCCCGTCGGCGTGTACGCGGGCACCGCGCTGCCCGGCTTCGGCACGCCGCACGTCGACCGGGCCGCGGAGGGCTACCTGGTCACCGGCAACGCGCCCAGCGTGCTGTCGGGCCGGGTGGCGTACACCCTCGGCCTGGAGGGGCCGGCCGTCACGGTGGACACGGCGTGCTCGTCGTCGCTGGTGGCGATGCACCTGGCCGCGCAGGCGCTGCGGGGCGGCGAGTGCGACCTGGCCCTGGCCGGCGGCGTGACGATCATGACGACGCCGTACGTCTTCACCGAGTTCGCGCGGCAGCGGGGCCTGGCGGCCGACAGCCGCTGCAAGGCGTTCTCCGAGTCGGCCGACGGCACGGCGTTCTCCGAGGGCGTGGGGCTGCTGCTGCTGGAGCGCCTGTCGGACGCCCAGCGCAACGGCCACCGCGTGCTCGCGGTCATCCGCGGCTCGGCGATCAACCAGGACGGCGCCAGCAACGGCCTGACCGCGCCCAACGGCCTGTCGCAGCAGCGCGTCATCCGCTCCGCGCTGGCCAACGCCCGGCTCTCGCCGTCGGACGTGGACGCGGTCGAGGCGCACGGCACGGGCACGACGCTGGGCGACCCCATCGAGGCCCAGGCGCTGCTGGCGACCTACGGTCAGGAGCGCCCCGACGACGACCGGCCGCTGTGGCTGGGCGCGGTCAAGCAGAACCTCGGGCACACGCAGGGCGCGGCGGGCGTCGCCGGCGTCATCAAGATGGTCATGGCGATGCGGAACGCCGCGCTGCCCGCCCTGCCGCACGCCGGACGGCCGACGCCCGTCGTCGACTGGGACGGCGGCGCGGTGCGGCTGCTGGCCGAGCCGGTGGCGTGGCCGTCGGGGGACCGGCGGCGCCGGGCCGGGGTGTCGTCGTTCGGCATCAGCGGCACCAACGCCCACCTGATCCTGGAGGAGGCCCCGAGCCGCCCGGAGCCGCAGGACGCGGAGGAGCCGGGGGCCCCGGCCCCCGCGAACGCCTCGCCGCGGCCGGAGGGCACGGTCGTGCCGTGGGTGGTCTCGGCGCGCGGAGCGGCCTCGCTGCGGGCGCAGGCCGCGGCGCTCGCGGAGCACGTGGCCGCGCGGCCGGACGTGCCGGTCGACGACATCGGCTGGTCCCTGGCGGCCACGCGGTCGGCGCTGGACCACCGGGCGGTCGTGCTGGGCGCGGACCGCGAGGAGCTGTGCGCCCGGCTCGCCGAGCTCGCGGAGGGAACCTCCCACCCGGACGCGACGCTGGCGTCCGCGCCGGCGCGGCTGGGCGGCAGCGCGTTCCTGTTCACCGGTCAGGGCAGCCAGCGCCCCGGCATGGGCGCCGAGTTGTATGCGGCGTACCCGGCGTTCGCGGCCGCCTTCGACGAGGCGTGCGCGGCGCTGGACTCCCATCTCGAGGGGCAGCGGCCGCTGCGCGAGCTGGTCTTCGCGCCCGCCCGCGAGGGCGAGGCGTCGCCGCTGGACGCCACGGGCGTGACGCAGGCCGCGCTCTTCGCCGTCGAGGTGGCCCTGTACCGGCTGGTCGAGTCCTTCGGCGTGGTGCCGGGCTACCTGGCGGGCCACTCGGTCGGCGAGCTGGTCGCCGCCCACGTCGCGGGGGTGCTGTCGCTGCCGGACGCCGCGCGGCTGGTCGCCGCCCGGGGACGGCTGATGCAGGCGCTGCCCGAGGGCGGCGCGATGGTCGCGCTGGAGGCCGCCGAGGAGGAGGTGGCGCCGCTGCTGGCCGGCCGCGAGGACCGGGTCGCGCTCGCCGCCGTCAACGCCCCGTCCTCGGTGGTGGTCTCGGGCGAGGAGGAGGCCGTCGAGGACATCGCCCGCACGCTGCGGGAGAGCGGGCACCGCACCCGGCGGCTCGCGGTCAGCCACGCGTTCCACTCGCCGCTGATCGAGCCGATGCTGGAGGAGTTCCGGCGGGTCGCGGCCTCGCTGGCGTACGCCCCGCCGCGGATCGCCGTCGTGTCGAACGTCACCGGCGCGCTCGCCGGAGCCGAGGAGCTGTGCGACCCCGACTACTGGGTGCGGCACGCCCGGCAGCCGGTGCGGTTCCGCGAGGGGATCGCCGCGCTGCGCGCGGAGGGCGTCAGCCGCTTCCTGGAGCTGGGCCCCGACGCCGTGCTGACCACCATGGCGCGCGACTGCCTGTCCGCCGAGGGGCCGGGCCAGGGTTCGGGCGCGGGCGAGCCCGTGCTGGCCACCGGGCTGCGCAAGGGACGCGACGAGTCCCGCACGCTGCTCACGGCGCTCGCCCGGCTGCACGTGGACGGCGAGGCCGTCGAATTCGCCGCCGCCTTCCCGTCCGGCGCCTCGGCGACCGAGCTGCCCACCTACCGCTTCGACCGCCGCCGCTACTGGCGCAATCCCTCGCAGGGCGAGGCCGACGTGCGGGCCGCCGGGCTGGAGGCGAGCGACCACCCGCTGCTGCGCGCCGCCCTCGAACCGGCGGACGGAGGGGTGCTGCTGACGGGCCGTCTGTCGCTGGGCAGCCAGCCCTGGCTGGCCGACCACGCCATCGTCGACGCCGTGCCGCTGCCCGGCACGCTCTTCGTGGAACTCGCCCTCCACGCCGGCGAGCGAGGCGGCTGCGACCGGATCGAGGACCTCACGCTCGAGGCGCCGCTGCTGATGCCCCCGGCCGGGGCGGTGGACCTCCAGGTCGCCCTCGGCGCCGCCGAGCCGTCCGGCCGGCGCGCCGTCACGATCTACTCGCGCCCGTCCGGCGGCGAACCTGACGCGGCGGACGACGCGAACGCCGTGGACGCCGCGGACGCCGCGGAGAACGGGCCGTCCGGCCCGTGGCGACGGCACGCCACGGGCACGCTCGGGCGGGCGGGCGCGGCCGAGGCCGCCGAGCCGCCGGCCCAGTGGCCGCCCGCCGGGGCGGTCGCCATCGACGTCGACGGGCTGTACGAGCGGCTGGCCGCCGACGGCTACCGGTACGGACCGGCGTTCACCGGGCTGCGCGCCGCGTGGCGGGCCGGCGACGAGATGTACGCCGAGGTGGCCCTCGCGCCCGAACAGCGCGGCGACGGCGCCGCGTACGCCGTCCACCCCGCGCTCCTCGACGCCGCCCTGCACCCCATCGGCGAGCTGTTCACCGGCGAGGACCAGGCGGGCGGCGCGCCGGGCACGGTCCGGCTGCCGTTCTCCTTCGGCGGCCTGCGGCTGCTGGCGCGCGGCGCGTCCCGGCTGCGGGTCAGGGTCACCCCGACGGGCCCGGACAGCGTGACGATGCGGCTGTCCGACGACGCGGGGGCCGAGGTCGCGACCATCGACTCCCTCGCGCTGCGCACCGTCTCCGCCGAACGGTGGCGGTCCGGGGCTGGCCAGGCCGACAGGTCGCTGTACCGGCTGGAGTGGGAGCCCTTCGCGGCGTCCGCCTCGGCGTCGGCGTCGGCCTCGGAGACCTGGGCGGTCATCGGCTCGGACGCGACGGACCCCGCCACCGGCTCGCTGCCCGAGGAGCGGGTGACGCGCCATCGGGACCTCGACGCGCTGCGCGCCGCGCTCGCCGCCGGCGCGCCGGCACCCGACCTGATCGTCGTGGGAGCCACCGAGAACGCCGACGACGCCGGCGACGCCTCCGACGCCGACGAGCCGCCCGCCCTGGTCCGCGCCGCCACGCACCGGACCCTGGCGCTGCTGCGCGACTGGCTGGCCGACGACGCCTTCGCCGGCACCCGTCTGGTGGTCCTCACCGCCGGAGCCGTCGCGGCCGAGCCGGACGACTCCCCCGCCGACCTGGCGGGCGCCTCGGTCCTGGGCCTGCTGCGCGCCGCCCAGGCCGAACACCCGGGCCGCGTCACCGTGGTGGACCTGGACGACGCCCCGGCCTCCCGGGACGCGCTGGCGGCGGCGGTCACCGCCGCGGGGGCGGCCGACGAGCCCCACCTGGCGCTCCGCGACGGCCGCGCGCTGGTGCCCCGGCTGGTCCAGGGCCTCCCCGACGAGCCCGGCCAGCACGGCCGGCACGGCCAGCCCACCGGTCAGGACGCGGCACCCGCCCCGCTCGACCCCGAGGGCACCGTCCTGATCACCGGCGGCACCGGCTCCCTCGGCCGGCTCGTCGCCCGGCACCTCGTCGAGACGCACGGCGCCCGGCATCTGCTGCTGGTCAGCAGGAGCGGGCCGGACGCCGAGGGCATCGAGGCGTTCGCGGCCGAGCTGGCCGGTCTGTCGGCCGAGGCGCGCGTCGAGCGCTGCGACACCACCGACCCCGAGGCATTGGCCGCCCTGCTCGCCACCGTCCCCGAGGAGCACCCGCTGACGGCGGTGATCCACACCGCGGGCGTGCTCGACGACGGCGTCGTCACCTCGCTGACGCCCGCCCAGCTCGACGCCGTGCTGGCGCCGAAGGTGGACGCGGCCTGGCACCTGTACCGGCTGACGCGCGACGCGGGCCTGGCGGCGTTCGTGCTGTTCTCCTCCGCCGCGTCCGTCCTCGGCAACGGCGGGCAGGGCAACTACGGCGCGGCGAACGCCTTCCTCAACGCCCTGGGCGAGCGCGTCCGCGCCGAGGGCGGCTCCGCGACCTCGCTGGCCTGGGGCCTGTGGGGGGTCGGAGACGGCATGACGGAACACCTCGCCACCGCCGACCTGGCCCGTATGGCGCGCTCGGGCACCGCCGCGATCTCGGAGGAGCAGGGCCTGGCCCTGTTCGACGCGGGGCTCGCCAGCGCGTTGCCCGTGCTCGTGCCGGCCAGGTTCGACCTCGCCGTGCTGCGCGAGCAGGCCGCCGCCGGAACGCTGCCGCCGCTGCTGCGGCGCCTCGTGCGCGTCCCCGTGCGCACGGCCTCGGCGGGCTCGGCGGCCCCGGCGGCCGAGGCGCCCTCCTGGGCCGGGCGGCTGGCCGGGCTGCCCGAGGCCGAGCAGGACCTGGTGATCGGCGAGCTGCTGCGCGAGCGCATCGCCGCCGTCCTGGCGCACCCCGATCCGGACTCCATCGAGCTGGGCCGGACCTTCCAGCAGCTCGGCCTCGACTCGCTGACCGCGCTGGAGCTGCGCAACGCCATCCACGCCGCGACGGGCGTACGCCTGCCCGCCACCGCCATCTTCGACTACCCGACCCCCGAGACGCTGGTCGGCCACCTGCGCACCGAGCTGCTCGACACCGTGGCCGCTGCCGCCTCGGCGCCTCTCCCGCCGGGCCCTCGCCCCGCGGCCGGGAACGCCGACGACCCCGTCGTGGTCGTCGGCATGGCCTGCCACTACCCGGGCGACGTGCACTCCCCCGACGAGCTGTGGCGGCTGGTGGCCGACGGGGTGGACGCCATCGGGCCGTTCCCCGAGGACCGCGGCTGGGACGTCGCCGGCCTGTACGACCCCGACCCCGAGCGGACGGGCAAGAGCTACACCAGTCAGGGCGGCTTCCTGCGTGACGCGGCCCTGTTCGACGCGGAGTTCTTCGGGATCAGCCCCCGGGAGGCGCTGGCCACCGACCCGCAGCAGCGGCTGCTGCTGGAGACGGCGTGGCAGGCGTTCGAGCACGCCCGCATCGATCCGGTGTCGCTGCGCGGCAGCCGGACGGCGGTGGTCACCGGCATCATGTACGACGACTACGGGGCGCGGTTCCTCGGCCGGATCCCGGAGGGCTACGAGGGCCAGATCATGACCGGCAGCACGCCGAGCGTGGCGTCCGGCCGGGTGGCCTACACCTTCGGCCTGGAGGGGCCGACGCTCACCGTGGACACGGCGTGCTCGTCGTCGCTGGTGGCGATGCACCTGGCGGCGCAGGCGCTGCGGGGCGGCGAGTGCGACCTGGCCCTGGCCGGCGGCGTGACGGTGATGGCGACGCCGAACACCTTCGTCGAGTTCTCGCGGCAGCGCGGCCTGGCCGCGGACGGGCGGTGCAAGCCGTTCGCGGCCGCCGCCGACGGCACCGGCTGGAGCGAGGGCGCCGGGCTGCTGGTGCTGGAGCGGCTGTCGGACGCCCGCCGCAACGGGCACCGGGTTCTCGCGGTCCTGCGCGGCTCGGCCGTGAACCAGGACGGCGCCAGCAACGGCCTGACCGCCCCCAACGGCCCCTCGCAGCAGCGGGTGATCCGCCAGGCCCTGGCCAACGCCGGCCTCGCCCCGTCCGACATCGACGCGGTGGAGGCGCACGGCACGGGCACGACGCTCGGCGACCCGATCGAGGCGCAGGCGCTGCTGGCGACGTACGGGCAGGAGCGGCCGGAGGACCGGCCGCTGTGGCTGGGCGCGATCAAGTCGAACCTCGGCCACACGCAGGCCGCCGCGGGCGCGGCGGGCGTCATCAAGATGATCATGGCGATGCGGCACGGCCAACTGCCCGCCACCCTCCACGTCGACCGGCCCAGCCCGCACGTGGACTGGGACAGCGGCAACGTCCGGCTCCTCACCGAGCCCGCCGACTGGCCCGAGACCGGCCAGCCGCGCCGCGCCGCCGTCTCCTCCTTCGGCATCTCCGGCACCAACGCCCACGTCGTCCTCGAGCAGGCCCCCGACCGGCCCGAGCCGGAGCGTCCCGTGTCGGAGGCGGCCCCCGAGGCCGGCGGCCTCGTGCCGCTCGTCCTCTCCGCCCGCACCGCCGGCGCGCTGCGCGACCAGGCCGCGAACCTGGCCAGGCGGCTCCCCGCCGCCGAGGTGGAGGAGGTGGGCTGGTCGCTGGCGACGACGCGGTCGGCGTTCGAGCACCGGGCGGTGATCGTGGGCGACGACCGGGAGTCGCTGCTGGCCGGGCTGGAGAAGCTGGCCGCGGACGAGCCCGATCCGGCGGTCGTCACCGGCACGGTCACGACCGCGAAGGCGGGCCCCGTCTTCGTCTTCCCCGGCCAGGGGTCGCAGTGGCAGGGCATGGGCGTGGAACTCCTGGACACCTCGCCCGTCTTCGCCGCCCGGATCGCCGAGTGCGAACGCGCCCTCGCGCCGTACGTCGACTGGTCCCTGACCGCCGTGCTACGCGGCCAGGACACCGACACCGACCCCACCCGCGTGGACGTCATCCAGCCCACCCTCTGGGCCGTCATGGTCTCCCTGGCCACCCTCTGGAACCACCACGGCATCACCCCCGCCGCCGTCATCGGCCACTCCCAAGGCGAAATCGCCGCCGCCTGCGTCGCCGGAGCACTCACCCTGGACGACGCCGCCAAAGTCGTCGCCCTCCGCAGCCAAGCCCTCCGCACCCTCACCGGCCACGGCGGCATGGCCTCCCTCACCCTCAGCGCCGACGACACCACCACCCTCCTCACCGAACTCGGCGAGGCCGCCTCGGGCATCGCCATCGCCGCCCACAACGGCCCGGCCGCCACGGTGATCTCCGGCCCGTTCGAGGAGATCACCACCGTCCTGACGGCCGCCAAGGCCCAGGGGGCGCGGACCCGCACCATCGACGTCGACTACGCCTCCCACGGCCCCCACGTCGACCGCATCCACAACGACATCACCACCGCCCTGGACGGCCTGACCCCCACCACCTCCGAAGTCGCGTTCTACTCCACCGTCACCACCCAACGCCACGACACCACCGACCTGAACGCCGACTACTGGTACACCAACCTCCGCCAACCCGTCCGCCTCACCGACACCCTCACCACCGCCCTCGCCCACGGCCACCGCCACTTCATCGAAATCAGCCCCCACCCCGTCCTCATCCCCGGCATCCAGGACACCATCGAAACCGCCACCACCACCGCCGCCACCATCCCCACCCTCCGCCGCGACCACGGCGGACCCCACCAACTCGCCCACGCCCTCGCCCACGCCCACACCACCGGCCTGACCATCAACTGGCACCCCTGGTACACCACCACCCCACCCACCACCACCGACCTCCCCACCTACCCCTTCCAACACCAGCGCTACTGGCTGGCCATGGACGGCGGACCGGGCGACCTGCGGGGCGCGGGGCTCACGTCGGTGGCGCACGCCCAACTCGGTGCCGCGGTCGAACTGGCCGACGGCGGCCTGGTGATGACGGGCCGCCTGCCCTCCGCCGGGAGCGGCGGCTGGCTCGCCGACCACGTCGTCGCCGACACCACCCTGGTGCCGGGCGCGGCCCTGGTGGAGTGGGTGCTGCGGGTCGCCGACGAGGCGGGCTGCGGCGGCGTCGAGGAGCTGGCGCTCCAGGCCCCGATGACGCTGCCCGCGTCCGGCGGGCTGCGCGTGCAGGTGGTGGCGTACGCCCCCGGCGAGGACGGCCGCCGCGAGGTGCGGGTGCACTCCCGTCCCGACGCGGACGACGGCTCGGCGCCCTGGACGTGCCACGCCATCGGGCACCTGGCCTCGGCGCCTCCTGCCACCCCGGACGCGGCGGACGCGGTGCTGGCGGGAGCGTGGCCGCCGCCGGGCGCCGAGCCGGTGGAGGTGGCCGGCTTCTACGACCGCGCCGAGGCGATGGGCTACGGCTACGGCCCGGCGTTCCGCGGCCTGACCGCCGCCTGGCGGCAGGGCGACGACCTGCTCGCCGAGGTCGCGCTGCCCGAGGCGGCCGGCGAGGGCGCCGACGGGTTCGGCATCCATCCCGCGCTGCTCGACGCCGCCCTGCACCCCCTGGCGCTGGACGGCCAGGGCGAGGAGGGACAGCTACGGCTGCCGTTCGCCTGGAGCGGCGTCACGCTGTGGGCCACCGGCGCACGCGCGGCGCGGGTCCGCATGTCCCCGCTGGAGCACGGCTTCCGGCTCGTGGTGGCCGACGCGGCGGGCGGCGCGGTGCTCAGCGCCGAGTCCGTGGTCGTCCGCGCGACGAGCGCGCGGCAGCTGCGCGACGCCGGCACGCGGCGGGTCGACGGCCTGTACGCGGTCGCGTGGGTGCCGATGCCGGCGTCCTCGGAGGCCGTGGCGCCGGGATCGGTCGGCTTCGACGCCGCGGAGTGGGCGGTCCTGGACGGTGGTCCGCTCCCGTTCGACGTCGACTCCTCGGAGGAGGACCGGCCGCCCCGCTACGCCGACATCGACGCCCTGCTCGCCGCCTGCGCCGACGACGGGACGGCAACGCCCTCGACGGTGCTCGCCGGCGTTCCCGCGTCCGAGAGCAGCGACCCGGAATCGGCCGACGGCGCGCTGGCCGTGACCGCCGGCGCGCTGGCGCTGGCGCGGCGGTGGCTGGAGGAACCGGCCCTGGCCGACGCCCGGCTGGTGCTCGTCACCCGCGGCGCCGCCGCCGTGGACGAGGGCACGGACGTCGACCTGGCGGCGGCCGGCGTGTGGGGCCTGGTGCGCAGCGCCCAGTCGGAGAACCCCGGCCGTTTCCTGCTGTGCGACATCGACGACGACGCTCGCCCCGGCGAGGTGCTCGACGCCGTCGCGCGGGCGGTGGCGCTCGACGAGCCGCAGGTGGCGGTGCGCGGTGGTCGCGTGCTGACGCCTCGGCTGGAGCGGGCGGCGGCGCCGGAGTTGACGCCGCCGCCGGGCGAGGTGGCCTGGCGGCTGGCGTCGAACGACGCCGGCACCATCGACGGCGTCGAGGTCGTGGCCTGTCCCGAGGTGCTGGAGCCGCTGGCGCCCGGGCAGGTCCGGATCGCGGTGCGCGCCGCCGGCATCAACTTCCGCGACGTGCTGATCGTGCTCGGCATGTACCCGGACAAGGGCGTGTTCCGGGGCAGCGAGGGCGCGGGCGTGGTGCTGGAGGTGGCCGAGGACGTGACCTCGGTGGCCGTCGGCGACCGCGTGCTGGGCCTGTTCGAGGGCGCCTTCGGCCCCATCGCCGTCGCCGACGCGCGTGCTCTGGTGTCCATCCCGCCGGGCTGGTCCGACCAGCAGGCGGCGGCGGTTCCGACGACCTTCCTGACCGCCTGGTACGGGCTGGTGGACCTCGCCGGCCTCACGGCGGGCGAGAAGATCCTCATCCACGCCGCCACCGGCGGCGTGGGCACGGCGGCCGTGCAGATCGCCCGCCACCTCGGCGCGGAGATCT